>JACNJE010000033.1 GCA_014382705.1 Verrucomicrobiota bacterium | reverse complement strand
ATCGCCTTTTGCGCCGGCAGGGCCTTGAATGCCTTGATCGCCTTTTGCGCCGGTGGGGCCGGTGGGGCCGGTGGGGCCGGTCTCGCCCTGCAGCCCTTGAGAACCGGTGTCACCTTGCGGCCCGATAGCACCCGTATTGCCCTTGGGACCAGCTGGGCCTTGAATGCCTTGATCACCTTTCGGACCGGTGGGGCCAGTCTCGCCTCGCGGTCCTTGCGGGCCGGTGTCGCCATTGTGGCCAGTCGCTCCCGTGTCGCCCTTGGCCCCAGTTGGGCCTTGGATACCTTGGTCACCTTTTACGCCGGTAAGGCCCGTTGCGCCTTGCGATCCTTGTGGGCCGGTTGCACCCGTATCGCCCTTGGCTCCGGCTGGGCCTTGGATGCCTTGGTCACCTTTCGCTCCGGTGGGGCCAGTCTCGCCCTGCGGCCCTTGGAGACCGATTTCACCTTGCGGCCCGGTAGCGCCAGTATCGCCCTTGAGTCCGGTGGGGCCTTGGATGCCTTGTTCACCGTTTGCGCCGGTGGGGCCAGTCTCGCCCTGCGGCCCTTGGAGACCGGTGTCGCCTTTGGGGCCAGTCTCACCCGTGTCGCCCTTGAGTCCGGCAGGGCCTTGAATGCCTTGGTCACCTTTCGCTCCGGTGAGCCCAATCTCACCCTGCGACCCTTGGAGACCGGTGTCGCCTTTGGGGCCGGTTGCACCTGCATCGCCCTTGAGCCCGGCGGGGCCTTGGATGCCTTGGTCACCTTTTACGCCGGTAAGGCCCGTTTCGCCCTGCGGCCCTTGGAGACCGATTTCACCTTGCGGCCCGATTAGATTCACCCAACTGCCCCAAGTGCCATTTGGTTTCCTTAACCTTACCGAGGTGCCGGACCACTCGTGCTCTATCGAAACGGTGCTTGGTTCCTCTCCGGAACCGCCGAGTGATTCGGCTTTGAAGAATACTTTTTGATCGTCGTTTGATTGATAGAAAAAGACGATCGGTTCCCCGTTCCCGTCAACCGGCCCCCCGAGCAGATGCCACTTTTTCTTTGCGACATCCGTCGTGGAGTAAACGTTGTACGCTTTGCCAGTTTCAGACTCGAAACTGACTTTGACGGAGCGTTGAATCTTCAGGTCAACTTCACCCGCATTCGCTCCAGCCCAGCCCAGCCCAGCCCAGCCCAGCCCAGCCCAGCCCAGCCCAGCCCAATTATCATTCGGAGAGGTTTCATCGCAGGAAAGTCGAACCACAATTGATTGGATGTGCAAGTTTTTTTTGTATTTTTATGGGGAGGGCATGTGGCTCGCAACGCGAGCGGCATGCCCTCCCCGTCGCGATGTGTGGCTATCCCCATGCAAACAGGCTGTAAGCCTGAACCTACGTAGCCGTGGGCAGCGCCCTCGGGATTGACGTGAGAAAAACCACAACCCTGTGAGGGTTGTTCAACGGTGGTTGGTGGCAAACGGTTGAAGTGCCCCGACAGGGCACGTTGACATTGTGGGCCAGATTCCAAGGGCGTTGCCCTCGGCTACGCAAAGGTCGCCTTACAGGCGACGGATCGGCACATGCTTGATGAAATGCGACTCAATTTTCTGGTTGTCCGGCTGGCTCCGCAGAACTTCAAACTTGAAACTTCAAACTTGAAACTGCCTACTCATTTGCACGTTGAAACAGATTGCCCAATATCAGGACGGACGGCTGGAACTGCAGGAGGTGCCGCGGCCCGTCCCGCCCCCGGGCGGGGTGCTGGTGCGCACGACGCACTCGGTCATCTCGATCGGCACCGAGAAAATGAAGGTCGAGCAGGCCAGGATGAACCTGCTGCAAAAGGCCAAGGCACGACCGGATCAGGTTCGCAAGGTGATCGACACCGCGCGGAACATCGGCTGGAAGTCGGCCTACGAAAAAGTGCGCAACCGCCTCTCGTCGCCAACGCCGCTGGGCTACAGCGCGGCCGGGATCGTCGAGGCGGTGGACGAAGGCAACTCTCGTTTTCACGTCGGCGACCGCGTGGCGTGCGGTGGCGCCGAGTGTGCGTTTCACGCCGAGTACATCGCGGTGCCGGACATGCTCGTGGCCAAGGTGCCGGACGGCGTGCCGATGTGGCAGGCGGCTTACACGACGCTGCTCTCCATCGCGATGCAGGCGGTGCGACAGACCGAACCGCGCCTTGGCGACCGCGTGCTGGTGATGGGGCAGGGACTGGTTGGCCTGCTGGTCACCGGTCTGCTCAAGGCCAACGGCGCGCGCGTCATGGCGGTGGATCTCGACGAGTCACGCCGCGGGCACGCTTCCGCGATGGGCGCCGAGCGGGTGGTGATCTCGTCGTCGCAGGAGTTGCAAAACGAGGTTCGCGAATGGACCGACGGCCACGGCGTCGATGCGGCGGTGGTCTGTGTCGGCACCAACAGCAATGCGCCGATCGAGCAGTGCGCCGAGGCGTTGCGCGACCGCGGGCGCATGGTCGATGTTGGCATCACGAAGATTGAGCTGCCGTGGCGCATCTTTGCCAACAAGGAACTCGATGTCCGTTTTTCGCGCTCGTATGGCCCGGGCCGGTACGATCCGTCGTACGAATGGGGCGGGGCGGATTACCCGATCGGCTACGTGCGCTGGACTGAGCAGCGCAATTTTCAGGCGTGCCTGCATTTGCTGGGCAGCGGGGAACTCGATCTCGGCGCGATCACCACTCGGCGTGTGAAATTCGACGAATCGCTGTCGGTGTACCAGTCGCTCGGCGACGGCTCCTCGGGCGACGTCGGCGTGGTGATGGAGTATGGCGAGCCGGACGACGCACCGGCCCAAGCCGAGCCCAAGCCAAGCGCGGAGCCAAGCGCTGAGCCAAGCGCTGAGCCAAGTGACATTCCGTCGGCCAAGCGCTTGGCCAAGCCGGTGGCGCAGCTCGACGTGATCGGCGCGGGCAACTTCGCCCGGACGATGCTGCTCCCAAGCCTCAAGGGCAGGATTCCGCTTGGCACGATCGTCAACAACACCGCGCTCAGTGCGAATCACGTGCGGGACAAGTTTGGCTTCGCGGAGGCGGCGACCGATCCCAACACCGCGCTTGGCCAATCGGGCGACGGCGCGGTGCTGATCGGCACGCGCAACCATCTGCACGCGCCGATGGTGATGGCGGCGCTCAAGTCGGGGCGTCATGTTTTTGTCGAAAAACCGCTCTGCCTTTCGCGTGCCGAGCTGGACGAAATCGACGCGACGATCGCGGAGCATCCGCAGAGCGTGCAGGTTGGGTTCAACCGCCGGTTCGCCCCGGCAAGCGTCGAGTTGAAGCGGCGGCTCGACCGCGTGCCCGGCCCGACGTCGGCCAGTTTTCGCGTGTTCGCCGGCAAGCTCGACGCCGGCCATTGGTACGCCAATCAGGACGAGAGCGGTGGGCGGGTCATCAGCGAGGGGTGCCATTTTCTCGACTACTTTTGTTTCCTGTTCGGCTCCCGGGCGGTGCGCGTCACGGCGCAAACCGTCTGGCCCGCTGAAGGCGCGCTGCCGTTGCCGGACAGCGTCACGGCGCAGGTCGAGTTTGCCGACGGCTCAAGCGGGCAGTTGATTTATTCCGCCGAGGGTGACACGACTTACCCCAAGGAACATTGCACGGTTTACGGGGCCGGCATCGTGGCGGACATCACCAACTTTCAGTCACTCACGATTCATCAGCGCCACGCACGCAAGCAGTTCAAGTACGGCTCGAAAGGCCACGCCGAGCAGATGGCCGCGTGGCTGGCATTTTTGCGCGGCGAGGCGGATCACCCGCTGCCATACGCCGAGGCGCGGCAAAGCATGCGGCTCACATTCGCCGCGCTCGAGTCGATCCGCGAAGCGCGCTCGGTGGAGGTTGATTAACCCTGCGATCAAACAGTGATTTTTACTAAAAAACATTCATGGTTTCACCCTCATCCGGCCTGCGGCCACCTTCTCCCTGAGGGAGAAGGAATCAAGCTGGGCACCGCTTGGCCAAGCGGGGTATGGATGTCGCGGGAGCGTCTTGGAGTGCGTGCGCTGTGCGCCGCTTTCGGCCAGTAAAAAATGGAAACATGGAAGGACAGGATGGACAAGATTTTGATGGGCTGAAAACTGAACAGTAAAAAAGCGGTGCAGAGAACCGCACGCCTGGCGAAGCTGCTGCAACTGCTGCGGCTCCCTCTCCCAGCGGGAGAGGGCAGGGGAGAGGGAGAACGCGAATAAACTTTTGAAGCGGTTAAAATCTGCCCAATAATCATGCAACTCAAGACAGTATTTCGGGCGCTCAATTCGGCGGAGGCGCAGCTGGTTCGCTCGCAGCTTGAGGCGGCGGACTTTGATGTGTTTGTCGCCGACGAGAGCAGCGCATTGGCGGTGGAATGTTATGTGGTCGGCGTTGGCGGCATCCGCGTGCAGGTGCCGGAAGACCGGGAGGCAGACGCACGGGAGTTTTTGAAATCGTGCGGTCACCCGGTCGAATGACAGCCGCCCGCCGCAAGCAGCTTGGACAACTGGCACGCCGCCTGGCCAACGGCACGTTGCGCACGGACGAGCGCACGCTCCAGCGGCACGCCGGCGACAAGTGGTTCGCCGCCAACCCGCCCGAAGCGGTGGCCTTTCCGCGCAGTACAACAGCCGTTGCGGAAATTCTCAAGTTCGCCAACCGGCATCGCATCCCGGTAACCGCGCGCGGCGCGGGGCACGGCTACGTCGGCGGCTGCGTGCCGGTGCGTGGCGGGATCGCCCTGAGCCTGGCCAGGATGAAGCGCATCCGGGAAATCAGCGGGAGCGACTTTGTCGCCGTGGTTCAGCCCGGCGTCATTACGGCGGAGTTGCAACACGCCACCGAGGCCAAGGGATTGTACTATCCGCCCGACCCGGCCAGCCGCGCGGACTGCAGCATCGGCGGCAACATCGCCACCAACGCCGGCGGCCCGCGCTGCCTCAAGTACGGCGTCACGCGCGACTATGTGCTCGGGCTCGAGGTTGTGCTGCCGGACGGCTCGATCGCGGCGCTCGGCGGACGTTGCCACAAAAATAAAACCGGCTTCGACTTGGCGCGTTTCTTTGTCGGCTCGGAGGGACTGCTCGGGATCGTCACCGGGGCGACGCTAAAGTTGCTGCCGCTGCCGCCGTTCCGGGCCTGCATCGGCATGGGCTTCGGCTCGATGCGCCACGCCGCCCGGGCGATCCAGGCGATTTTTCGGGCCGGTTTTTTGCCGTCCGCCGTTGAGGTCGCCGACGCCTTCACGCTGACGGCGGCGCGCGAGCGGACCGGCAGCAACTTGTTCGACGGTTGCAAGGCGCACCTCATCGTCGAGTTGGACGGGCAGGAAAAATCGGTGCGCAGCGAGCTGGACCAATTGCAAAAACTGCTCAAGCCGTTCGCTCCGTTGAACACGCAGAAAGGATTCGGCGACGAGGGCGTCGAACAGTTTTGGCAGTTGCGCCGCGAGTTTTCGTATTCACTGCGCGACACTGGATTGACCAAGCTGAACAACGACATCGCCGTGCCGCGCGGCAGGCTCGAGGCGCTGTTCCGGTTTGCCGGTCAACTGCAAAAAAAGCACGGCATCCGCGTCGCCTGTTTTGGACACGCCGGCGACGGCAACATCCACGTCAACCTGATGATGGACGAGTCCGACCCGGAACAGGTCAAGCGCAGCGGCGATGCGCTGGACGACCTTTTTCGGCAGGTGCTGGCGTGGGGCGGGGTGGTCACCGGCGAGCACGGCATCGGCGTAGCGCGGCTGCCGTGGTGGGAGCAGGCCACGACGCCGGAGGTGCGCAAGCTGCATGCGGCGTTCAAGCGAGCGGTCGATCCCAACGGCATTCTCAATCCCGGCAAGTTTGTTTAGCCATGGCGGTTGACCGGTTCACGCACGAGCGGGAGCGCTTGGCCAAGGGCTGCGAGCGGATCGTCGGGGTGGACGAGGCCGGGCGCGGGCCGCTGGCCGGGCCGGTGGTTGCGGCGGCGGCGGTGTTTTCGCCCAGGCACATTCGTGATGGCTTGGCCAAGCCGCTGGACGAAGTGAACGACTCGAAGCGTTTGAGCGCAAAAAAACGGGAGCTGTTTTTCGAGTTGCTCCAGTCGCTGGACGGGTTTGAGTTCGGCGTTGCCGTGGTCGGGCCGGAGGAGGTGGATCGCATTAATATTTTGAAGGCGACCCACCGGGCGATGCAGGAGGCGTTGGCCGCGCTTGGCCAAGCGCCGGGGCATTTGCTGGTGGACGGCCGGCCGGTGCCGGCGCTCGGCCAGGCGCAGACGGCGCTCGTGAAGGGCGACTCGCTGAGCTACTCGATCGCCGCCGCCAGTATTTTGGCCAAGGTGACGCGCGACCGGATGATGATGGCGCTTGACCGCGAATTTCCCGGCTACGGCTTTGCTGCGAACAAGGGGTACGGGACGCGCGAGCATCTCGACGCATTGGCCAGGCTGGGGCCGTGCCGTGTGCACCGGTGCAGCTTCGCGCCGATCAAGCCGCAGCCGCAGCTGGGGCTGTTCCCGAAGAGCGATGAGTCTCTGGCGAACATTTAAGCAGGCGCTTGGCCTGCGTCGCGGGCCGGAGCATTTGCGCCGGGGGCGAGCCGGCGAGGCGGCGGCCAAGCGGCATCTTCAACGGGCCGGCCTTAAGTTCCTCACGGCGAATTTCCGCTCGAAGAGCAGCGAGATCGATCTTGTGTTTCGTGATGGGAATTGTCTGGTGTTCGTCGAGGTGAAGGCGCGGACGGAGGGCGGCTGGACGCGCCCCGCTGCTGCGGTGGATCAGCGCAAGCGCCGGCTGCTTGGCCAAGCGGCGAAGGAATATCTGCGGCGGGCCGGCAATCCGGAAACCAAGTTTCGTTTTGATGTTGTCGAAGTGCTGCTGCGCGACGGCGCGGTGAGCGAGGTGCGCCATCTGCCGAATGCCTTCCCGCTGACGAAGCCGGGGAGGTGAGCAGTGAGCAGTGTGCAGGCATGAAAAACGGCTCACCGCTCACTCAATCAGTGGCGGGTGACTTGCTCAGGGCTCTCGAGCGACTTGGGCGTGCCGAGGATGATGGAGCCGACGACGGCTTGCCGGGCGGCTTGGAGGTTGGAGGCGATTTGCCGGGCCATGTTGCCGGCGTAGATGGGGGAGTCGTACACGGGCGAACGAGCCGGGACCATTTTCCGGGTGGCGCTGACCTGTTCGGCCTCGCGCAACTGCCGGGCGAGCGGTGTTTCCTTGTACCCTTCCTGTGTCACGCTAACGAGCGGTGGTGTTGACGACGTAGTGGCACCAATTAACGGGGGCAGATCGGCCGATTCCTGCTCGTAATCATCGACGTACTCCCTCTCCAGTTGCTGGCCGGTCTCTTTAACTTTGTCGAGTTGCGCCTCGACGAGTTGCTCGAGCCGCCCCAGCCATCCGCTGGTTTTCCCCTCGCTGGATTCCCCAGTTGTTTTCGTCTTGGAAGGTTGCACCGGCACGGCCCGTGCCAACTGGTCGCGCTTGGCGGCTTCCTTGCGCTTGTTGATCCAGCTGACCATCGCGGCCAGCAGGCCGAACACGAGGTAGAACAACAACTGCCCATCCACCGCTGACAGGATCGGTTGCCCCTGCGCGCCGGTGCTCAGCCATTCTGTGAAGCCGGTGGCCAAGGTGGGTTATTTCTTCGGCTTGTCGGAGTCGGCCGCCTCGTCGGTGCCGGCGATCTTGCTGCGCATGTCGGTGTCGGCGGCGAGGTTCTTCATCCGGTAATAATCCATGATGCCGAGGTTGCCGCTGCGGAACGCCTCAGCCATGGCCAACGGCACCTGCGCCTCAGCCTCGACGACCTTGGCCTGCATCTCCGCCACGCGGGCGGTCATTTCCTGCTCCTGCGCCACGGCGGCGGCACGGCGGACTTCCGCCTGCGCCTGGGCGACAAGCTTGTTCGACTCGGCCTGCTCGGCCTGCAGCTTGGCACCGATGTTCTCGCCGATATCCACGTCTGCGATGTCGATCGACAAAATCTCGAAGGCGGTGTTGCTGTCGAGGCCCTTGGCCAGCACGTTCTTTGATATGCGATCCGGATTCTCCAGCACGTCCTTGTAGCTTGCCTCGGAGCCGATGGAGGAGACGATGCCTTCGCCGACTCGGGCAACGATGGTGTCTTCGGTGGCGCCGCCGACGAAGCTGGACAGGTTGGTGCGAACGGTCACGCGGGCGCGGGCCTTGATGATGATGCCGTCCTTGGCCACGGCGTCGATGCTGCGTTTTGAGCCAGCGGCGGGCGGGCAGTCGATGACCTGCGGGTTGACCGAGGTGTGCACCGCCTCAACCACGTTTTTGCTGGTGCCCTTGGTTGCCAGGTCGATGGCACAGGCCTGGTCAAACACCAGGTCGATGTTGGCCTTCTGGGCGTTGATTAGTGACTGGATCACCATCTCGACATGGCCTCCCGCCAGGAAGTGCGTGGAAAGGTCGTCGATCGTGACCGGGATGCCGGACTTCACCGCGGTGATTCGCGGGTCGACAATGCGACGGATTGGAATCTTCCGGAGTTGCAGCTGGATCAACTCCATGAAGGTTACCTTGGCCCCGGAAACGTAGGCTCTCAACCACGTCGTCCCGAAGTTCAGGACCACGATCGCGAGGATGAACAGAATCAGGCCACCAACTCCCAATACGATCAATTGTGTTGGAGCCATTGCGATTAATTGTGTTGGATTCATTTTTTCAGGTTATGTTGCAGGTTTTTTGTTCAGCTTAAAAATCAGGTTTCACGGACGACCACCCGCTTGCCTTCCACGGCCACGACCTTGATGGGGCGATCCTTCTCGATGTATGCGCCCTCGGTGACAACGTCCACCCGGTCGTCGCCGATCACGGCCTTGCCGGAGGGGCGCAAATCCGTGTAGGTGGAGCCAGTTTGGTTAACCAATCCGGATAAATCAATACCCAAATCACCAACGGCTGAAGTGGAGGCGAGTTTTTGTCCCATGGCGGATTTCGGGAACCACACCACGAAACAGACCGTGAAGATGGCCGTTGAGACCAGCGCGATGACAAGGAAAATGTTGCCGTGTTCGGTGTTGAGATAGGCCACCACCACCGAGGCGATCATGGTGAGAATGGCACAGGCGCCGAGCACCATGCCGGGCAGCAGCACCTCGAAAAACATCAGCACGAAACCGATGACGAGAAGTCCGATTGCCATTTCCATGCGCCTTTTACTACGTGAAAGCGGCCCGCTTGGCAATTACAATCGACTTTTTATTTTGATTTTTCGGCCGGTCGCCCGGTCAACCGATCGCCTCGCGGAACGCATCCACCGCGGCCGACACGGCGTCCTGCTCCGCTTGGCCAAGCGGCCACTCGGCGGCCCGGACGGTCTCGGCGATCTGGCCTTTGCGGCGCGCGCCGACGATGGCCGAGGTGATCTCCGGCCGGCGCAGCGTCCACGCCACGGCCAACTGCGAGACCGTGTGCCCGCTTGGCCCGGCGATCTCGCGGAGCCGGTCGACGAGTTGCAGGAACGGCTCCAGGTTCGGCGGGCGGAGCAGGGAAGCCACCGGGTGGTCTGCCTGCTTGTGGCGGCGCCAGTCGTTTTCCGGCAGGTTGTCGATCCAGTCGCGGGTGACCTTGCCGGTGATCAGCCCGCTCTCCATCGGGCTGTAGCAGACGATGCCGCAATTGTGGTCGCGGCACCACTGCATCTGCCCCTCCTCCTCGATCTGCCGGTTGAGCAGGCTGTAGCGCGGCTGCAGCGAGGTGACCGGGCCAAGCGCGGCGGCGCGGCCAAGCTGGGCCGCCGAGTAGTTGCTGACGCCCGGCCAACGGATCTTCCCCTGCGCCTGTAAATCGAGCAGCGTCTGCCATGCCTCCTCGACGTTCTCGTCCGGCTCCGGCCAATGGAGCTGGTACAGGTCGATCGTTTCCACCTGCAGCCGGCGCAGCGAGCCCTCGACCTCCTCGAGGATCAGTTCGCGCGAGGCGAAGCGGCGTGGCGTTTTGTCGGCGTTGGGCAACACGCCGCACTTGGTGGCCACGATGACCGGCTGGCCCCATTCCCGGAGCGCCTTGCCGACCACCTCCTCCGACAGCCCGAAACCGTACGCGTGTGCGGTGTCGATCCAGTTGATGCCGGCCTCCAGTCCCTCGAGGATCGACCCGATCGAGTCGTTCTCCTCCTGCGGCCCCCAGCCCATGCCCCAGTCGCCGCCGCCAATGGCCCAGGTTCCGAGGCCAACCGGCGTCAGTTCGAGGTCGGAGTTTCCCAGTCTGCGAGTTTCCATTCGCCGCGGACCATAGCGTGCGGGCCTCCCCGGGAAAAGCCGGATGCGCTGGGGAAAAACTTGCCAACACGGACGCGTAAGACTACGTTGCGCCCGCTCCCGGGGCGACCCCGGGCGGCCGGGTTGGTAGCTCAATGGTAGAGCAGCGGCCTTTTAAGCCGTTGGCTGTGGGTTCGAGTCCCACCCGGCCTACCACTTTAAGCTTGACACGGGGGCCTAGCCCCCCGCGCTAAACCCTTGATACCCAATGACTTACAGCATGAAAAATAAATGAAAATAAGTCTTGCTATCTGCGCCATCTTGTGCTATACTATCCCCAGTGAGTGAGAGAAATACTAAGATGAATAATACAAACATAATCGATCGAGTTGATTCTGAGAACGCCAACCTACGCAGCCAGATTGATCGCTTGACTAACATGGAAGAGCACACGCTAGAGAACTGGGGCAAGCTTCCCGAAGGATGGACGCGAGCCAAGGAGCTAGAGAACAACCTGAAAGACATCCGCAGAAACCTTAAAAATAGTGCTTGACGTTTGGCCAAAAATCAACTATACTTTTTGAAGTTATGAGAGAAAGCTACTACATAAAAGATGAGGACGGTTTGTTCCGTATGTTCGACGTGAGCCATGATGGGCTCGAGGACGCTATCGAGGCCGCCAATGACGCTGGTGTCGATGTGTTGCGTGACCGTGATGGCGCGACCGAAACGGTCTGGTCGTTTGATGACGCAGGCAACGATGAGCCATGGGATGGCTTCAACTCGGACGCGGAAGCGGATGCTGATGCGCTCGGAAACGCTGGTTTGGGGACTGATGAGTATTACGGTGGCTGCAACGATTCCTACTGTGACTACTGAGGAACTCGCCCAACTGAACGCAGAGCTGGAGGTCGCCTTGGCTGAATACCTTGCGGCCACCACGCCTGAAGAGCGCGCTGAGGATGATTACTGGCTGCAGCACGGCTACGATGAAGCCAAAGGCGAATTAGTCTAAGTCACTCTACCCCAAGGGCTTAGGCCCGGGGCCATGCCCCCCGCGCTAAACCTCTGGTAATCAACAACTTACAACAACAAAAAAAAAGTGAAATAAAACGCATTTAGGGGTTGACTTTCTCGAAGTTTTGTGCTATACTTTATCCAGTGAGTGAGAGAAACACAATGAAGAATCAAATGACAATAACCGAGATACGCAGCCACTTTATCCAGCGCCAGCGCATGGATCAGATGAGGGAATGGAAAGCCCTACAGCTAAACATGACAACCGCCGAAAGCGATCGCCCCACTTGGGAACAGTTCAAGCGCGGAATAAAAGTGAAAAAAGTAACAAAAAAGGGTTGACATTCGACCCATTCTATGATAGACTATTCCCAGTTATGAGAGATATGACAAAAACCAAAAAGAAGTTCTTAAACGTAGTGTTTAACATTAAGCGCAACCCCGAATACAAAGGCAACCACGAACTTGCCGGATTCAACGGGATTCACACGACTTTTCCGCTTGGCACAAGTGAACCAGAGATGATTCGCGAATTCCTTGCAGAGACAGTCGGCAAAGACATTAACGGCAAGACATGGACAAAGGGTGAAATGATCCAAGTCGTGAGCATCGAAAGGTGCTTTGAAGATTCAAGCGACCGATAATAAAATAAAATGAAACTAACAAACAAAAGCTCAAACGAAACCGAAATCCAATTCAAGAATGGAAACGTCTTTTTCTTTTCTTACGATACGCCGGTTGCTGCTTACATAAATCGCAAGTACTACAAGACGAGTAAGTACC
>JACNJE010000169.1 GCA_014382705.1 Verrucomicrobiota bacterium | reverse complement strand
AAACATGGAAGGCCAGACAACGAAAAACGCCGCTCTGGCCAGCGCGCGACCAAACGAGCCACCCGGTTGATGCGTGGCGGCTGCGTCGCTTGGCCAAGTGGGCGTTGGCCGGGACCGAGTCCGGCCGCCCGGTCGAGCCGGAAGCGCACGAACTCGGGGTGTTCCTCGTCGCCAAGGCGGAGATGGCCCGAATCAACCGGGAGCATCTCCGGCATGAGGGGCCGACGGACGTGATCACGCTCGACTACGGCGGCCAAGCGGGCGTTGTGCCCCGGCCGGGGCCGCTGTTGGGTGACATTTTCATCTGCCCCGGTGTCGCGGAGGCGTTCGCGCGGGAGCATGGCATCACATGGCCGGAGGAGGTGGCGCGGTATTTGATCCACGGCATCCTGCATTTGCGCGGGTACGACGACTCGGCGCCGATGCCGCGGCGGGTGATGAAGCGGGAGGAGGAGCGGCTGATGCGCTTGGCGGTGGAGCGCTTTCCCTTGAGCCGCTTGGCCAAGCGGGGTAGGGTGATTGGCAGATGAGTAAACGGGTCACGTTGCTGGGGCGGTCGCGCCGGAATTTTTTCACCGGCTTGGCCGTGGTGCTGCCGGTGATCATCTCGATCGGCGTGGCACTCTGGCTGTTCAACCAGGCGGTCGCCGTTTCCGACATCCTGCTGTACCCGTTCCGGTTTGTCCCCGGCCTGGAGTTGACCGACATCTGGAAGGACGGCCAGCCCGGATCGGAACTGTATTTCGGCTGGAAGGTGGTGGCGATCCTCGAGGCCATCATCCTCACCGGCCTGCTCGGTTTTTTGACGCGCTATTACGTCGGCAAAAAACTGGTGCAGCTGATGGATTATGTGCTGTTGAACGTGCCGCTGCTCGGCAAAATCTACGGCACCGTCAAGCAGGTCAACCAGGCGTTCACCTCCGAGAACAAGTCCAACTTCAAGCAGGTGGTGATGGTCGAGTTCCCGCGAAAGGGGCTGCACTCGGTCGGCTTTGTCACGGCCGAACAGGTCAAGACCGACGACGGCGAGAGCATCATCAGCATTTTCGTGCCCACCACGCCGAACCCGACTACCGGCTTTCTGCTCGTGCTGCCGGAGAGCAAGGTGGTCAAGCTCGACATGTCGGTCGCCGACGGCATCAAATACATCGTCAGCCTCGGCGCGGTGTCGCCGGAAAACGCGGAAGGCGTGCAGGAGGCGTTCAAGGCGGAGGCGGCGAGGATGCTCTCCGATGGATGAGCGCGCCACCGGACTGGTCCTGCGTGTTTTTCCGCTGACGGAAACAAGCCTCGTCGTTCATTGGCTCAGCCCCGGGGCCGGCCGCATTGGCACCGTGGCCAAAGGCGCGCGACGGGCCAAGTCGCCGTTTCGGGGCAAGCTCGACCTGTTTCACCTCGCGCAACTCAGCTTCCGGCGCAGCCGCCGCTCCGACCTGCACACGCTCTGCGAAGTTGCGTTGCTGGAAACTTTCCCCCATCTGCGCACCGACGTGGAGTTGCTCGACTGCCTCGCCCGCGCGGCCAAGCTGCTGAACCGAGCGACTGAGGAGCAGACGCCGCTCCGGGCCGAGTTCGGCCTGATGCTGGAGTTGGTGCGCCGGCTTGACGGCGGCGGGGAGGGGGAGTTTTGGCTCAGCGTGTTCGAGGTCAAGTTTCTCGCAAGCCAGGGGCAGTCGCCGGACTGGGCCAAGGCCAAGCTCGACCCCGGCACGCGCGCCGTCGCCGAAAAGATGGCTACTGCCGATTGGGCCGACTTGGCCAAGCTGCGGCCGAGCGCGGCGCAGCTCCGCCGCCTGGCCGGTTTCCTCGACCCATTCATTCGCAACCACGTTGGGACGATCAAGTCGGGAGGGACGAGTTCCACCTCGTCCCAAACCAGGACATGAAACGGGGCGAGGTGGAACTCGCCCCTCCCGAAAACTCTAAGACCGGCTTACGCCTCGAAGGTTAGTTCGCCGTTGGCCAAGTGCACGCGGATGTGGTCGCCCGGCTTGAAGCCGCCGTCGAGCAGTCGCTTGGCCAATGGGTTGAGCAACTGTTCCTGCACGGTGCGCTTAAGAGGCCGGGCGCCGAATTGCGGGTCGTAGCCCTCCTTGGCCAAGTGCTGCCTGGCTTCGTCGCTGACCTCGAGCGTGAGTTGCTGCGCCTCAAGTCGCTTGGCCACGTTGCGCAACTGGAGGTCGATGATCACTGCCAACTGCTCCTCGTCGAGGCTGTGGAACACGATCGTGTCGTCGATGCGGTTGAGGAATTCCGGCCGGAAGTGCGCCTTCAACTCGGCCTCGACTTTCTGCTCCATGCCCAGCCGGTCGGCGTCGCTCGTTTTTCCATCGAGGAAATATTCCTGGATGATGTGCGAGCCGATGTTGCTGGTCATGATGACGATGGCGTTGCGGAAATCGACCGTGCGGCCCTGGCCGTCGGTGAGTCGCCCGTCGTCGAGCAGTTGCAAAAAAACGTTGAAGACATCCGGGTGCGCCTTCTCGATTTCGTCGAACAGCACGACGCTGTACGGCTTGCGGCGGACGGCTTCGCTGAGCTGCCCGCCTTCCTCGTGGCCGACGTAGCCCGGCGGCGCGCCGATGAGCCGGGCGACGGTGTGTTTCTCCATGTACTCGCTCATGTCGATGCGCACCATCGCCGACTCGGCATCGAACAAAAATTCGGCCAGCGCACGCGCCAACTCGGTCTTGCCGACGCCAGTCGGCCCCATGAAAATGAACGAGCCGATCGGCCGATCCGGATCCTGCAGCCCGCTGCGCGCGCGGCGTACCGCATCGGCGACGGCGTGGACAGCCTCGGTTTGGCCGATGACCCGCTCGCCGATGCGCGCCTCCATCTGGACGAGTTTTTGCCGCTCGCCCTCGAGCATCTTGGCCACCGGGATGCCGGTCCACGCGGCGACAACCTCGGCGATGTTTTCATCGGTGACTTCCTCCTGCAACAGCCGCTTGGCCTCGCCGGACTCCTTCAGCGCTTCCTGCATTTCGGCCAACTTTTTCTCGAGGCCGGGGATGGTTTCGTAGCGGATTTGTGCCGCTAAATTGAGGTTGCCGTCGCGTTCGGCCTGCTCCTGTTCGCGATGAGCCTCCTCGAGTTGGCTGTTGACGATGCTGACGGCGTTGATCGAGGCCTTCTCGTCCTGCCACCGCGCCTTGAGCGCGTCGGCTTCCGCTTTCGAGCCGGCCAAGGTTTCTTCCAGCTTGGCCAAGCGCTCTTTGCTGGCGGCGTCTTTTTCTTTTTTCAACGCCGTGCGCTCGATCTCGAGCTGCATGATTTGCCGATCGAGCTGATCGATCTCGGTCGGCATCGAGTCGAGTTCCATTCGCAGCCGCGACGCCGCCTCGTCGATGAGGTCGATCGCTTTGTCCGGTAAAAACCGGTCGGTGATGTAGCGGTCGGACAGGGTCGCGGCGGTGACGAGCGCGGTGTCCTGGATGCGGATCCCGTGGTGCACCTCGTATCGCTCCTTGAGGCCGCGCAGGATGGCGATGGAGTCCTCGACGGTCGGCTCGTTCACTTTGACCGGCTGGAAACGGCGCTCGAGGGCGGGGTCTTTCTCGATGTGTTTGCGGTACTCGTCGAGTGTGGTGGCGCCGACGCAGCGCAGTTCGCCCCGGGCAAGCTGTGGCTTGAGCATGTTGGCCGCGTCGGTCGCGCCTTCGGCGGCACCGGCACCGACGAGCGTGTGCAACTCGTCGATGAACAAAATAATCTGTCCGTCGCTGGAGGTGATTTCCTTGATGAACGCCTTGAGGCGATCCTCAAATTCGCCCCGGTATTTCGCGCCGGCGATCATCGCGCTGAGATCCATCGCGACGAGCGTCTTGTTGTTGAGCGACTCCGGCACGTCGCCGCTGACGATGCGCCGAGCCAGCCCCTCGGCGATCGCGGTTTTGCCGACGCCCGGCTCGCCGATGAGCACCGGGTTGTTCTTCGTGCGGCGGCTGAGCACCTGCATCACGCGGCGGATTTCGTCGTCGCGCCCGATGATCGGATCGATCTTGCCCTGCTTGGCCAAGGCGGTGAGGTCGCGCCCGTATTTTTCCAGTGCTTGAAACTTGTCCTCCGGATTGGGGTCGGTGACACGCTGGTTGCCGCGCAGTTGGCCAAGCGCCTCGAGCAGGGCGTCGCGCTGTAGGTTGTGATTCTCGAACACGCGGCCAAGCGCCGTGCCGCCCTTGGCCAACAGGCTCAGCAGCAAATGCTCGGTGCTGATGTAGTCGTCGCCAAGCTGCGTCGCCTTGGCTTGGGCGGCGTCGAGCGCCTGCTTCAGTTCCGGGCTGAGATACAGGTCGGCGGTGCTGGCGCCCTGCACCTTGGCCAAGCGGCCGATCCCGGCCTCGAGGTCGGCCTGTAGCTTGGCCAAGTCCACGCCACTGCTCCGGAGCAGGGCGGGGATGATGCCGTTTTGCTGCTGCGTGAGTGCCAGGGCAAGGTGCTCGCCATCGACCTGTTGCTGCGAATGCTGATGCGCCAGTTCCTGCGCCGCCTGCAGCGCTTCCTGTGATTTTGTGGTCAGTTTATCCAGTCTCATAATGTTTTTTGGTGCGACCCGAACGCGGTTCGCTGACTTAATCAGGTTCGGTTTATACCACAATTTAGCCGGTTGGGGAACACAAAAAAACCGGGCAAACGCCCGGCTTGGGAAGGTTTTTTTCTCGGAATCAGCGGCGCTCGGAGATGCTGCCCGGGACACCGTGCTCCCAGGGGCGGGGGGTATTCCACGGCCGGGCCGAGTTGTTTTCAGGATCCGGCCCGAGGCATCCCGCGGTCATGCCCAAGGCCAAGCCCACGAAGAGAATCGCGAAGAAGGAGAGAATGGCCTTGCTGAGTGAACGCATAAAGTGTGCCGTGTCAGTTCCCGACAATGACGAGGTCGCCGGTCTGGACTTCCCCCTGTTTCCAATCCGGGAGGATGTTGGCGATGCTGTGATCTTCCTTGACGTCGAGAATGCGGAGTTTGCCGATGAGCTTTTCGCCGCGGCTCACGAGCAGTTCGCCGTGTTCGCGGGCCCCCTGGGTTTCGCCGATGTCGAGCACCACGAAATCGAACTGCGCATCCACGGCGGTGACCTTGCCTTGGAGCGTCCGGGGAAGGGCGACCTTCACGGGAGCCCCGGTGTAGCGGGCCAGTTCAACCCCCAGTTTCTCTATTTGGCCGAGCAGGATGCCGTTCTCGGAAAGGAACTGGGCGCGTTGGTTGTTGACCTCGCCGTAGGCGGCCAACTTTTGCCTGATCTGATCCTGAGTACCGTTGGCCTGCTGGAAGAGCCGCCAAGACTCAACGAAATTGCTAGCCTGGACCAAATCGGCCTCGAACTTTTTCGCGGCGGTCTCGTGCTGGTCGGCACGCTGCCTTTGCTTGATAAGCTCTTGCTGTGTGTTGCGCAGATTGGCCACGGCGCTTTCGGCCTGGGCTTGGGCGGCGTCCCGCTCGTTCTCGGCTTCTTCCTGGTTTTTCTTGGCGGTGGCCAACTCCCCCCGGGTCCGGGCGAGGTTGTTGTCGGCTGTGTCCCGCTCCTCGGTAATCGTGTCGATCTTACCCTGAACCGTACTGAAGGCGACGTAGAAAGCCCCGCCCAAGGCCAAGACTGTGACAAATAGTAGTATGCGAACCATATGATTTGCTCCTTAAAAGGCCGGGAAACCTATCCATCCGGCGGGCTGGTGTCAACGGTCTCTTTGCCCCAAAGCCGGTTTATTTTTGCCCGGCATCCGGCTACAGCCAGAGGAATTCGGAGCTGGCCTTGCTCTGCAGCCGCTGATTCCCGGCCACCATGCGGTCGGCCATGATGTGGCCCAGCGCGAACAGCACCGCCGAGGCCAGTTTCGGCTCGGTTTCCATCATGTTCCGGAACGCCTCGGCCGACATGAACAGCAAATTGCACGGGGTCAGCGCCAGGACATCGGCGGTGCGCGGGGTTTGGCTGAACATGGCCACTTCGCCGATAAAGCTGCCGGCCTTGACGTTGGCCAAGGTGGTGTCCTGCCCGGCGATCACGAGCCGGACGCGGGTGTCGCCGGAGAGAACCATGTACAACCCGTCGCCGGGGCTGTCTTTTTTCATGATCAAGCCGCCTTCCTCGATCTCCATCACGGTGCAATGGCTGATGAACTGCTCCAGCTCCGCTTGGCCAAGGCCGGAAAGCGCGTCGAATTGGCGGAGATAATCGACCGTGATCGAGTCGCTCGCCTGGCCCAGTTCGGTCGGCATGGGCAGCGGGGCGTGGCTGGCGTGGTACGCAGCCAGCGCGTCGCCCAGCGGCGGCAGCGACTTGGCCGGCTTCCAGCTGTTGACCTCCTGGCTGAACACCCAGGTGTCCGCCAGCACGCGGCCGTCGGCCACCCACTCGAGCAGCGTCTCCAACGCCACCGGCCCGTAGACGACGTTGTCGCTGGCCCAGACCTTGTAGTGAATCTCCTCTTTGTCGGCTGGCATCCGGAAACCGTGCCCTTGGCCAAGCGCGGCGGCGAGAAAAAAAAAACGGCTCAGCGCCCGGCCGGTTTTGAGCGGAGCGTGTTGAGCAGGAGCATCACCGGCGGGCCGCTGCGCTCCCATGTTTTCATGAGGAATTCCGGCACGAAGATGGCCTTGTCCGGGCCGTACATGTAGTTGCCCAGCGCGAGGTCGATGTCGCCGTCGCCGTCTACGTCGCCGGCATCCATCGTGAGCCAACGGCCGCTGATGCAGGTGCGGAACGTGTTCGCCGTGTACGAGCCGTTTTTGTTCTCGAAATAAACAAAGCTCTCCCGCGGCGACTGGGCGTAGTCGGGGAAGTAGGAGACGGCGGCGATGTCGGTGTCGCCGTCCTCGTCGTAGTCGCGGGCCAGCGCGCGGAAGGCGCCGTTGAGCGGCAGGAAGAGCGACTCCTCAAACCTCGTGCCGCCGCGGTTCAGGTAGACACGGACGCCGTGGTACGGCTTGGGCGGCGACGGGTATTCGCCGTTGTCGCCGGTGGTGACGACGAAGTCCGGCCGGCCGTCGCCGTCGAAGTCGGTCAACTCAAACGATGAGTGCCCGAAAAGCGGATGCCCCTGAAACACGATCTGCGGGGTGAAGACGCCTTTTCCGTCGTTGAGGAACAGGTGCATCGCCTCCACCTCCTGCGCGACCAGCGCGGCGATGTCCGGGTGGCCGTCGCCGTTAAAGTCGTGCACGGCCGTGCTGAGCGTGCCAGAGCGCGGCAGCAGGATGCGTTCGGCGTAGCCGCCGTCCTCCCCGCGCTCGTACCACGACAGGCGGCCAATGTTGTTGCCGTACATCGAGACGATCAGGTCGGTGCGGCCGTCACCGTTCAGGTCGGCAAAGTTGGTGTGCGTCGGGCGCGGGATGTTTGGCAGCACCGTTTTCTTCCGGACGAACGCGCCGTTCTCGCGCCGGAGCAGGGCAAGCTCGCCGCGCGGGATGTCGGACGGCGTGAAGGTGCCGATCATCGTCAGGAAAAAGTCGCCGCCGTTTTCCGCGAACGCCACCGGCACGTTGCCGACCTGCAGCGACTCGACCCATTCGCCGTTCGCATCGATCACGTCGAGGAATTTACCCAAGCCGTCCGAGTGGTAGATTCGTTGGCGCGCCTCGTCGATGCGCACCATGTTCACCGCGCCCACCGTGCGCCGGAATCGGCTGGGTCGGGAGGTGAACTGTTTCAGCTCCAGCCCGATCGGCGCGACCGGTTTTTGGGGCAGCGCCTTCTCCGGGGCCTTGGTCTTGTAATACTCAAGGATGGCGTAGTAGTCCGGCTTGGTGATGAGGGGTTCCCTCGTGAACCGGCCGCTCTTCCACAGCGCGTCCGCTTCCGGGTGCCGGTTGACACTCTCGGGCGAGAGTCCCAGCCGGATGGCCATCCGCGGCATCACCTGCTCGGCCCACGTTTTCTTGTCGAGCAATTCCGGCTCCGGGAACAGATGGCATCCGATGCAATGCTGCCGGGCGAGTGTCTCCGCCTTGGCCAAGTCCACCGTCTCGGCTGCTTGGCCAAGCGCAAGACCGCCCAGCCCGGCGAGGGCGGCGGACAGCAGCGATGGCCTTGGGTGCCGAAAGATCACGCCGCCATTAAGCCCGCTTGGCCAAGGGCAGGGCAAGCCGCGTTTTAAATGCACCCGAAACTACAGAGAGAACTGAAAAATCGTTCTCGTCGGAAGTACCACGAAACAGGAAAAGGCACGAACTCAACGAATGCGTCGGGAGAGCCAACAGGGAGAGGTTGAACAACCGCGAATGGACGCAAATCGACGCGAATAATTGGGGGAGTAAACGCGGAGGAGGCAAATTGTCGCGCCAGCGTCATGGAGTGCGCGCGCTGTGTGCCGCTTTCCCACTCGGCCAAGCGGCACCCGTCGTCACAAATCCGCAGATGCCGCAGATTGTTTGTGAGAATCAGGCAGGTCGATGCAGATCCTCAGGCTGTGAAAGGGATCCATACAACTAAGCAAGGGAGGGCAAAGGCCGACGGCAGCGGAATTGAGCGAAGCTCCGGCCCTGAGAAAGTCCGTTTCAAAAAAGGCTTTTCAACGGGGGCGGGTCGGGTAGTTTTCCCGCATGACGTTCCATCCTGTATCCCGTCGTCGTTTTCTCCAGTCCACTGCGGTTGCCAGCGCGCCGTTCATCCTGCCGTCCGGCATATTGTCGGCCAAGATCAAGCCGAACGACAAGATTTCCGTCGGTTTCATTGGCATGGGCATCCAGAACCGGGGGTTGCAACGACGCTTCATGGGAGACAAAAACGTCGTCTGCGTGGCTGTTTCGGACTGCGACACCACCCGTCGCAACGCCGCCCGTGATGCCGCCAACAAGCATAACCAAAACAACGACTGCAAGGCGTACAACGATTACCGCGAAATCATCGCCCGCAACGATATCGACGCGGTGAGCATCGCCACGCCGGATCATTGGCACGCCATCCAGACCGTTGCTGCGGTGAACTCCGGCAAGGATGTCTACTGCGAAAAACCGCTGACCCACAACGTTCACGAGTCGGTCGAGGTGATGAAGGCGGTGAAAAAGAACAAGGCTGTCCTGCAGACCGGCTCGATGCAGCGCTCCTCCCGCGAGTTTCGCGTGGCCGCCGAGCTGGTGCGAAACGGGGTCATCGGCAAGGTCGAGCGAACCGCCGTCAACATCGGCAACGCCGGCATCCCGTGCGATCTGGAGACGGAGACATTGGAGCCGGGCCTCGACTGGGACCAGTGGATCGGCCCCGGCCCGATGCGCGGCTACAGTTCCGTGCTCAGCCCGCGCGGCGTGCATGGCCACTTCCCGCACTGGCGCAACTACAAGGAGTACGGCGGCGGCATGGTCTGCGACTGGGGCGCGCACATGATCGACATCGTGCACTGGGGATTGGGCGTGGATGACAGCGGCCCGGTGGCCACCATCCCGGCCGAGAACCCCAAGGCGTTGAAGGGCGCGCAACTGGTTTACGCGGGCGGCGTGCCGCTGATGCACGGTGCCGGCATGGGTTCGAGCTTTTACGGCACCGAGGGCCGCGTGGAGTGTCACCGCGGCCGGATCGGCCTTTGGCTGGGGGAGAAGTTCATCGCCGGCCGTACAGGCGGAGACCGCAACGTCAACCTCGGCAAGGAACTCGACAAGATCGAGTCCGAGTTCCTCAAGGACGCCAAGGTGAAACTGTATCGCAGCAGCAGCCACATTCCGGATTTCCTCAACTCCATGCGCACGCGCAAGAAGCCGTGCACGCACGAGATCATCGGGGCGCGCACGTCGATCGCCTGCCATCTGCTCAACCAGACCTACTACAACCACACGGCGATCCAGTGGAATCCAAAGAAGAACACCTTCGCCAAGGGCGGCGACCCCGCCTGGTTGACCCGCGATTACCGCGGCGAGTTCAAGGTCTGACCTTGGCCAAGCGCTTGGCTGATGGGAGGGACCGGTTCCATCCCGTCCCAAATTAAGGGAGCGAGGTGGAACTCGCCCCTCCCCCAATTGGGTGTTTCACCGCGCTTGGCCAAGCGAACGGGGCAAAACCAATGCTTGAACCGTTGGGGCGGTTTCTGTATCTGTCTGCGCGCACGGGGAGTTCTGGGCCAACCCACACCGGATTTACCATCAACGTTCATTAGCCATCGCCACTTCGGGTGACCCGCTTGGGCGTTTTTCTTCGGACAACACGTTTTTCCTTCCCCGTCATTTATCAGTGAACGCAGACAAGATTCGAAATATCGCGATTATCGCGCATGTGGACCATGGCAAGACCACGCTCGTGGATGAGTTGTTGCAGCAAAGCGGCACGTTCCGGGACAACCAAGTTGTTGCCGAGCGGGTCATGGACTCGATGGACCTCGAGCGCGAAAAAGGCATCACCATCAAGGCCAAAAACGCGGCCATCAATTGGAACGGTTACACGATCAACATCGTGGACACGCCCGGCCATGCCGACTTCGGCGCCGAGGTGGAGCGCGTGATGAAGATGGTCGACGGCGTGCTGCTTTTGACGGACGCCGTCAGCGGGCCGCAGGCACAGACGCGCTGGGTGTTGCGCAAGGCGCTTGGCCACGGGCTCAAGACGATCTGCGTGGTCAACAAAATCGACCGTGACACCGCCCGCCCGCAGTGGGTGCACGACAAGGTGCTGGAGTTGTTCCTCGAGTTGGGTGCGGACGACGACCAGTTCAACGCACCGTTTCTTTACGGCAGCGCAAAGATGGGCTTCGCCGACCGCACACTCGATGGGCCGCGCAAGGATATGAACAGCCTGTTCGAGACCGTCATCGAACGCGTGCCGCCACCGGTCATCGAGGAGGCTCCGTTTCGCATGCTGGTCAGCAACATCGACTGGGACGAGTACGTCGGGCGGATGGCGATCGGCCGAATTTTGTCCGGCGACGTCAAGCAGGGCGACTCGGTCAACGTCCTGCGCAAGGACGGTTCCCGGCAGAAAGCCAAGATCATCAAGCTCAAGCAGTTTTCCGGGCTGCAGACCAACGACGTCACCTCGGCGACTGCGGGGGATATCGCCGGGTTGGCTGGGTTTGAGGGGGTGGACATCGGCGACACGCTGGCCGAGTCCGACGACGCGGAGCCGTTGCCGTTCGTGGAGATCGATCCCGCGACGGTGCAGATGGAGTTCTCCGTGAACGACGGCCCGCTGGCTGGGCGCGACGGCAAAAAAGTCACCTCCCGCGAGATCCGCGCGCGGCTCGAGCGCGAAACGCAGTCGAACATTTCCATCAGCGTGCACGACACCGCGGAGAGCACCCGCTTTCTCGTCGATGCCCGCGGCAGCATGCAGATCGCCGTGTTGCTCGAGACGATGCGGCGCGAAGGCTACGAGGTGCTCGTCTCCCGGCCGACCGTGTTGTATCGCGAGATCGAGGGCAAACGCTGCGAGCCGTACGAACAAATCTGGGTCGAGGTGCCGGAGGAACACCTCGGCACGGTCATGGAGACGCTCAGCAAACGCTTGGGCAAAATTTCCAACATCGAGCATCACACCGCCGGCGTGACCGTCTCGGCCGAGATTCCGACCCGCGGGCTGATCGGCTTCGAGAGCGACCTCGTCACCCTCACCAGCGGCAATGGCGTGATGAGCCACCTGTTTTTGGAGTACCGGCCATACAGCGGCGACCTCGTCACCCGCCCAACCGGTACGCTCGTCAGCATGGAAAACGGCAGCGCGATGGCCTACGCGCTGGACATGTTGCAGGCGCGCGGAAACCTGTTCATCTCACCCGGCGACAAGGTTTATGCCGGACAGGTGGTCGGTGAAAACCCGCGTCGCGACGATCTGCCGGTAAACCCGGCCAAGGCCAAGCACCTCGACAACATGCGTTCCTCCGGCGCGGACAAGGCAATCCTGCTCACGCCGCCGATCAACTTTTCCATCGAGCGCGCGATCGAGTACATCGCCAACGACGAGTTGGTCGAGGTCACGCCGAATCACCTCCGCTTCCGCAAGCGCATCCTCGACGCCAACGACCGCCGCAAGGCCACCAAGCGCGCCAAAGCGGTCTCAATGGCCTGATGCGGGAGGGAGGTGCGAGGACGAACATCACGGCCAAGCGCTTGGCCAAGTTGTCGCCTGAAAGGCGATTTCTGCGTAGCCGAGGGCAACGCCCTCGGAACACATGGTTACGATAAACCAGCCCTTGGTTGTTAAAAAAGGGGTATCTTTCCCTCGCGTTTGCGGTGGATGTTTCCG
>JACNJE010000120.1:492-49840 GCA_014382705.1 Verrucomicrobiota bacterium | reverse complement strand
TCGATGAAGATCACCGAGGACGTCCGAAAATACGCCGCCGAAAAAGGCCTCGCCTACGGGGAGGCCATCGAGGAAGGTATGCGCGAAAAATCCACCGAGTTCGCCAACCAAGGCGCGGAGGTTTACTCAAAAACCTAGCGCTTGGCCAAGCGGGTGGGATCAGTTTTTGCGCTTGGTTTTCTTTTTGGGGAGGTAGTTGACGGCAGTTGGCTTGAGGGCGGTTTCCGCCGGGTCGCCGGTGAGATTTTTGAGCTCGCTAACTTGGTCGCGCAGCAGTGCGGCTTTTTCAAACTCCAGCTTGTCGGCGGCCTCGATCATCTCTTTTTCCAGTTCGCGGATGGTTTCGACGACGTCAAGGTCGTCCACTGATTCGCGCAACGTCACCGCATTGGCCTGTTGGCCTCCGAAGCGGTCACCCAAGCGCTGCTCGATCGGACGGCTCACGCTGCGCGGCGTGATACCGTGTTTCTCATTGTGGGCCAACTGCCGTTTGCGGCGGTAGTCGGAGATGCGCAGAAACTCGCGGATGCTGCGTGTTTTCGTGTCAGCGTAGAGGATGACTTGACCGTTGAGGTGGCGCGACGCTCGGCCGGCGGTTTGCACGAGGCTTGTCGTCGATCGCAGGAATCCCTCCTTGTCGGCGTCGAGGATGGCGACGAGCGACACCTCCGGAATGTCCAGCCCCTCGCGCAGCAGGTTGATGCCGACGAGCACGTCGAACTCACCGTGTCGCAGCGCGCGCAAAATCTCGACCCGCTCGATCGCGCCGATGTCGCTGTGCAGATAACGGACGTTCACACCGATGTCGGAGAGATAGTCGGTCAACTCCTCGGCGGTGCGCTTGGTCAGCGTAGTCACCAGCACGCGCTCGCCCTCGTCCACGCGCATCCGGGCTTCCTCGATGAGATCGTCGATCTGGCCCTTGAGCGGCTTGAGGGTGATCGGCGGGTCGACCAGCCCGGTTGGCCGCACGATCTGCTCGACGACCTGGCCCTTGGCCCATTCAATCTCGCGCTGGGCCGGCGTGGCACTGAGGTAGAGTGTCTGGTTTTGCAGCGCTTGGAACTCGTCGAAGTTCAGCGGCCGGTTGTCCAGCGCGCTTGGCAGGCGAAAACCGTGCTCGACCAAGACCGACTTGCGCGAACGGTCGCCGGCGAACATCCCGCCAATTTGCGGAATCGTGGCGTGCGACTCGTCGATCACGAGCAGAAAATCTTTCGGAAAAAAATCGACGAGCGTGCTCGGTCGCGAACCGGGCGGGCGGGCGTTGAGGTGGCGCGAGTAATTCTCGATGCCGGAGCAGAAGCCCATCTCAAGCATCATTTCAAGGTCGTACTCGGTACGCATCCGGATCCGCTGGGCCTCCAGCAGTTTGCCGCTTTTCTCCAACTCGGCCACCCGCTGGCCAAGCTCGTCGCGGATGGTGACCGCGGCGCGCTTGATATTCTCCATCGGCGTGACGAACTGTTTGCCGGGAAAAACAACAACGCCCGGCAGCGGCTCGATCGTGTTCCCGGTGAGCGGATCGAATTGTGTGATGCGATCGATCTCGTCACCGAAAAACTCAATGCGAATCCCCTCCTCCGTTTCGGCCGGGCGAATCTCGACCGTGTCGCCGCGCACGCGGAATTGGCCGCGCTCGAACTGTATGTCGTTGCGTTCGTATTGAATCTCAACCAAGCGCGACAGCAACCGTTCGCGGCCAAACGCCTCCCCGGTGCCAAGCTGGATGACCATCTCCTCAAAGTCGCTCTTCTCGCCGACCCCGTAAATGCACGAGACGCTTGCGACGACAATCACGTCGCGCCGGGACAGGAGCGAACTCATCGCCGAGAGGCGAAGCCGCTCGATTTCGTCGTTGATACTCGAGTCCTTCTCGATAAACGTGTCGGTCTGCGGGATGTATGCCTCCGGTTGGTAGTAATCGAAGTAACTGACAAAATACTCGACGGCATTCTCCGGGAAGAACCCCTTGAACTCGGCGTATAACTGGGCGGCGAGAGTCTTGTTGTGGGAAATGATGAGGGTCGGCCGGTTCAGGTTGCGGATGACGTTGGCCACGGTGAACGTCTTGCCGGAGCCGGTGACGCCAAGCAGTGTCTGGTGCCTCTCACCGGCCAGCAGGCCGGCAGTCAGTTTCCGAATCGCCTCGGGTTGATCCCCCGCAGGGTCAAAGGGTGAGTGAAGTTTAAACGCTTGGCCTTCCACAATTCAGCGCTTGGCCATACCGAAACCGGCACCAAACCTCAAGCTAATGATGCGCCTTGGCCGAACTCGTGGAATCGGAACGGGCCAAGTGGTAGTAGGACGAAACCCCCTCCAGTTCAAACCAATGTTGTTCCAGGTGGAACTGTTTCCACTGTTCCCAGAAACGCGCGTAAAACTTACCGGCCTGATCGTGGGTGAGTTTCACCCCACGGGCTTTGTGGGCATTCAGGTCGTAAGCCAGGGACCCGGGAGCATACGGGTCAAGCAGCTTGGCCAAGCGCTCGAGCCGCGCATTGACCTTTTGGCTGACCAACACACCAACACCGTCCAACGCACGGAACTCATCCACCTTCAACGGCAATACCGCGCCGTGCAGGAATGGATGATCCACACGCGACAAATCCGACCCATCCCTCAACACCTTGAGCTGTTGATGAAAGTTGGACAACGTATCCAGCAAATGCTCATACTCTGTAACGACCTCATCCCACTGCGGTTGAAGAACTTCCGCCCTCTTCTCCCGATGGCTATGCCAGTGAAACACCTCCGCATTCCAAAGGGTTCCCGGTTTGACCGTGGCATTTCCATAATGCCCAAGCCCATGGCCGCCGTGGTCAGGATGCCCGGCCTTGTGGCTCGCGTGGGCGGCAGGCTCCTCCTCATGGCCGGAGGGATCGGTATGCTCGGGTTCTTGATGCACATCGTCAGCTTGTGCCCCTGGGGAACGATTCAAATCATATCGCTTCTCCATATGGCTGGCCAACTGCGTCATGGAATTCAGATGAACCACCGCCTGCTTGACAGATCGCATTTCGAAGTGATCCACCATCAAGTTTAAATTCATCAAATCCGCCAGCACCTCCGACTTTACCAAAGCCTGATCGATCGCCTCGTCTGCGCTCAGGTCGTTCATTTGGTGCCTGATGGATGCAATATGTTCCTCGATCAATTCCCGCGCCCGTTGTCTCTCAAACAAACTCATCCCAATCGCGGATTCAAGATTGTCGGCATCGATCTTGGCAAGCTGCACGCGGCGCATGAAACGGTTCAATTTCCATCTGAACCGTTCCACGACCGGCCCGAGTGTCGAGTCGACCGTAATCTCGTTCCCCGTGTCCTCAAACCAGATCGCGTAAGCCGCTCTCTTGTCCATCAACAATCGATCATGGAAATCTTTTAGTTCACCAAGGGACATCTCATCCAATCCCGCGAAGGCCTCCTTGTTTGCGGCACTCGTCAGTGCGCGAGCAAAAACCTCCGGCTGTTGCTCCATCACAACTTGATCCGCCTTTAATTGTAACACCCACTGGGACTTGAGCGCTTTCTTGTCCTGTACGTAACCGGTCACCGCGATGACGGCATAATTCAATGCCACTCCAAATACCAAGACTGCGGCATACGGCAATAACGCCTTGACGTTGACCGGCTTTCGCTTCGCGGCGGTTTCCTCCTCCTCGTCCTCTTCGCCGACCGTCGGTATGAGCGACTCGACGACGGCCCCCTTGGCATGGTTAATGTCGGCCTTGCAGTAAGGGCACCAATAGATGCCGAACTTTTTCTCCTCATCCTCCAGCTTGAGGCTGTTGCCGCACTTGGAACAATCGGCGGTGCCGGCCAACACGTTAACGAGCCAAAACTCCATCTCGGCGGCGACCTCTTCCTGAGCCGCTGCGGAGTCCTGCTCCGCTACATCTTCTTCGGTTGCCCCTTCCCCTTCGGGCACGGACGGTTCGGCGGCCTCTTCCGCGACCTCTTCGCCTTCTTCAACCTGTTCACCTTCAGCGACTTCCGGTTGATCAGAAGTGTTCTCTGACGCGGATTCCGAGTCGATCATCTCCTCGCATTCAGGACAAAAACAGAGGCTCATCTGGCGCTCGACCTCCGGCAACTCAATCTCCGTGTCACATTTCGGACAAGTGAACCGCTCCGGCATGGGGGACGGGTTGCGGCTCGACTCGATCAAGTTCTTCAACAGGCCGATGTTGACCTCCTGCCCAGATTCTTCCGTTTCCTCCTCGCCGGTGGACTCACCCTCAGTTGCCTCGTCCGTGAATAAATCCACCTCGCCGGCTTCTTCCTCCTCTGTTTTCTCTTCCGGTTCAGCGGACGGGGCCTCCTCCGGTTGATCCTCGGACAACGGGGCCTCCTCCGGCTCAGGGGTTGCCTCGGGTTCCGGTTGGGCTGTCATTTCCTCCGCATCCGTCTTGGGCGTTTCTGCGGCGGTTTCCTGAACGGTCTCCTCCTGGGGCGGCTCTTCCTGTGGCGTCTCTGCAGGCACGGCCTCCTCGGGAACAACCTCTTCGGCCGGTTCCTCTTCGACGGGTGGCTCCGGGGCCGCAATGGTTGCCTTGCAGTATGGACAATTGACAGAATCGTTGTCCCGCTCTTCAAGCATCAGCTTGATCGCCTTTTCGCAATCGGGACACTCGATCAGTTCGTCAAACTTGTGCTGGGCCACCGGTGCGGGTGAAGTTTCCTCAACAGTCGCCAGTTGTTCCGCAGCCGCCACGCGGGTTTCCGCAGCGCTATTGTTTTGTCCGCAGTGGGGACAGGAAAAATCGCCTGTCTTGCGCTCGGTCTCGTCCAGGAACAGGGCGTTGTCGCACGACAGGCAGGCAAAGACATCGGGCAACTCCAAATCTTCCGGAACCGCCTTGGCCTCCTCGCCCACCGGGGGCTCTTCCGGCTCTGCCGCGACATCGGGCTCGGTCTCGCTTGGCTCGTTGGCCAACAACGCCTCCTCGACCGGTTCTTCGGCGGCGGTGTCGGCTTCCGGCGACTCCTCAGGCGCGGGGTCCTCAGGGATTGAGTCGTCGATTTCGCCTTTCTCCGGCTCGTCCACGTCCAGCGCCTCCTCCGGCGTGTGCTCGTGGTGACAGAACGGGCAGGCGTATTTCTCCAACGCCCGATTTTCCTCATCAACGAGAAGCGCCTTTTCGCATGAAACACAGGCAAAAATGTCCGGAAACTCCGCCATAAAATTCAATCGCCAACCGAGCGATACAGGCACAAATAGGCTGGAATCTGGATCTAAAAAGAAAAGCGCTGCACCGCTCTGCGTTGATTGTCGGCATCAGGCTGCAATTCTTGAGGAATAGTGCCAGAACCGGAATAATTGCTACCGCCAGAGTGGCTCGCTGTCAACCAAGCGGCGGAGCAGGCGTTCGTCGGCCGGGGGGAAGTTGCGCTTGGCCAAGCCGTCTCTCGTGGCCCACTTAAACGCGGCGCAGCCGATGGCCCGTGGTTCGCCCTTGGCCAAGCGGCACAGGAAGAATTTCAGCCGCACCGATAATTCGGGGTATTCATGGGTGATCTCCTCGAACCGTTGGCCAAGCGCGACCTCGATGGCCAGTTCCTCGCGGAGTTCGCGCACGAGGCACTCCTCGAAACTCTCGCCCGCCTCGCGCTTGCCACCGGGAAACTCCCACAAGCCGGCCAAGTGGGCACCGGCAGGGCGCTGGGTGATCAGAAGCTTCTGTTGGTGAAAAACCAGCCCGGCGGCAACATCAATGGGCTTACCGGCCAATGCACTTGTAGGTGAAACCAAGCTGCGCCATCTCCGCCGGGTCGAACAGGTTTCGGCCGTCGAACAGCAACGGTGCCGTCATGGCATCCCGCGCCTTGGCCAAGTCCAGTTCCTTGAACTCAGGCCACTCGGTCGCCACCACCAGCGCGTCGCAACCCTCGGCCACGCGGTCCATGTCATCGACATACGTGACGCCCTCGGCCGGCAACAACTCCCTGGCTTTCTCCATTGCCTTGGGATCGTGCACGCGCAGTGACGCGCCGTCCTTCAGCAGTCGCTGACAGACCTCGATCGCCGGTGACATGCGGACGTCATCCGTGTTCTGCTTGAACGCCAACCCCAGCACGCCGATGGTTTTGTCCTTCAAGATCCACAGCGTGTCAGTGATCTTTTTCAGGAAGCGATCCATCTGAGCGGCGTTGATTTTCTGAACCTCCTTCAGCAGGCCGAAATCATACCCCAAGTCGTCGCTGATGCGGATAAACGCGCTCAGATCCTTCGGAAAACAACTGCCGCCAAAGCCAAGCGACGCATTGAGGAATCGGCGGCCGATGCGCTCGTCCATCCCGATCCCGTGGGCCACTTCCTCGACATTCGCACCGGACGCCTCGCAGATGGCCGCCACGGCGTTGATGTACGAAATCTTCATCGCGAGAAACGAGTTGGCGGCGTGCTTGATCAATTCCGCCGAGTTGATGTCGGTGAAAATAATCGGCGCGTTGAACGGCTCGTAAATCTCCCGCATCGCCGCTTCCGGTTTATTGGAGGTGATGCCAACCACGATCCGGTCCGGATTCATAAGGTCTTCCACCGCAAAGCCTTCGCGCAGGAATTCCGGATTGCTGATGACGTCGAATTCGCAATCCGTTTTGCAGTAGCGCTTGATGGTCTCGGCAACTTTTTCACCGGTCTTGACCGGCACGGTGCTCTTGTCGACGACGACCTTGTACGAGGTCATCGCATTCGCGATGTCCCGGGCCACCCTCTCGATGAAGCTCAGATCGACGGAGCCGTCCTCAAGCGGCGGAGTCGGCACGGCGATGAAAATGACGTCCGACTGTTCCACCCCTTCCGCCGTGCTGGCCGTAAAGTTGAGCCGCCCCTCGGCCACGTTCTTTTTGACCATCTCCTCGAGCCCCGGCTCGAAGATGGGGATGCCGCCCCCCTGCAGCATCTTGACCTTGGCCTCGTCGCAATCGACGCAGATGACGTTGTGGCCGACCTCGGCAAAACACGATCCTGTCACCAAGCCGACATAGCCGGTTCCAATGATGGCAATGTTCACGATGAGCGGGGTGTTACTTGTTTTCAGGAACTGGCGCGGGCGCCGGTATCACGGGCTCGGGTGTCTCGACGGGTGTCTCGACGGGTGTCTCGACGGGTGTCTCGACGGGTGTCTCGACGGGTGTCTCGACGGGTGTCTCGACGGGTGTCTCGACGGGTGTCTCGACGGGTGGCGCAGGCGCGGGCTTGGGCTTGGCCACGAGAGGCTCGAGCTGGAGTTGCGCCGCCTCGAGCAGCGCAGTCGCTCGCCTCTGGATGGCTGTGTCGGCATTGTTGGTCAGGCTTTGGTAGGTGCTGATCGCCGCTGCCGAATCGCCCTTGGCCTCCTTGCAGATCGCTTGGCCAAGCCGGGCTTCAATCGCCCAATGCCCGTCCGGGTAATTGGCAAGGTAGTTATCGAAGGCCGACTGGGCCTTGTCGTAATCAGACACCTCAAGCCAGGTCTTGGCGCCCAATATCGATGCCCGCTCGGCAACCGGGTTGCCGGCCTGCTCCACGCTTACCTTTACATAGGCTTCGGCGACCTTGGACAGATTGGTCGCCCCGACGGTCTGGATGGCGAACAGCGCCGACTCGGAGGCGGCCTGAGAGTCCGACAGGTTTTTACTGATCAGTTGCCAACCGACCACTGCCACGATGATGAACAACGCGCCGTTAAACAGTTTGCCTTTGTTTTGGTCAAACCACTCGGCACCTTCAAACAGAATATCTGGTTCGCTCGACTCACTCATAAATCGGCGGGGAATGAATGGCAGGTCGCCACAAAAGGCAAGTCAAATCCGTGGAAACCGGTCTTTTCATCAACCCTTGGCCACCAGTTGCCGCAGCACGTACGACAAGATGCCGCCGTGCCTGTAATACTCGACCTCGATGTCGGTATCGATCCGGCACCGAACCGGCACCTCTTCGGTCGCCCCGTCAGCGCGGGTGATGCGCAGCGTCAATTCCTGCTGTGCCTTCAGATCGTCACCCAAGCCAAGCACATCAAATTGCTCCGAGCCGTTGAGGCTCAAACTCGCCCCTCCCGTCCCGTCGTTGAACTGCAGCGGCAACACGCCCATGCCGATCAGATTCGACCGGTGGATGCGCTCGAAGCTCTCGCAGATCACCGCGCGCACGCCGAGCAACCGAGTGCCCTTGGCCGCCCAATCGCGCGAACTGCCGGTGCCGTACTCCTTGCCGCCAACGACGACGAGCGGCATGCCCTCTTCGCGGTACCGGGCGGCGGCATCGTAAATATCCATTGGCTCGCCGCTGGGTTGATGCTTCGTTACGCCACCCTCGGTGCCGGGCATCATCAGGTTTTTGATGCGCACGTTGGCGAACGTCCCGCGCGTCATCACGCGGTCGTTGCCGCGACGCGAGCCGTAACTGTTGAAGTTCGCCTGCCCGACGCTGTTGTCGGTGAGGTAACGCCCCGCCGGCGAGTCGGGCTTGATCGCGCCGGCCGGCGAAATGTGATCGGTCGTCACCGAGTCGCCGAACACGCCCAGCGGACGCGCGCCGACGATTTCGCCGATCGCGCCTGCCTCCATTCCGAAGCCGTCGAAGAAGGGCGGCTCCTGAATGTACGTGCTCGCGTCATCCCACTCGTAGGCGTGGCCGACGCTCGACGGAATTTCGTTCCACTTCGGGTTTTGATCGGCGAAGTTGCTATAAAGTTCGCGGAACACATCCGGCTTGAGCGCGCTTTGCATGAGGTCGCGCACCTCGCCCAAGCTGGGCCAAAGGTCGCGCAGGAACACGTCCGAGCCATCCTCCGCTTGGCCAAGCGGCTCGGTCGTCAGGTCGATGTTCACCCGCCCGGCCAACGCGAACGCCACCACGAGCGGCGGTGACATCAGGAAGTTGCCGCGCACGTTTTGGTGAATGCGCGCCTCGAAGTTTCGGTTGCCGGAAAGCACCGAGGCAACGACCAAATTGTTGTCGAGAATTGCCTTTTCGACTTCGCCATCGAGCGGGCCGGAGTTGCCGATGCACGTCGTGCAGCCGTAGCCGACGAGGTTGAAACCAAGTTGGTCAAGGTACGGCTGGAGGCCGGTTTTGTCGAGGTAATCGCTCACCACCCGCGAGCCCGGGCCAAGCGACGCCTTCACCAACGGCGGCAGTTTCAGGCCGCGCTCGACTGCGCGCTTGGCCAAGAGCCCGGCACCCAGCATCACGCTTGGGTTGGACGTATTCGTGCAGCTCGTGATCGCGGCAATGACCACGCTGCCGTGGCCAAGCGCGGCGGTGCCGTTGTTTTGTACCGGCACATCGGCGGTCACGCCGGTCAAGTCGCCAGCCTCGCGGCCAAAGCCGCCGTCGGCGACCGGTTGCGCGAACAGTTTTTCAAACGTACTCCCAAGGCTTGGCACCTCGATCCGATCCTGCGGACGGCGCGGCCCGGCTACGCTCGACTTGACCGAGCCCAAGTCGAGCGCGAGATCCACCGAGTAATCAATCTCTCCCTCACCCGGAATGCCGAACAGCCCCTGGGCCTTGTAATAATTTTCGTAAGTCGCGCAATGCGCATCGGTGCGGCCGGTCGCGCGGAGGTAGTTAACCGACTCCCCGTCGATCGGGAAAAAGCCCATCGTCGCGCCGTACTCCGGCGCCATGTTGGCGATGGTGGCCCGGTCGGTCAGCGGCAGTTGCCTCGCGCCTTCACCGTAAAACTCGACGAACTTCCCGACGACCTTGGCCTCGCGCAGCATCTCGGTGACCGTCAACGCCAAGTCGGTCGCGGTGACGCCTTCGCGCAGCGCGCCGTCGAGCCGAACGCCGACGACGTCCGGCGTCAAAAAGTAAACCGGTTGGCCGAGCATCCCGGCCTCAGCCTCGATGCCACCGACGCCCCAGCCGACGATGCCCAAGCCGTTGATCATCGTCGTGTGCGAGTCGGTGCCGACGAGGGTGTCCGGATAATAAACGCCGTCCGTGTCGCTGAGCACGCCGCGCGCAAGATACTCGAGGTTCACCTGATGCACGATGCCGATGCCCGGCGGCACGACCTTGAACGTGTCAAACGCCTGCATGCCCCATTTGAGAAACTGATACCGCTCGCGATTGCGCGTGAACTCCAACTCGAGGTTTTTATCCATCGCATCCGCCGATCCGGCGAAGTCCACCTGCACCGAGTGATCGACCACCAAGTCCACCGGAACCAGCGGCTCGATGATCTTCGGGTCCTTGCCCAAGCGCGCCGCCACCGAGCGCATCGCGGCCAGGTCCACCAGCAACGGCACACCGGTAAAATCCTGCAGCACGATGCGGGCGACCGTAAACGGAATCTCCTCCGTGCGTGGTGCCTTGGCCTGCCAAGCGGCGAGTTGACGGATGTTCTCCTCCGTCACCTTTTGGCCGTCGCAATTGCGAAGCACCGACTCCAAGACCAAGCGAATGCAAACCGGCAGCCGCGAGAGATCCCCCAAGCCGGCATCCGCCAGCGCCGGCAGCGAATAAAATTTCCCTTGCTGACCGTTCCCAAGGTCGAACGGTTGCAATGCGTTAAACGTGTTGTGACTCATGAAAATAACCCAAGCGACGAGGTCGCGTTGTCAAAAGAGAATGAACCCCGAAACACCTAATGTCAACGACGCGCCCGCGCTTGGCCAAGCGCCCACGGTTTCGGGGAGCGCATGCGGCTCGCGTGCGGGAGTTGGCGGCTCGCCAAGTCCTTCGTGCTTATTCCCAAACCAAAACATTCCGGCGGGCCGCCGAAATGAACACGCGAGCCGCGTGTGCTCCCCCCAGGCGCTTGGCCAAGCGCCCGGGTTATCGCCTTAAGGCGACCTATGCGCAGCCGAGGGCATCGCCCTTGCAAAACGACCAACAATTTCAATGTGCCCTGTCGGGGCACTTCAAACGTCTGCTACCAACCACCATTGAACAACCCTCTCAGGGTTGTGGTTTTTTTACGCTGATTCCGAGGGCGTTGCCCCCGGCTGCGCAGACTCAGGCTTTCAGCCCGCGCCGCCCGCGCTTGGCCAAGCGCAAAACCACAGCGCCGAAGGTGCAGCTATCAAGGTCAAGAGATACGCGAAGCGTCATAGAGTGCGGTTCTCTGCACCGCTTTGGAAGGAACTATAAAACCCGACCCGATCCAAAGCAGAGTAGCCAACCTCACTCCAAGATGCTCCCGCGATATATGCACCCACACATAACGCCAAGCACCATGCCCTTTTCAACTCACTCTTTACTTGCAAATAACAAGACCGACCCCGTCACATGAGTGTGCTTATGCCATCACTCTCCCTCCACAATCTCTCGCAGTGCCGACTCGTAGTAACTCAGCGAGTTTTTATCGAAGCAGATAAACGTTACTTGTTCGGGCAGGTCGTTATTTAGTTGAAAAGCCTGCGTTGTAGCAAGGGCGATTTGTGCGGCAACATCAGGTGGGAATTCGTATGCGCCGGTGCTGATCGCTGGAAATGCGAGTGTTCGTATGTTGTTGGCACAGGCCAGTTGCAGGGTGTTGTTGTAACAGTCCGTTAAAAGTTGGGCCTCGCCTTCTTGCCCTCCATTCCAAACGGGGCCGACTGTGTGGATGATGTGCCGCGCCTTGAGGTTGTGACCGCCGGTTAATTTAGCCTCGCCTGTGGGGCATCTTCCGAGGACCCTGCACTCTTCGAGGAGTTGGGGGCCAGCGGCAGCGTGTATTGCGCCGTCAACGCCTGATCCCCCATCAAGAGCTTCATTGGCGGCATTTACGATTGCGTCAACGTCAAGTTGGGTTATGTCGCCGAGTTGGAGTTTGATGCGGGTCATATGATATCATTTCTTAAATCTGTTGAAAAAGCCCTTGATGCCCTTCCTTGTGTAGGGCGAGTTTTTGCTTTCCTTGCCTCCATAGAATTTGAGTACATCCGCTAATCCTTCGTTTTTCATCTTGTAAGCCAGGCGGGTTCAACAAGCTAAGGAATTGGCGATGCTACAAATAATGTCATATCAGACAAATGGTTGGTCTTGTTATTGACGATTGGCGATTGGCCAGGGGCGTGGATCACCGGACGCCGACTTGGCCGGTTTTTGGGTCGTACACGTAACGCATGCCACGGGGCGGGCGCGGGGCGCGCGGGAAGTAACCTTCGGTGACGAGTTCTTTGAGTGTCTTGGGGTAGCGGCCTTCCACGGCTTGGAACTGTTTGATGGCATTTTGGATGTTGGCCAGGTTGACCCGTTTCTCGGAGACTTTCTTGGCTTTGCCCACGGCTCCGATGTAATCCACCGGCGCGGTCAACGGGTTGCCGGAGGAGGTGGATTTCTCTTTTTCGGGCTTTTCGTCCTTGGGTGCTTCGCTCGTGCCGCCGCAGGCGCAGAGGCCAAGCGTAAGTATCAACGAAGCGATCCAGTTTGTTCTCATAACAGGAGGAAAGTCGGCTTGGGGGCTACCTTTGTCAATTGGCTTTGTGCGGCTTGGGTTGGGCTTGACGCCACTCTTTGCGGCTTACTTTTTTCGGCGATTGAATGTGGACGAACGCCCCCTTTTTGTTGCCGACGACGATGTCGGGCCAGCCGTCGGCGTTCATGTCGGTGGCCATCACTTGCGTGCCGATGCCAGAGTCTTTGTCGATCAAGTGCGGCACCCAATCGACGCCGTTCTTTTTCGTGCGCCGCAGCTCGAACCAGTACAGCACGGCGGCGGCATTCGGCTCGGCGTCGCCCCTTGGGCCGTGCGCCCAAAAGCGCTTGCCGGTCACGATGTCGAGCAAGCCGTCGCGGTTCATGTCCACCAAATCGATCGCATGCAATTGACTGAACTTGACGCCATACCGGTTTTCCTCTGGCTTGGCATTCATGAACGTGTGCGCGACGAAACTGATGCCGCCGTCTTTCGGCTGGTTCTCGTACCAGCAGAGGCCGTAACCGTGTGCGGCGAGTGAAGTGATGATGTCGTTGTCGCCGTCGCCGTCCACGTCGTAGGCGTACATTTGCGCGCCGCCACCGGGCGAAAACGGGTGCGCGTGAAACGCCCATTCCGGATCACCATCGAGCGAGGCCGGTTGCTCCCACCACCCGTTTTTCTCCATGATGTCGGGGCGACCGTCGCCGTTCACGTCGCCGACGCCCATGCCGTGCGTGAACCGCTGCCAACTGCCCTTCGGCGTGACGCGGTGAACCGTCCACGGCAGATCGGGGTGATGCCAATTTGGCTCGGCGTAAATGAAGTACCCCTCCGAGTTGCAAACGATCTCCGGTTTGCCGTCGCCGGTGATGTCGGTGAAGTGCGGCGACTCGTTGTCGGTGACGGCCAACGCGGTGTGCTTTTTCCAGTGGCCCGGTTTGCCTTTCGGGTTTTCGTACCATGGCGACTCCGCACCGGGGAAGCCGAGCACGAGCACGTCATCCCACTCATCGCCGTTGAGGTCGTAAACGAAGCACAGAAAATTTTTCGAGTAGGCATTGCGCCCACTGAGAGCGCCGGCGAACCCGGGAACGGTGGTTTCCTTGCCGTCGGTGCTCTTGAGTTTGAACGACTCCGTGGCGGGATAAATCTCGTGGCGCTGCTTGTAATCCGGCCCAGCGTACCAGTACGGGCCGACGACGAGATCGGCGTGGCCGTCGCGGTTGAAATCGCCGGCGGCACCGCCCTCCCCCCAAAAGTGGGGCGTGGCCTGGTGCTTGGTCCAAGTGTGAATGTGAAAATCCCGCGCTTGGCCAAGCGAGGTGGCCAAGGTGAGTCCGGCGACAACGATGACAGTGTGGCGCATGGGAGGATTTTTGGCACCACCGCCCAGTGCGGTCAAGCGGCGCGGGGCACATCTCACTCGCCGCGCTTGGCCAAGTCCGTTATGCTGTCGGCGGATGATCGGACGCTACACCCGTCCCGAGATGCGGGACATCTGGACTGAACAACGGAAACTCGAGATCTGGCTGGAGATCGAACTGCTCGCCGCCGAGGCGCTCTGCAGCGATGGCCTCGTGCCCAAGGCGCACCTCAAGCAAATGAAGGCCAAGGCGGCTTTCAGCATCGCGCGCTGCCGCGAACTCGAGCGCACGCTCAACCACGACGTCATCGCCTTCACGACAAACGTCTCCGAAAACATCGGCAAACCGGCGAGTCGCTGGCTGCACTTTGGGCTGACGAGCAGCGACATTATCGACACCGCGTTTGCCGTGCAGATGAACGAGTCGCTGAAGATTCTCATCGCCGACGTGAAGCGGCTCCGCAAGGTCACCGCCGCCAAGGCTCGCAAGCACAAGTTCACGCCGATGATCGGCCGCAGCCACGGCATTAACGCGGAGCCGACGACGTTCGGCCTCAAGATGGCGCTGATGTACGACGAGTTTGGCCGCGCACTCGCGCGGCTCGAGACGCTCAAGCCGCGCATCGCCATCGGCAAACTCTCCGGCGCGGTCGGCACCAACGCCCATCTCTCGCCGAAGATCGAATCGTTCGTCTGCCGCGAACTTGGCCTCAAGGCCGCGCCGATCGCGACGCAGGTGGTGCAGCGCGACATTCACGCCGAGTTCATGACGACCGTCGCGCTTGTCGGTGCGAGCATCGAGCGGTGGGCGACCGAGTTTCGCCACCTCCAACGCACCGAAGTGCTCGAGGCCGAGGAGTTTTTTGCCAAGGGCCAAAAAGGCTCAAGCGCCATGCCGCACAAGCGCAACCCGATCACCGGCGAACGCCTCACCGGCTTGGCGCGCGTGCTGCGCGGCAACGCCCTCGCCGCGATGGAGAACGTCGCCCTGTGGCACGAACGCGACATCAGCCACAGCTCCGTCGAGCGCGTAATTTTCCCCGACTCCTGCACGCTGCTCAACTACATGCTCCACAAGCTGACCGACCTCACCAAAGGCCTGATCGTTTACCCGAAAAACATGGTCAAAAACCTCGGCCAATCGCTCGGCATGTGGAACTCGCAGTCGGTGCTGCTGGCGCTCATCCGCAAGGGACTCACCCGCGAGGAGGCGTACGCGCTCGTCCAGCGCAACGCCATGGAGACATGGAAAACCAAGCACGCCGGCCGCGACGATGCCGATTTCCTGACGCAACTTTTGTCCGATCCCGAGGTCGCCAAACATTTCAAAAAAGGCGAACTCGAATCTATCTGCACCACCGACTTCCACTACAAACACATCGAGTCGCGCTTCAAGAAACTGGGGCTGTGAACGGGATGAAAATCGATCAAGTATTACAGGCTCTTACTGACCACGAGGTGGATTATCTCCTGATCGGCGGCGTGAACTTCATGCTGCGCCACGAGCCGGAACTGACCTACGACATCGACATTTGGGTGGCTGATGAACCGTCCAATCTTGAAAAAGTGGTTCGCTTCCTGAAATCAATCGACGCCAAATGGGGGGCCACCGAAGACAACTGGAAACCCGTCGCTGACAACATCGATTGGCTCGCCACGCAGACCGTTTTTTGCCTCACGTCGCCGCTGGGCGCGGTAGACATCTTTCGCGAAGTGAAAGGGCTGGAGGGCCGGTTCGGCGACTGCAAGCAAGCTGCCGAAAAGGGGACGACATCCACCGGCGTTCCTTATTGGCCGTTGTCGGATCAACACATGATCGAGGCGCAGGAAGCCCTTCCCGAAAACCAGCAGAAACCCCGGCGAATCGAGACCCTGAAAAGGGCGATCAAGTCCGCATGACATGACCATGGACGACGTCAAGCAACGGGAGGAGTTGAAGCGCGAACGGGCGTGGGACCCGAAGGAACGCTGGCTGGCGATTCAAGACATGATCGCCTTCGTGGAAGCCAATCAACCGCCGCACAAGCGCCGCAACCGGCCTCGCCGGCACAGGAAAAATGAGCCGCGTGGCGCAACTTGACAACAAAACCATCGTCATCGTCGGCGGGACGACGGGGCTGGGCTTGGCCGCCGCCAAGGCGTTTGTCAGCGAAGGGGCGCGGGTGGTTGTGGTGGGGCGCAACGCCGACAACGTGGCCAACGCGGAGACCGCGCTTGGCCAAGCGGCACGAGGCTTGGCCGGCGACGCGACGGATCCGCAGACCGCGCCCGGGGCGATCGACTTGGCCAAGCGGGAGTTCGGCGGCTTCGACGGGCTTTACCACGTCGCCGGTGGCAGCGGGCGCAGCATCGGCGACGGGCCGCTGCACGAGATCAGCGACGCCGGCTGGCGGCAGACGATCGACCTAAACCTCACTTCGGTTTTCAATTCGAACCGCGCCGCGCTGCGGGAGTGGGCCGCGCTTGGCCAAGGCGGCGTGATTCTCAACATGACTTCCGTGCTGGCCGGCTCCCCCGCCCCAAAGCATTTCGCGACGCACGCCTACGCGACGGCCAAGGCCGGGATCGTCGGGCTTACCAAGTCGGCGGCGGCGCAGTACGCCACGTATAACATCCGCGTGAACGCCATCGCGCCGGCGTTGGTCGCCACGCCGATGTCCGGCCGCGCACAGGCGGACGACGAAATCATGAGCTTTATCAAAAACAAACAACCGCTCGACGGCGGCCGGATCGGCGTGCCGGAGGACTTGGACGGCGCAGCAGTGTTCCTGATGTCCGATGCCGCCAAGTTTATCACCGGCCAACTGCTCGCGGTCGATGGCGGCTGGAGTGTCAGCGAGGGGATCGGATGAGTTACACCATCGGGATCGACCTCGGCGGCTCATGCGTCAAGGCAGTCGTCGTCACGCCGGACGGCAAAACGTTGGCCAAGCACAATCTCCCCTTCGACGCCGCAGCGGACATGGAGTGGGCCGGCCACCTCCGCGAGCTGGTTCGATCCATCGAGGAGGAACAGGGCGGCCGGCCGGAGCACATCGGTTTTTCGGCGCCCGGACTGGCGGCACCGGACGGCAGTTGCATCACACACATGCCGGTGCGGCTCGAGGGGCTGGTTGGATTGAACTGGAAAGAGTTTTTTGAGTTCGACAAGACGATCCCGGTGCTGAACGACGGCCATGCCGCGCTGCTCGGTGAAGCGTGGCTTGGGGCGGCGCGCGGGTTTCAAACCGTCATCCTGCTGACGCTCGGCACGGGCGTTGGCGGCGCGGCGATCGTTGAGGGAAAACTGCTGCGCGGTCGCACCGGAAAAGCCGGCCACTTCGCCCACACCAGCCTTGGCCCGGACGGCCCGCCGGACGATTGCGGATGCCCAAGCAGCCTCGAGTTGGCCATCGGCAACTGCAGCCTCCCGGAGCGATCCAACGGCCGGTTCACCCACACGTGGGAAATGATGGAAGCCATCGACAACGGCGACGCCGAGGCGGAAAAAATCTGGCTCAAGTCGGTCAACGATTTGGCCACGGCGATCTGTTCCTTCACCAACATCCTCGACCCGGAAGCCGTCATCCTCGGCGGCGGCATCTCCAAAGCGGGTGACCGGCTCTTCGTGCCGCTGCGCGACTACGTCACCCCGCTCCTCTGGAAGACGGACGACTACGAGTTGAAACTGCTCCCTGCACATTTGGGCGATCTCGCCGGCGCGTACGGAGCGGCCGCCAACTCAATGGGAGTTTAAATATCGAGCAGCGCCTCGGCGGCAGCCACCGAGGCAGCTTCGTTTTCCTGCAGGATGGTTTGCCATCCCCTTCCCCTGCCGGTCTCGATGTTTTCCGCGCGGTCATCGATGTACAAAATCGACGCGCCGGACTCGCCGGTGCGCTGCTCGACGACGTCATAAATCGGCTCGTCCGGCTTCATGCCGCCTTCCTCGTACGACAACACGTAATTGTCGAACCAACTGTAAAACGGAAACGACTCGCGGATATGCCCGACGGCGATCTCGTTGGTGTTGGAAAAAACGCAGGTGGGGACACCGTATGACTTCAGCGACTCAAAAAACTGGATCATCATTTCCATCGGTGAAAAAATATCGGCAAAGATGCCGACGAACTCATCGCGGTCGCCCCGGAAACCGGCCCCGTCCCGGATCGCCGCAAAAAACTCGTCCGTTGTGATTTTGCCGGACTCGTAATCGACCTGGATCGGCGAGTTGACGAGCCGCTGGATCTGCTCCATGCCGGCCTCGCTGCGCTCCGCAAACCGGCGAATGGCGATGCTGTAGTCGAAATCGACCAGCACCTTCCCGAGGTCAAAAACGACAACATTTGGTATGCTCATAAACTACTTTCCGTCCAGTTCGCGGCGTCCCTCAAGCGCTTGGCTCAAGGTCAGTTCATCGGCGAATTCCAGCCCGCTCCCTGCCGGCAAGCCATGGGCAATTCGCGTGACCTTCACACCGAGCTTGGCCAGGCGCTTGGCCAAGTAGTGACCGGTGGCGTCGCCCTCGACATCCGTGCCGAGCGCGATGATGACCTCGTCCGCCGCGCCGCCGGCCAAGCGCTGCTCGAGTTGAGCCACCCGCAACTCCTCCGGGCCAACGCCGTTCATCGGCGAAATCTTGCCGCCAAGCACGTGGTAATGGCCTCGGAACGCGCCGGACTTTTCGACATTCAAAATATCGACCGCACGCTCGACGACGCAGACGGTTCGCTCGTCCCGCGCCGGGTTGGCGCAAACACTGCACGGCGTTTTCTCGGCCAAGCCGCCGCACTGCTTGCACTCGATGATTGTGTCGCGCGACGTAACGAGCACGTTGGCCAAGCGCTTGGCCACGGTGGTGTCGGCCTGGATCAGGTGAAGGGCCAGTCGCTCGGCGGAACGCGGGCCGATGCCGGGCAGGCGGTTGAGTTCCGCGACCAACACCGCGAGCGGTTCGGGGAGCGACGTCACGGGCAACAATCAAAACCCCGGCAGGCCCATGCCGCCGCCCATGCCACCGGTGAGTTTGCCCATCTCGGCGGACTGGGTTTCGCGACCCTTTTCGAGCGCCTGATTGACCGCGCCGAGTACCATGTCCTCGAGCATCGAGATGTCCTCCGCGTCCACGGCGTCGGGGTCGATGCTGATCGACTTAACCGCGCCGTCGCAGCTGGCGGTGACCTTGACCGCGCCGCCGCCACTCGAGGCCTCGACGATTTGATCAGCCAACTGTGCCTGCGCCTCCTGCATTTGCCGCTGCATCTTGGCGGCCTGTTTCATCAATTTACCAATGCTTGCCATGTTGAAATCTCCGGGTCACTTCCGCACCTCGACGATCCGGCCCCGGAACAGTTCCAGCGCCTTTTGAATGAGCGGGTCGTCCTTGAATTCCTCCGGGTCGATCTTTTCCGGTTTCGCGCGGCCCGCGATCTTCGGCTCGTCGACCGGCTCCAGCGCAGGGGCCGGCGCCCATCCCCCCGCCGGTGGCTCGTTGATGAACCGGAACTGCACACCGGCGTGGCCAAGCGCGGCCAGTTGCTCCGCGAGCATTTCGTGGTTCCGCTGGTTGTCCACCAATGCGAGGTGTTCCTCAGCGAGCCCGATCTCGAAGAGGCCGCCTGAAAATGACACGGCGTGCGCCTGCTGAAAATAGGCCTGCATGAACGGGCTGGCCTTGGCGGCGGCGGCGGCGAGCTTGGCCCAAAGCGCCTGCAAATCGACCGGTTCCGCCGGGGCCGGCTTGGCCTTCGCGGCCGACTTGGCCTTCGCAGCCGGCTTGGCCGGGGCGCTTGGCTTGGCGGCCGGTTGGGGCGCGGCGGCTGGGGGCGCTTGGCCAAGCGATGCCGGCTCGGCGTCCCGCAGTTTTTCCAGTTGGCCAAGCACCTCGTTGATGCCCAGCGCCGACTTGGCCTGCGCCGCCTTCAGCAGGGACACTTCGATCAAAATCTTTTTCGACGTGGCCAGGCGCAGGCGGCCCTCGCAATCGGTCAGCACGTCGAGCACCCGGGCCAGCGCCTGTTCGTCGGCCAGCTTGGCCCCGGCCTGCAGGGCGGCCGCCTCGGCTTCGCTGATCTCGAGCAGCGAGAGGTCGCCCTTGGACACGACGTAAACGAGCCGGTTGCGGATGTGCGTCAACAGATCGCCGACCAAACGGCCCAAGTCCTTGCCTTGGCTCGCGAGCCCGTTCAACTCGGCCAGCGTCCGCGTCGAGTCGCCGGTGAGGACGGCCTCGGCGAGCGCGAACAACTGCGCCTGCGCCGTCAGCCCGAACATCGACAGCACGTCCGGCTCGGTGATATTTTCGCCGCAAAAACTGATAAGCTGATCGAGCGCCGACTCGGCGTCGCGCATGCAGCCTTCCGCGCCGCGCGCGATGGCGAACAACGCCCCCTCGTCGATCGTCACCTTTTCCTCGCCGCAGATCCACTTGAGATGTTCGGCGATGAGATTCACCGGAATGCGCCGCAGGTCGTAACGCTGGCAACGCGACAGGATCGTCGGCAGCACCTTCTCCGGCTCGGTGGTGGCGAAGAAGAATTTCACGTGCGCCGGCGGCTCCTCGAGCGTCTTGAGCAGCGCGTTGAACGCCGCCGTGGTGAGCATGTGCACCTCGTCGATGATGTAGATTTTGAATTTCGACGACGCCGGCGCATAGACGCAGGTCTCGCGCAATTCACGCACCTGCTCGACGCCGTTGTTGCTGGCGCCGTCAATCTCGAGCACGTCAATCGAGCGGCCCTCGGCGATCTCGATGCATTTCGGGTCGTCGGCGGCGAAGTCCACCTTCGGGCCGTCGGTGCAGTTGAGGCATTTGGCAAAAATCCGCGCGAGGGTCGTCTTGCCGGTGCCTCTTGGCCCGCAGAACAGGTAGGCGTGCGCGATGCGCTCGGCGGCGATCGCGTTGGCCAACGTCTGGCTGACGTGATCCTGACCAACCACATCGTTGAAACGCTGCGGACGGTATTTGCGGGCTATGACCTGGTACGACACCGGCGGCAGCCTAACCGCTCGGCGCGTCCCGGAAAAGCGCAATGCGCGCGGCACTCCATTCTTGAAAGCCCACCGAAACTCTGCTCCCTTGGCCAAGCGCCGTTTCCGCGCCCACCCGAATATGGCAAACGATATCGAATCCCGTTTGGCGGTTTGCAGTTGGTCGCTGCAACCGGAATCCCCCGGGGCGCTCGTTGCCCACCTCCGTGAAATCGGCATCCCGCGCGTCCAACTCGCGCTCGATCCGCTCCGCGAAAACCGGGATGCATGGGGCAAAACCGCCGAACTGTTTGCCGCCGAGGGCATTGAAATCGTCTCCGGCATGTTTGGCACGATCGGTGAAGATTACTCCTCACTCGATGCCATCAAGGAATCCGGCGGCGTGGTGCCGGACGAACATTGGAATGCCAACTGGGCCAACATCCAGGCTGTCGCCGGCATCGCCGCCGAGCTTGGGATGAAGATGGTCACCTTCCACGCCGGCTTCCTGCCGCACGAAGAGAGCGACCCCGGCTTTGCCAAGCTGCTCGGCCGCATCACGCAGATCGCCGACGTGTTTGACGCGAAAGGCATCGAGCTGGGCTTCGAGACCGGGCAGGAAACCGCCGACACGCTGCGGCTCTTCCTCGAGGAACTCAACCGGCCAAGCGTCGGTGTCAATTTCGACCCGGCGAACATGCTGCTCTACGATAAGGGCGACCCGATCGACGCGCTGGTGACGCTCGCCCCGTTCCTAAAACAGTGCCACATCAAGGATGCGACACTCACGAAAGAGCCCGGCACGTGGGGCACGGAGGTCACCGTCGGCACCGGCGAGGTCGATTGGCCGGCGTTCTTCGCCACCTTGGCCAAGCTCGGCTACGACGGCAACTGCTGCATCGAGCGCGAAGCCGACGACCAGCGCGTCGCCGACATCAAAACCGCCCGCGACTTCGTCACCCAGCTTTAACACCATGGCAATCGACCCCATCAATATCGGCATCGTCGGGCTTGGCTTCATGGCCGCGATGCACATCCGCGCCTACCGGCAAATCGACGGCGTGACCGTCGCCGCGATCTGCGACCTCGACCCTGAACGGCTCAAGGGCGACTTCAGCGAAGTGTCCGGCAATATCGACGCCGACGAACCGGTCAAACTCGACATGTCCGTCGTCAAGGCTTATCAAGATTTTAAAGACCTCCTCGCCGACGACTCGATCGACGCCATCGACATCTGCACGCCGACGCGCACGCACCTGTTCATGGCCAAGCCGGCGCTTGCCTCGGGCAAACATGTGATCTGCGAAAAACCCCTCGCCCGAAGCGTCGCCGAAGCCAGAGAACTCGTCGACGCTGCCGCGCAAGCCAAGGGCCTGTTCATGGTCGCCATGTGCCTGCGTTTTTGGCCGCAATGGGCCTGGCTCAAGGAGACGGTGAACAGCGGCCGATACGGCAAGGTGCAGGCCGCGCATTTCCAGCGACTCGCCGAGCCGCCGGCCTGGGGACAGGCAATTTACTTCGACGGCAAAACCTCCGGCGGCGCGCTGTTCGATCTGCACGTGCACGACACCGACTTCGTGCAACACGTCTTTGGCCGGCCCAAGTCGGTTTACTCGACCGGCTTCACCAAGGTCAGCGGTGCGATCGACCATGTGCTGACGCAGTACGAAGTCGAGTGCGGGGCCAAGGTCAGCGCCGAGGGCAGTTGGGCGATGACCCCCGGCTGGGGCTTCAACATGTCGTACCGCGTCATCTTCGAGCGGGCCACCGCCGACTACGACATCGGCCGAGCGGAGGAGCCACTGCGCCTCTTCGAGGAGGGCAAGGAGAAGCAACTGATCGAGTGCGAAGGCACGGACGGTTACGCCGGCGAACTGGCCCACTTCATCGACAGCATCCGCGCCGGCCAAACCCCCAGCGTCTCCGCAGCCGAAGGCCTCTGCACAGTCGAAATCTGCGCCGCCGAGGAGCAGTCCGCCCTAACCGGCCAAGCCGTCAAACTCGGCTGAGTTACGATTTCCCCTTCAGCACTCGCTGGCATAAAGCCGGCAGCACCACGAGCGTCAGCGCGGTGGCGGTGAGGATGCCGCCGATGACCACCGTGGCCAACGGACGCTGCACCTCTGCGCCGGTGCCGGTGGCCAAGGCCATCGGGACGAAGCCAAGCGACGCCACCAATGCGGTCATCAGCACCGGCCGCAGCCGCGTGAGTGCCCCCTCGCGGATGGCCTGCTCCAGCGGCCTGCCTTGTTCTCGCAGTTGGTTGATGAACGTGACCAGCACCAGGCCGTTCAGCACCGCCACGCCCGACAACGCGATAAAGCCAACCGCCGCCGAGATCGAGAACGGCAGCCCGCGCAACGCCAGCGCCGCCACCCCGCCCGTCAACGCCAACGGCACCGCGGTGAAAACAAGCAGCGCCGGGCGCACCGCGCCGAAGGTCGCGTGCAGCAGCAAAAAGATCAGCGCAAAACAAGCCGGCACGACGACGGCCAAGCGCTGGCGCGCAGCGGTGAGGTTCTCGAATTGCCCGCCCCAATCGAGCCATGTCCCGGCGGGGAGGGTCACGCCCGAGTTGACCCGTTCGCGCACTTCGCCGACGAACCCGGCGAGGTCGCGGCCGCGCACGTTGCACTGCGCCACCACCCGGCGCTTGCTGTTCTCGCGGCTGACCTGAAACGGCCCCTCGGTTTGCGCCACTTCCGCCAACTCGCCAAGCGGCAACACCGGCGGGAGCGCGGCATCCGTGGTTGACGTGACCGGCAGAAGAAGCGGCAACTCCGCGAGCGTGGCCGTTTGCTGTCGCTTGGCCTCGGGCAGTCGTACGACGATGTCGAACCGCCGGTCGCCGTCGAACACCTGCCCCGCCGCGCGCCCGCCGATGGCAATGTTGACACTCTCGACCACATCGGCGGCGGCCAGCCCGTAACGCGCCATTGTCCCGGGCTTGGGCCGCACGGTCAGTTCCGGCATGCCGGTCGTTTGCTCAACCTTCACGTCGGCCGCGCCGGGCACGCCGCGCATCACGGCGGCGATTTTCTCCGCAGTACGCCGGAGTTCGTCTGGGTTTTCGCCGAACACTTTCACCGCGAGATCGCCCCGCACGCCGGAGATGAGTTCGTGAAACCGCATCTCGATCGGTTGGGTGAATTCGTATTTGTTGCCGACCAACCCGCCGACGGCGGCGCGCACTTTCGACTCGAGCGCCCGCTTGGCCAAGCGCGGCTCCGGCCACTCGGCGCGCGGCTTGAAGATAATAAACGTGTCCGAGACGCTCGGCGGCATCGAGTCGGCTGCCAAGTCGGCGGTGCCGGTTTTTGAAAAAACCAACTCGACCTCCGGCAGCTTGGCCACGGCGCGCTCGACCTCGAGTTGCATTCGCGTCGATTGCTCGATGCCGGTGCCGGGAATGCGCATCGCGTGCATCGCAATGTCGCCCTCGTCGAGCTGTGGCACGAACTCCTGCCCGAGATTCACGAACCCCACCCCTGCGCCGAGCAGGATCGCCGACGCCGCACCGAGCACCACGCCCCGGCGGCGCAGCGCGAAATCCAGCACCGGCGCGTACCCCTGCCGCGCCCGGCGCATGATCGCGTTGTCGTTCTCCGCCACGCGCCCGCGAATGGCCAGTGCCACCATCGCCGGAACGAACGTCAGCGACAACACGAACGCCCCGGCCAGCGCGAAGATCACCGTGAGCGCCATCGGGTGAAACAGTTTCCCCTCGATGCCGGTCAGCGCGAGGATCGGCAGATAAACCACCGTGATGATGCCGACGCCAAACACAAACGGCCGGCGCACTTCGTGACTCGCGGAACGAACGACGTCGAGCCGTTCGCCGAGCGTGAGCAGGCGGCCCAGTTCGCGCTGACGCCCGCCCAAGCGGCGCAGGCAGTTCTCAACAATGATGACCGAGCCGTCGATGATGATCCCGAAGTCAATCGCGCCGAGGCTCATCAGATTGCCGCTGATGCCAGCGCGGTGCATCCCCGCCGCCGCGAGCAGCATCGAGAGCGGAATGGCCAGCGCGGTGAGAAACGCGGCGCGAAGGTTGCCGAGCAGCCCGAACAGCACCGCAATCACCAGCGCCGCACCGTAAAACAGATTGTGCGCCACGGTGTCGATGGTGGCGTTCACCAGCCCCGAACGGTCGAGCACGGGGCGCACGGTGATGCCCGGCGCGAGGCTGCGCCGCACCTCGCTCAACTGCTCCGCCGCCGCCTTGGCCACGGCGCGGCTGTTTGCGCCGGTGAGCATCATCGCCGTGCCGACCACGGTCTCGTGCCCGTCGATACTGGCGCTGCCAAGCCGCATTTCGCCGCCAAGCGCCACATCCGCCACGTCGCCGATGCGAACCGGCGTGCCGTCGGTCTGCTTGAGTACGACGTCCGCAATGTCCTCCGAGCCGCCGAGCCGGCTGCTGGCCCGCACGAGCGCCGCCGAGCCGTCCCGCTCGATGGTGCCCGCGCCGAGGCTGAGGTTGTTCCGTTCCAGCGCGACAGAGAGATCGCCCAGCGTCAGCCCGTGCGCGCTCAACGGCCCGAGCCGGGGCAGCACGTGATACTGTTTCACGTAACCGCCGATGGCATCGACGTCGGCGACGAGCGGGACGGTTTTAATCTGCGGCCGGATGATCCAATCCTGCACCGTGCGGAGAAAAGCCAAGCGCTGAACCTCATTGGTGAGGCGCTCGCCGCCGGGCGTGACGAAGTCGCCCGCTTGGCCAAGCGCTTGCGGCTCGAACTCCACCGCCCACATCAGCACCTCGCCAAGCCCGGTCGTGATCGGCCCCATCCTCGGCTTGATCCCCGCCGGCAACGACTCGCGCGCGGCGGTGAGCCGTTCGTTGATTTGTTGCCGCGCAAAATAGATGTCCACCGCGTCGTCGAACACCGCCGTGACCTGGCAGAAACCGTTGCGCGAAATCGACCGCGTGTGCTCCAGCCCCGGGATGCCGGCAAGCACCGTCTCGAGCGGGAACGTCACCAGCCGCTCGATGTCGGTCGTCGAAAACGCCGGATGCTCGACGTTGATTTGCACCTGCTTGTTCGTGATGTCCGGCACAGCGTCGATCGGCAGTTGCGACAACGACCACGCCCCGAACAACGCCGCCGCAAGCGTCAACGCCACCACCCAGTGCCGCCGCTCAACGGAGTATTTTAAGATGCGTTCAATCATGCGCGATTCCCTTTAATGCGAATGGTCGTGACCGGCCATCGCCTTGCCCAACTCGGCTTTCAGCAGAAAACCGCCTCGAACGACAAGCGCCTCGCCGTCCACCAAGCCGCGCTTCACCGGCAGCCAGCCATCGACCTCCGGGCCGACCGCCACCTCGCGCACCGTGAACGTGTTCGCCTCGCCCGGCACCGGGACGAACACCACCGGCTGGCCGCCGATGTCCTGCACGGCCTTGGCCGGAACAGCGACTGAGCGCACCGCGGCAGCGCCCACCGGCAGCTTGGCCGTGACGAACATCCCGGGCCGCCATTCGCCGTCCCCATTCTCGACGACCGCCCGTGCCCGAACGGTGCGTGCGCCGGGCGAAGCCACCGGGCTGACGGAGTCGAGCTTGGCCAAGCCGCTGCGGCCGGTCGCCGGATCCGTCAGCGTCACGGACTGCCCCGCTTTCAGCGCAGCGGCCCGCGCCGGCGGCACCTCGGCAAGCAGCCACAATTCGCCCAAGCCAGCCACGACGAACAGGTGTGACTGCTCCGGGTTGACCGTTTCGCCCAACGTGACGCCGCGCTCGACCACGGTGCCGCTGATCGGCGAGCGCACCTCCGCTTGCGGGCGGATCGCCCCGGTCTCCTCCAGCCGCGCGATGTCGGGCGGCGTCATGCCGAACAACCGCAGCCGGTTGCGGACGCCGGCCAGTGCGGCGCGGGCCGACTTGAGCTTGGCCTCGGCGGCGTGCAGGGCGACTTCCCGCTGCTGCACCTCGGCGCGCGAAACCGCCTCGGCGGCGGATAGCTCTTTGCCGGATTGAAAATATTGCTCCGCAATTTGGAACCCCGTTGTCGCCGCGGCCAGTTGCGCCCGCTTGGCGAGGTGATCGTTTTGCGCCGCACCAAGCTCGGCACTGTCGATGACAAACAACACATCGCCCGCAGCGACCGGGTCGCCGACGCCCTTGGCCAAGCGCGACACGCGGCCACTCACCAGCGTGCCGACGTGCGCCAAGGCGTCCTCGTTGAACGCCACCCGCGCCGGGGCCGAGAATGTCTCGCGCAACTCGCGCTGCTCCGCCTGGCCAAGCGCAATGCCGTGATGCTCAATCGCCGCAGCCGAGAGGACGATTTCATCCTCGTGCGGCTCATCGTGATCGTCGTGGCCGTGGCCGCCGTGTGAATGATCGTGCGCGCCGCCGCACCCAACAAGGCAACAGGCCAGAGCGCCGACCGTTAAAAATGTGAAGATCGATTTCATTGTTTTTGTGAGTTTGTCGTTGTTTTGAAAATGGCTGCCGCACCTCCCGAGGCGCGGCGGAGTTCGGTCGAGGCGAGTGCCGCCCGGAGTTCCAGTTGGACGGTTCGCAGTTGGGCTTTTTGCAGGTCGAGTTCGGCCAGCAGCAGCGGTGTGATTTCCGACTGGCCACTCTCGTAAACGGCGCGGGCCAACTCCACTCGCTGCCGTTGGCGCGGTGTCAATTGCTCGCGGGCCTGCGCAGCGGCGGCGGCGAGCCTGGCTTGCGCGGCGTGTGCCTGCCGGACTTCCTGCACGGTTCGCCGCACGGTCTGCGTGAGCCGATGCCGTGCGGCGATGGCCAAGGCGCGCGCCTTGGCCCGGCGCGCCTGCCCCCAGTCGAACAACGGCAGCGGCACGGCCAGCGACGGGCCAAGCGACCAGTCACCCTCGCGCTCGGCGTCCAAACCGGCGGCACTGCCCTCAAACAAAGCCAAGCGCGCGAGGGCACGCGCGTCCCCAAGTGCGGCGAGTTGCCAGCGGTCGGCCTGAATTTCCGGCCGGTTGCGGAGGGCGGCGGCGAGCCAGTCGGCTTCCGGCCCGGCGGGTGCGGCGACCGGCAGCGGCGTGGATTGCTGCCAAGCGGTTTCGCCGGAGGGCTGGCCAAGCAACCGGGCGAGCGTGAGCCGTTCACGGGTGAGCTGCAGTCGGCGCTCCTGCAAGTCGATGCGAGTTTCGGCGCGGCGCGCCTCGAGCGTGGCGAGGTCGAGCCGGGTGCCTTCGCCGGCGTCGAGACGGCGCCGGGCGAGTTGCAGGAGGCGGTCGGTGTGGGCTGCGCCCTGCTCGAGCAACGCGACTTCCTGCCTCAGCGCGTTGGCGGTGTGGTAACTTTTTTCCGTGTCGGCGATGACATCAAGCGCGGCGCCAATCGCCCGGGCGCTGGCGGCGCGGAGTTGGTTGTCGGCGGCGCGAATGCGGCGGGGCGTTTGCAGCACGGAAAGGAAATCGGCCGACAAACCGGTTTCGATCACCGTGCTGCCGCCGCCGTTTGGCTGGCGAAACACGACGTTCAAAACGGGGTTTAGCAGCCGCCGCGACTGGCGCGCATCGGCCTGCGCGGCGCGGACTTCGGCGAGGGCAACTTGCAGTGGCGGCGATTGCCGCACCGCCCGCTCGACGGCGGCGGGAAGGTCGAGCGTGTTGCCGGCCGGCGGCGCGTCGGCCGGGAGCGACTCGGTGTGGAATTGCACCGCATTGGCCAAGCCGGCGGCGGCGCGGATGTCCGGGCCGGGGGGTGTGGCGCAACTCACGCTCAGCCCAAGGCCAAGCGCGCTTAAAATGGTATGAGTATTCTTGAACAAAATAGTTTTGGATTAAAAAAGGAGACGACACGACTGCGAACAGTCGTCAAAACGAAGTGGAGCCGGACGGCTCTTTAAGCGAGGAAGGAAGGGGCGCGGCCGGGGATGGCGGCGCGCGTGATGAAGGCCCAGCGCTTGGCCAAGCCGGGAGGGGCACGGCTGCTCAATGGGACGCTCTGCGTTGCCTTCGCAGGGTTGGTGAGGCGGGCGACTTGCTCCCAGGCGAGAGCCGCGTCGAAGGAAACGTCGAAGTCAGCCGGCTTGCTGAAATTGTAGTCGCCGGATTCGACGGCCGTGCAAACATCGCACTCGGTGTGCGCGTCGTGGGTTGCCCCACTCTCGTCGCACGACGACTCCACTTCGCAACAGAATTCCGGGAGCCAACCCGCCGCGCCCAGCAGGCAATGGGACGTCGCCGGCAGCCAGATGGCCGCCAGAATCCATACCACGATGAGCCGGAACAACCTCACCAAGCGCGAAACCAACCCCACGCGACCGCGCCTGTCAAGAACCTAACACCTGGGATGGTGAAAACTCGGTACGTGGGCCAAAATCTGCTTTTGCCGGAAAAAGCCCTTGTCATCCTGCTTTTTCTTGGTAATTTGCCCGCCCTTTTTGATGAAGGCAGACATACATCCGGAATATGTGGAATCGACGATTCGCTGCGCCTGCGGCAACGAAATCAAGACCCGTTCCACCAAGCCCACCATGCTCATCGGCATCTGCAACGAGTGCCACCCGTTCTACACCGGCCAGCAGAAATTCGTGGACACCGCCGGTCGGGTGGACAAGTTCCAACAGCGCATGGCCAAGACCAAGGCCGCCCGCGAGGCCGCCAAGGCGGCCGCCGACAAAAAGAGCAAAAAGAAAAGCCTTTAGCCCGTTTTTAGCAGTTCGCCCGCGGCAGAGACACGGTTTTCTCCCGCGGGCGTTCGCTGTTTTCGGAGCATGAATTTGCAGCCCCACATCGAGCAGTTTTGCAAGCGCCGGGACGAACTGGAAAGCGCCCTGAGCAACCCCGATGTGACCGGAGACAACCGTCAGCTTGTCGAGTTGACCCGCGAATACTCGCGTATGAAGAAACTGGCCGAGCTGGGCGAACGGTACCTCAAGCTGTTCGACGACATGGACGCCAACCAGGAATTGATCCAGTCCGAGCCAGCCGAATCGGAACTGGCCGCCTTGGCCAAGGAGGAGTTGCCCACCCTCGAGGTCGAGCGGGACAAGCTCGAACTGGAGTTGCAGTACGGCGTCATCCCTCCGGATCCGGCCGACTCGCGCGACACGATTATCGAGATTCGCGCCGGGGCCGGCGGTGCGGAGTCAGCCCTGTTTTGCGCCGAACTGCATCGCATGTACGTCCGCTATGCCGAGTCGCAGGGATGGAAGGTCGAGCCGATGGACGCCAGCGCGTCGGATCTCGGCGGCTTCAAAGAGGTCATTTTTGGCATCAAAGGGCAGGACGTGTTTCGGAAACTCAAGTTTGAGAGCGGCGTCCACCGCGTGCAGCGCGTGCCGGCGACCGAGACGCAGGGCCGCGTGCACACGAGCACCGTTACCGTCGCCGTGTTGCCCGAGGCGGAGGATGTCGACATCGACCTCAAGCCGGACGACTTGGAGATCAACGTCTGCCGCGCCTCCGGGCCGGGCGGCCAGGGGGTGAACACGACCGACTCCGCGGTGCAAATCCAACACAAGCCAAGCGGCCTGATCGTCCGCTGCATGGACGGGCGGTCGCAGCAGAAAAACAAGGAGCAGGCGATGAAGGTGCTGCGGTCGCGGTTGCTCGAGAAAAAGAGCGCCGAGGAACACGCGAAGTACGCCGCCGAGCGCAAATCACAGATCGGCACCGGCGAACGCAACGAGCGTATTCGCACCTACAATTTTTCGCAGAGCCGCGTGACCGATCACCGCATCGATCTCACGCTGTACAACCTGCCGACGTTCATCGAGGGCGAAATCGGGGAAGTCATCTCCGCCCTCCTCGCCAACGACCTCAAGGAGCGCTTGGCCGCCCTCGAGTAACCGAACACTTTATGCAACCAGAAGGACTGATATTCGACTGTGACGGAACAGTGGTGGACACCATGCCGATCCATTACGAGGCCTGGTGCTCCACCACGGCCAAGCACGGTCTCGTGTTTCCCGAGGATCGGTTTTACGCGCTAGGCGGCGTCTCGCCGTTTGAAGTGCTGCGCATGCTCTCCGAGGAGCAAGGCATCGAGATCGACGCCGAGGCGGTGACGTTCCAAAAGGAAGCCAAGTACATGGAGTTGATCGGCAACGCCGGGGAGATCCCGGAGGTCATGCAGATCGTCCGCGAGAGCCACGGCAAACTCCCGATGGCCATCGCCTCCGGCGGCACGCACGAGACGGTTGAGGGCATCCTGCAACATTGCGGCATCCGGCACTACTTCGACGCCATCGTCACCAGCCAGGATGTGGAAAAGCCAAAGCCGGCGCCGGACACATTTCTCGAGGCCGCGAGGCGGATCAATGTTGCACCGGAAAAATGCCGGGCGTATGAAGACGCGGACATGGGCATCAAGGCGATCGTCGCCGCCGGCATGGAGCCGGTCGATGTCCGCAACCTGCTCGCCGCCGCCAGCCGCTGACCCTGCGCTTGGCCAAGCGGACGTTGACTCATGAAAGGACTTCCCGGATTTCGCGATTTCTACCCTGAACCGGTTCCCACGCCGGACTCCTGGAGCCTCGATCTCCGCCGCCACATCTTCGACACATGGCGCGGTACCGCCGGGCGATACGGCTTCCGCGAGTACGACGGCCCGCCGATTGAGGAACTCGAACTGTACACACAAAAAAGCGGCGAAGAGATCGTTGGCCAACTTTACAACTTTGTCGACAAGGGCGACCGCAATGTCTCACTCCGTCCGGAGATGACGCCCACCTTGGCGCGCATGGCCGCCGCCCACACGCGCAACTACAAAAAACCGATCAAGTGGTTTTCCATCCCGCAACTGTTCCGCTACGAGCGCCAGCAGAAGGGGCGTCTCCGCGAGCATTTCCAACTCAATGCCGACATCCTCGGTGAAGAAAACTGGGCCGCCGACGCCGAGTTGATCGCCCTGCTCATCGACACGCTGCGCGACCTCAAGCTAACGAGCGACGACTTCGTCATCCGGCTCAGCAGCCGACGCGCCTGGCAGGAGTTTTTCGAAAATGGCGGCGGCAAGGACAGGGACGCCTACGACTTTTACCAGATCGTCGACAAACTCGAACGCGAAGACCCGGCCGTCTCCGGCGAGCGCTTGGCCAAGCTCGGGTTCTCCTACGACCAAGTGAACGACTTCATCGAGAGCGGCCAGCCCACCGACGAACTCTCGGCCATCCTCGGCAACATCGAGGCGCGCGGCTTGGGCGACTTCATCAAAGTCGACTACCGGATTATCCGGGGCTTGGCCTACTACACCGGGCCGGTCTACGAGGCATTCGACAAACGCGGCAAATTCCGGGCCATCGCCGGCGGCGGCCGATACGACCACCTCGTCAAGCTCATCTCCGGCGGCAAAAACGACCTGCCCGCGCTTGGTTTCGGCATGGGCGACGTCGTGCTGGCCGAGTTACTCAAGGATCGCGGGCTCATTCCCCCACTTGGCCAAGCGCTCGACGCCTTCGTGCAGATCACCGACGAAGCGCTGCGAGACGCCTCGCTTGGCCTCGTGCAACAACTCCGCCAAGCCGGCCTCGCCACCGATTACCCCCTCCTCAAAACCAAGCCGGACAAACAATTCAAACGCGCCCTTGAGCTTCAAGCCAAGTGGCTCGTCACCCTCAAAGACACCCACCAAGCCACCGTCAAAAACCTCGAAACCCGCGAAGAAACAAGCATCGCCACAGCCGAAGTGCCCACCTGTTCGCTATTCCGAAAAGAAGCGACTCCACCATCCTAGTTGTAGTGAAATACCGATCCCCCTTTTATGTCGCCCATGCCTTTCTCATGACAGGAATCGTGATCGCGGGCTTTTTCCCCTATTTCAACCCGCTTTTGACTGGAGGTGCAATTCCAGACAAATTCAATCATATAGCAATCCATCTGCATGCGGCAATCAATATGGGGTGGATGGCCTCATATACGGCCCTAGCCGTCCTCGCTTGGCGACATCGTATCGACTTGCACCGTCGATTCGGGCCTTACATCGCCATTTTTGGTATCCTCGTAACAGTTGTCGGATTTTGCGCTGGGTTTGCTCTCGCCCTGCGCCGCAATGAGATCGGAAATGGGGTGGATGATGCGGCCGTCTTTCTCCTAATCGTGCTGACCGATATGCTCATGTTCGCTGGATTCTTGGCCGCCGGGATTTATTATCGGAAACGGCCGGAAGCCCATAAACGCCTGATGGCCTTGGCGACATGGTCCATCGCAGTCGTTGGTGCATCGCGCCTGTACGGTCGTGTCCTGCTGCCCGTCATGCCTGAATGGACCGCGCAATTGGTCGTGCTTACACCGGTTTTCTTGATCATCGGACACGACCTGCTGACCCGTCGGCGCATACATCCCGTTTCCCTCATAGGTTTAGTGGTGTTCGTTCTAAGACTTTATAGACGAGATTTTGCGGACTCCGAGATGTGGCTGCCGATTGGGCGACCCTTGATTCAATCATTCCTTTGAGGGCAATACCGGTAGGCTCGACGGAATATCCGCCTCCCAAAGGTAAACAGAAATGATCACCTCGCCGACCTCGCCACCGATTACCCCCTCCTCAAAACCAAGCCGGACAAACAATTCAAACGCGCCCTTGAGCTTAAAGCCAAATGGCTCGTCACCCTCCAAGACCCCAGCCAAGCCACCGTCAAAAACCTCGAAACCCGCGAGGAAACCACCAGCTCAACTTCAGAAATCACCGCCAAACTGGGCAAAACAGACTAATCTGCCGCAACAATAAAACGGCTTAGTGGGCCGAAAGCTATAAGAGTGAAGATGTGGAACCTCGAAGCACACGAAGAAAAACGCTCTCACGTTTGACCCTTCGTGCCCTTCTTCTCTTCGTGGTTAATAATGTGAGCTTGGCCAAGTCCCTCGAAGTCCCGTTGATTACGATCAACAAATAATAGTTCAGGAATTCAAAAACACCGCCACCACTCCCGAGGAGCTTGTCCGTTAGTCCCGTCCCTTCGACTCCACAAACGTGGAAGCCCAGTTGGTGATGATTTTCAATTCACGTGATTCACCCTGTTTGTACACTTCTTTTACCACCAAAATCCGTTTCCCATCCGGCGAGATATCATAGGAGTGCCCCGGTATCGCCAAAAAATCACCCTCATAAATCACGTATGGTTCTCCGAAAGTAAGACCGGGTGATTTCTTCACTTCTCGGCCGACCAGTTTTTTACCTTCCCGATAAATCAGTTCCTTCCCATCGGCAGTCCAAACCGGTTCGACCCCACTATTTAACGACACCTGTTGCGCCGCTCCGCCATCAATCGAGACCACGAACACTTCGTAGGCGCTCCCGGCTTTGTCCATCGTGAACGCCACCCATTTGTCGTCTGGAGAAATCCGCGGCCCCCACTCGGTTTTATCCGTGGTCATCAACGGTTCATGGCTGCCGGTTTCCTTGTTGAATACGGACAAATCCCATTTCGATTTTGAGGTGAAATGATTGTAGACATAGCGACTGCCATCCCGTGTCCACACACCCTCAATATTGATCGTATCAGGAGTGCCTTCGATTAATTTCGATGAAGTTGAATTCACCAGTTCGTGGGAGAAAATTTCATGCAACTCCCCGTTCGAGGAACTGAATGTAAATCCATCCCCCTGCGGGAGCCACCGGGGGAATCCCTTGTACCCGTTGGATCCACTTTGCTCCACGACAGACTCAAGATTACGTTTCAGATCAATCAACCACACGCTTGCTGTCGACTCCCATACCTGAGCGAGCACCCTATCGCCGCTGGGTGAAATATTCAGTGTGCCGTACACCCTTTGCTTGAGCCCAAGCGACAACTCGTTGCCATCACGGTCTATCCATGCCAACTCCCCAGACCCGGCAAACACGCCCGGCAGATAAACCAGTGTGCCCGTGTCTTTCGCCACAGAAAACTGACTCGCATACCTCCCCTCGGAACGTACCGATTGCTGCACCAACTGTTCCGCACCTTCTAACGCCAGAGTCTTCAGGTTGAACCCAACCGAGAACAAATCCGCTTTTCGGCAAAATACGATATGGCCCGATGAGAGGAATTGGGGGCAGCCTCCGTCGAACACTAGCTGGCGAGACTCGCCTTTTTCAATGTCGAGGAGATGGATCGAGTAGCGTTTCTGCGGATTTTTTTGGCTCGTCACCAGAAGTTGCCGCCCCCCCGGCAACGCATGAGGCCAGAGTGCTCCAGGATAGCCTTCCACCTGCAATCGGCCATGGAGTTTGACCAAGGTCGTTTCCCCTCCGTTCTCGTTGATGGAGAAAAGCAACCCGCCCTCCCGGATGGTGCAATAGATCAACCCGTTGTCGGCCCACGTTCCGCCCACCGAGTTAGGCGCATCCGTCAAAATTTGAGGGGCTCCTCCGCTGAGCGAAACCTTCTTTAGCTTGTTGTCTGCGATGAAAGCAACCCATTGATTATCGGGCGAGAGAAACGGGGCAAAACCGCCCTCCGTACCGTTGATAGCCTCAACCGAATCCTGATCCAACTTGCGCTTGTAAAGCACAGTGCTCTGTCCGCTTTTTGCGGCATACACAAAAAACGAACCGTCTGATGCCATTGCGATATTCGGTCGAGAGGCACCGTACTGAATGACTGAAGCATCCGCTAACGGAGCCGTTTCCGGCAACGAAATCGAAGCGTAGACCGTTGTCAGCGCGGGCGAAATTTCAGTCTGCCGACTCCCACTCCCGACTGCGAACCAACCGATCAACACACCAATCAAACAGCCGGCCGCCAACGGTAGCAGTCGAGTCGAATTGCCGTTTTTCTTTCGACGGTGGGATGGCGGTTTTGCGGGGGCGACGGTGCTGGTGGTCTCAATGCCGGGGACGGTGACACCGTTGATGGCCAAGCCACGTCGCAGTTCCTCGATCAATCCGGATTCGGACAGGGCAAACGCCTCCAAGTGCTGGATGCCGGTGAGTTGGTATTTCAGGCGTGACGGGATCTCTGCCTCCTCAAGATATACTGGCAGGATTACTTTGCCCGATTCTGAGGCGAGCATCACTTCCTTGACCACGTTGGGTGAATCGGTCGAGTGACCGGACACCATCACGATCAGCACCTTGCAGTCGTTGATCGCCTCGACGATTGCCTCCGACCACAACGTCGCCGCCTCGATGCCTCCCTCGTCCATCCAAACCGACACCCCCACCCCGCGAAGCCGCTCGACGATGCCATGAACCTCCTCAAAATCCTGACTCGAGTAACTGATGAAAACCTCGGCTGCCATCAGTTTTCTAACGGGGGCAAACCCACCTTTTCCCAAATCGCATCGAACCGGGGATTGCCGTTCAATGATTCGAAATCTTTTCTGGGGTCAAGCGGAAATAACCAAACGTCCTTATCCTTCAATGCCTGGTTCAGTTTTTGGATCGCAGCTTCCTCGTTCCCAGAACAGTATTCCGCAAGCGCCAAGGTCATGGGAGACACCAATTCGGACTCTGCCTTGCCAAACAAATCATCCCTCATCTGTTTCACTTCGTCCAATTTTCCCAAAGCGTGCAACGCGATTAGCTTCGAACGTATAAATCTATTCTGGTTGTTAAATTTCGCCAACCCTTCATTCGCCAATTTCAACGAATCTTCAAAATTACCGAGCCCAAACTCTCCCTGTGCTTGAACGTCCAGACCGGCGACAAAGTCAGGGTCCGACGACACCATCCTGATTCCAATTTCCTTGGCCTCTGCGAACTTAGACTGCCGCACGAGAATATACGATTTACCGAAATACATGATTGGCGACGTCGGTTTCAGTTTTATTCCTATGTCCATTTGCTGATGCGACTCTTCGAAGCGATTCAAGATCAACAAAAGATGTGAATACCAGCGGCGCGCCTCGGGATAATTCGGGTTGATCGAAATGGCCTGCTTAAAGGCTTCCTCTGAGCCAGACCAATCCCAGTGATAATTGTACTTCACAACACCGTAGCTTGCGTACGCTTCTGGCAGCTTGGGGTTGATCTCGAGCGCTTTCTTTAACTCACTTTCCGCCTTGGGCATGGATATGGTCACGGGCGAAAAACCATACCCGGACAGGAAAATATACGCATCAGCAATACCGACGTGGGCGCGTGCGAAGGTGGGATCCTTGGCCAAGGCGAGTTCGTATTTTTCGATCGAGCCGCGCATGCCTTCGCGGGTTCGGGTTTGCCACATTTTGCGGCCTTGGAGGTAGAGGTTGTACGCCTCGAGGTTTTTGGTTTGGCGCTTGGCCTGTTGGTCTTTCTGCGCTTGGCCAAGTTCGAGTTGCAAGCCCTCGGCCACGCTTTGGGCGATCTCCCGCTGCACGGAGAACACGTCGCTCTCGGTTTTGTCGAAGGTCTTGGCCCAGATGTTCGCCTCGGTCTTGGTATCGACCAACTTGACCGTGACCCGAAGCTGCCCTCCCGCTTGGCGCACGGTGCCGGTGACGACCGACTCAACGCCCAGCGCTTCACCGATGGCTTTCGGGTCGAGCGTGGTGTCTTTCATTCGTGAGGCGTTTTTCACGAGTAGCGAGGGGGTCATGGAAAGCATGGCATCGATCTCCTCGTGCATGCCTTCGGCCAAGTAATTATCCTCCGACGCCGGGCCGATGTTGCGAAACGGGATCACGGCCAGACTGGTTTTGTTTTCCTGCGGCGCGACCGCGTTGCCGGCCTCGCTTGGCGGGTTGTTCTGCGCTTGGCCAAGGGCTGGGTCCGGGGCGTCGCTTGGTTTCATCACCAACGCCAACATCAACCCGACCACGGCCAAGCCAAGCAGCGCCGTGATCCACTTTCCGTTATGCGCCCCAGCGCCTGGCTTGGCAACCGGCTCCGGCCGGTGAGGCGTCACGGGTGCGGTTGGTTCCGTGGCATCATCGTTTTCGTTGACGTTGGACACGCCCAAGCGCGACAACGCGGCACACATCGACCGGAACGCCGCGTCTTCGTTGCCCTCGAAATACTCGATGTGCTGAATCCCGGCCAACTGGTAGCGCATCGACTTCGGAATCTCGGCTTGATGCAGGTAGACCGGCAGGATCGGTTTTTTATCCTCGGACGCGATGGACAACTCCTTCACCACGTTGTCGGACGTGATGGACGCGTCGGAGAGCATCAGCACCATGACCTTGGACGACTCGATGGCGTCGACGATCTCCTGCCCCCAGAGGCTCGCGCCGTGGATGCCGCCTTCGTCAATCCACACCCGGACATCTGCGGAACGCATTCGCTCCACAAGTTGCAAAACCCGCTCCCGGTCCACCCGGGCGTAACTGACAAAAACCTCGGCGCTCATTTCAAACTCACTGAGACGCCGGGATATTCTCCCCTGAGCGTACTTTTGTAAAAGACGAAATGCCGATCATCCCGGCTTGGATGGTCCGGCCCCAATCCGCGAGGAATAATCGGTCCCGTTGGTGGACGTAGCCCCTTCTTTGAGGGCTAATCCCCGGCGATTTCTGCTCTGGACATTTGCCGGGGGAGGCCCATTATCATCCGCACAAAGCGTTGCGCCGATGAATGCGAGAGAGATTTTGAAACCTCGTCAAGGGGTCGTCCGGGCTGTTGCCCCGGATGCCACGGTGTTCGAGGCCGTCAAGGCGATGGATAAATTCAAGGTGGGCGCGCTGATGGTGATCGATCAGGGAAAGTTGCTGGGCATCATCTCCGAGCGCGACTACACGCGTAAAGTGATCCTCAAGGATCGATCCTCAAAATCCACCAAGGTCTCGGAAATCATGAGCCGCAAGGTGGCCCAGGTGGACCCGGAAGCCGGCATCGAAAAATGCATGAACATCATGGGCAAACGACGGATCCGCCATCTGCCGGTGGTCGAGAATGGCAATGTACTTGGAGTGATCTCATCCACCGACCTGCTGATCCTCACGGTTTCCGAGAAGGATCACATCATCGAGCAGCTCGAGCGGTACATCGCTCCCGGTTTTTAGCGTCGCTTGGCCAAGCGTCACTTGGCCCGCTTGGCTTTGGGCGGCTTGGCCGGTGTTTTTTCCCGCTTGGCCAAGGGCTGGTACGGTGCGGTGAACGCCTCGTCGAAATCAAAACCGCCAGCGAAATCGTCCCGGGAGTCGTTCTTCGTCTTGGCCAACAGATTGTTTTCGACGAGGTTGAAGACGATCTCGCCGAAATCCTCAGTGGCATGGATGCCCCACTCATCGAGCAGCAGCCGGGCCATCGGCCCGTAGGTCTCGAGCGCGTATTGCCGCATGCCGTCGGTCAATTCCCGCCCGGTGACGTGCCGCGGCTCCTTCGTGCCGGACATCCTGGCCATCTTGTGCTGCGTGTAGTCGAGTCCCTCGCGCACGAACTGGTATGCCTCGCGCGGGAAACGGCTGTCCTTCGCCAGGATGGTCTCCAGCACTTCGTTGTAGTCGAACTGTTGCATCAGTTTTCAGACTGGCCAGGCGGCGGTGAGGCGGGGGTTAAAATGCATGATTTCACTCCCCAACCGACAAGCATGAGCAATGCCACCACGCAGATCATTTTCTGCTCCTTTGGCGTGAAATAATTCCGGGCGATATTGGCGGGCGACACTCTCACACCGAGACAATGTTCACCAGTTTGCCGGGGATGACGATCACTTTTTTCACGCTTTTGCCGTCGGTGTGGCGGCGGACGTTTTCGCCCGCCTGCGCGAGCCGCTCGATCTCGGCCTTCTCCATGCCGGCCGGGATCTGGATGCGGTCGCGCAGCTTTCCGTTGACCTGCACGGCCATCTCGATGGTGGACTCGACGAGGTGGGCCTCGTCGTGGCTTGGCCAGGGTCGGTAGGCCAGGGTTGAGCCGCTGCCGTTGGCCTTGGCATACAGTTCCTCGGCGATGTGCGGCGCGAACGGCGCGAGCAGCAGCAGGAAATCGTTCATCACCGACAGCGGCCGGATGGCCCAGTTCGACGCCTCGTTGGTGAACACCATCATCGCGGAGATGGCGGTGTTGAAGCGCAGGTGCTCCATGTCGTCGGTCACTTTCTTGATGCAGGTGTGCAGCACCTTGAGCTGCCCGGGTGTGGCCTCCACCTGCCCCACGGCTTCGTCCAGTTTCAGCGCGGCAAGCAGTTCCGGCCCGGCGTCCGGATGGGTGGTCAGTTGCTGTTCAAACTCCTTTTCGCTTTGCTCGTCGATGAACATCCGCCACACGCGGCCGAGGAAACGGTAGACGCCCTCGACGCCCTTGGTGTTCCACGGCTTCACCATCTCGAGCGGCCCCATGAACATCTCGTACAGCCGGAAGGCGTCCGAGCCGAACTCGACAAGAATGTCGTCCGGGTTGACGACGTTGCCGCGCGACTTGGACATTTTCTGCCCGTCCTCGCCGAGGATCAGCCCCTGATTGACAAGCTTGTAAAACGGCTCGGGCGTGCTCACGTGCCCAAGGTCAAACAACACCTTGTGCCAAAAGCGCGCGTAAAGGAGATGCAACACCGCGTGCTCGGTGCCACCGACGTACAGGTCCACACCCGGCGTGGCGTCGTCGCCGGCCGAGCCCATCCAATACCGCTCCTTTTCATCGGCGATGAAGCGGTCGCTGTTTTGCGCGTCGAGAAAGCGCAGGTAATACCAGCAACTGCCGGCCCACTGCGGCATGGTGTTCGTCTCCCGCCTTAGGCCGTCGCCGGCTTGGCACCACTCCCCGGCCCGGGCCAACGGCGGTTCGCCGGAGCCGGTCGGCTTGAAGTCGGTCAGATCCGGCGGCGTGAGCGGCAGATCGCCTTCGCTCAGGCCAAGGTGGCCGTCGGCGTCCCAGACAATCGGGAACGGCTCGCCCCAGTAGCGCTGCCGGCTGAAGAGCCAGTCGCGCAGCTTGTAATTCACCCTCCCTTGGCCGAGCCCCTTTTCGTCGAGCCAAGCGGTAATCTTGCGCTTGGCCTCTGGCGTTGGCAGGCCGTCGAGAAACCCGGAGTTCACCGCCACGCCGTTGCCGGTGAAGCCAAGCGACTCCTCGCCCTCGGGGGCCTGTACGACGATCTCGATTGGCAGCTTGAATTTCTGCGCGAACTCGAGGTCGCGCGTGTCGTGCGCCGGCACCGCCATGATCGCGCCGGTTCCGTAGCCAGCCAAGACGTAGTCGGCCGTCCAAATCGGCACCCGGTGGCCGTTGGCCGGGTTGACTGCGAACGCGCCGGTGAACACGCCGCTTTTCCCCTTGGCCAAGTCGGTGCGCTCGAGGTCACTCTTCCGGGCCGCCTCGGCCTGATACGCCTCGACGGCGACCCGGTGCTCATCGGTGACAAGCTGCCCGAGCAACTCGCTCTCCGGCGAAAGGACCATGTACGTCGCGCCGAACAGCGTGTCCGGCCGCGTGGTGAACACGGGAATGTCGATGTCGGAATTCTCAACGCGGAACACCACCTCCGCCCCCTCAGAGCGGCCGATCCAGTTGCGCTGCATCTCCTTGAGCGAGTCGCTCCATTCGATGCCGTCGAGGTCGTCAAGCAGCCGTTGCGCGAAGGCCGTGATGCGGAGCATCCATTGGCGCATCGGCTTTCGCTCCACCGGGTATCCGCCGACCTCGCTGACACCGTCCTTGACCTCCTCGTTGGCCAGCACCGTGCCCAGCTCGGGGCACCAGTTCACTGGCGCCTCGGACACGTAAGCCAAGCGATGCTCATCGCGCCAGGCGCGGCGCTGCCCATCGGTCGTCGCGTCCGCCGGATAAGCCAGCGTGTCGATTGGCTCCGCTTGGTTCGTCGCCGGGTTGAACCACGAGTTGTAAAGCTGCAGGAAGATCCATTGCGTCCAGCGGAAGTAACCGGGGGCGGTGGTGTTGATTTCGCGGCTCCAGTCGTAGCTGAAACCCAGCGACTGAATCTGCCGCTTGAAGTTGGCGACGTTGGCCTCGGTGGTGATGCGCGGATGCTGGCCGGTCTTGATGGCGTACTGTTCCGCCGGCAGGCCGAACGCGTCCCAACCGATCGGGTGCAGCACGTTGAAGCCGCGCATCCGCTTGTAGCGGGCAAGGATGTCGGTGGCCGTGTAGCCCTCCGGATGCCCGACGTGCAGCCCCGCGCCGGACGGGTACGGGAACATGTCGAGGATGTAATATTTCGGGATGTCTCCGGGGTTCGTGTCCGGGTGACGCTCGCGAAACGGGTGGCCGGCAGGGACGCTCTCGCCGGGATTCCACGCCCGGAACGTCTCGCCGCCATGCCAATGCTCCTGCCACTTCGGCTCGAAAATCTGGAACGGATATTGTCTGCGCATTCTCGCGGATAAATTGATTCAGTCGGGTTGTCGCTTGGCCAAGCGCGGGGTCACACCTCCAAGTTGTGATCGGTCACCGCGCCGAGCGAGGCCGAGGTCACGGCGCTGGCGTACTTGGCCAACACGCCCTTGGTGTAGCGCGGCTTGGGCTTGCGCCACGCCTGGCGGCGCTTGGCCAATTCCTTCGCCGGCACGTCGAGCGTCAATTCCCGCCGCTCGGCGTCGATGGTGACCGAGTCGCCGCGCTTCACCAAGGCCAACGCGCCCCCTGCGTACGCCTCCGGCGTGATGTGCCCCACGACGAAACCGTGCGTGCCGCCGGAGAACCGGCCGTCGGTGATCAGCGCCACGTCGCTGCCCAAGCCAGCGCCCATGATGGCTGCCGTCGGGCCAAGCATCTCGCGCATGCCGGGGCCGCCTTTCGGCCCCTCGTAGCGGATGACGATCACGTCGCCCTTTTTGATTCGGCCGCCGAGGATCGCCTTCATCGCCTTCTCCTCGGAATCGAACGGCTTGGCCGTGCCGGTGAAACGCATGCCCTCCTTTCCGGTGATCTTGGCCACCCCGCCCTCCGCCGCGAGGTTGCCGTACACCACGACGAGGTGACTGCTTTTTTTGATCGGCCGGCTCATCGGCTGAATGATCTTCTGACCCTTGCGGTACGGCTTCGCCTTGGCCAAGTTCTGCGCCATCGTCCTGCCGGTGACGGTCATGCAGTCGCCGTGCAGCAACCCGGCGCGAAGCAGCGTTTTCATCATCGGCTGGATGCCGCCGACGGCGACCAGCTCGCTCATCAGATATTTGCCGCTTGGCTTGAGGTCGGCGAGCACCGGCACCTTTTTGCCAATGCGCGTAAAGTCGTCGATGGTCAGCTTGACGCTGGCCGCGTGTGCCATCGCCAGCAAATGCAGCACGGCATTCGTCGAGCCGCCGAGCGCGATCACCACGGTGATGGCATTCTCGAACGCCTTTTTCGTCATGATGTCGTGCGGCCTGATGCCGAGCTTGAGCAGATTCAGCACCGCAGCACCGGCCTCGCGGCAATCCTTCTTCTTGGCGGGACTGATCGCCGCTTGGGCGCTGCTGCCCGGCAGGCTCATGCCCATCGCCTCGATCGCGCTGGCCATCGTGTTGGCCGTGTACATTCCGCCGCAGGAACCGGGGCCGGGGATCGCGCAGGCGGTGATGTCCTCCAGACCCTGGTCGGAAAGTTTGTCGTTGGAGTGCGCCCCAACCGCCTCGAACACGGAGACGATGTCGAGTTTCCTTGAGTCGCCCGTGATGCAGCCCGGCAAAATCGTGCCACCGTAAACGAACACCGCCGGGCGGTTCAGCCGCGCGATCGAGATCATGCAGCCCGGCATGTTTTTGTCGCACCCGCCAATGGCGACAAAGCCATCCATGCATTCGCAGCCAACGACCGTTTCGATCGAGTCGGCGATGACCTCGCGCGACACGAGCGAATATTTCATCCCCTCCGTGCCCATCGAGATGCCGTCGGAAATCGTGATGGTGTTGAACACAATCGCCTTGCCGCCGGCCTTGTTCGTGCCGGCCTCGGCCACGCGCGCCAACTCGTCGATGTGCATGTTGCACGGCGTCACGTTGCTCCACGTGGAGGCCACTCCGATGATCGGCTTTTCAAAGTCGGGCTTTTTGAAGCCGGTCGGGTAAAGCATCGCCCGGCTCGGCGCGCGGTCCGGCCCGTCCAGCATGATCGCGGAATGCGGCCGCAGGTTTGGTTGGTTTCTCTTTTTTTGGGTTTTCTTCATCATCGCTAATCGACGGCCGCGCAGTTTCCACAAATCACCCCCCAAAAACAAGCCGCCAGACTGGACGTCGGTGGTTGACAAATCCGGGTTGCCTGCCAAGTTCGGCGCGTTATGAAACTCGCTTCGACTCTCATCCTCTCCATCAGCTTGGCTGGCATCGTCTGCGCCGGGAACCCCACGCTCGACATCCCGTTGAAAAACATCGACGGCAAAAAAACCACCCTCGGCGCCCACAAGGGCAAGGTGATGCTGGTGGTCAACGTCGCCAGCAAATGCGGCCTGACCAAGCAGTACACGCAGCTGCAGGCCGTCCACTCGAAGTACGCCAAGAAGGGGTTCACCGTGCTGGGCTTCCCGTGCAACCAGTTTGGCAAACAGGAGCCGGGTAGCCCGCTGGAGATTAAGAAGTTCTGCTCCGACAACTACTCGGTCACCTTCCCGCTGCATGCCAAGATCGAGGTGAACGGCGACGGTGCCCATCCGCTCTACAAGAAACTCAAGAAGGAGTCGGGCGGGTCGGACAAGATACGGTGGAACTTCGAGAAGTTCCTTCTCGATGGCAACGGCAAGGTGATCAAGCGTTTCTCGCCACGCACCAAGCCGGACGCCCCGGAAGTCATCGCCGCCATCGAGACCGCGCTGAAGAAATAACGCGCTTGGCCAAGCGCCCGCGATCCGCCGGCCCTACGGCAGCTTGAGCCAAACAGTGTTGGCGAGGGTCAACTCGAGCAGCAGCAGCGCCAGACCGGCGATGACGAGGAAAGGGAACCACTCGTTGTAGTTGAAGTAGCGCTCCACCTCCACCTCGGTTTTTTCCATCTCGTCGATCTGGCCGTAAATCTCCCGGAGCCTGCTCTGGCTGTCGGCGCGGAAGTATTGGCCGCCGGTTTGGTCGGCGATTTTTTGCAGTGTCTCCTCGTCGATGTTCACCTCGACGTTGCGATACCGTTTCCGGCCAAACACGTCGGTGTACGGCATCGGCGCCACACCGCGCGTGCCGACGCCGATGGTGTACACCTTCACGCCCAGCAGCTCGGCCGCCTCGGCGGCGGTCAACGGCGCGACGGTGCCGGAATTGTTCTGGCCGTCGGTCATCAGGATGATGATCCGGCTCTCCGACTCGAGGTCGCGCAGGCGGTTCAGCCCGGCGCTGATCGCCGAGCCGATCGCGGTGCCGTCCTCGATCGACTGGCTCCCGGCCTCGAGCCGCTCGAGATTGGCGAGCAGAAAGTCGTGATCGAGCGTCAGCGGCGCGGCGATGTACGCCCGGCCGGCAAAGGCCACGAGGCCGATCCGGTCCGCCGGCCGATCGTCGACGAATCCCTTCAGCACCGCCTTGGCCACCTCGGCGCGGTTGGCCCGCTTGCCTTTCAGCTGAAAATCCTCGGCCAGCATGCTGCCGGACAGGTCGAACGCCACGGCGATGTCGATGCCGCTGGCCCGGATTTTCTCGGTGCCCTCGCCCCATTGCGGCCGGGCCATGGCCAGCACCAGCAGCAGCAGCGCGGTCCAGCGCAGGAACCCGAGCAGCGCGCCGGACTTCGGCTTGGCCAAGCCCATGATGCCGCGCACGAGTTGGACGGAGGAGAACATCAGCGCCGGCCGGCCGGCCAGCCAGCGCCGCCGCGCCCACGCGACCAGCGGCAGCACCACCAGCAGGAGCAGCCACCACGGATCATCGATTCTCAACTCGCCGATATTCATGGTGCATCCTCCGTCTCCTCGCGCAGGCTGGGCTGCGTCTCGCCGACGAGCCGGCTGGCGGCCTCGTGCAACCCGCGAAGCTCCTGCTCGGGCGGTTCCGCCTTGGCAAACTTCACCATGTCGCACGCGCCGAGGAACTCGGCGAGCAGTTGCTTGTGCTCCGCGGTCAGGTGCCGGCTGGACTGCAGTTCAAACAAAAACTCCTCGGTCGTCCGGTCCGGCGCGTGCAGGTCGAACCGTTGCTCGAGATAGTCCCGGATGATGAGCGACACCTTGACGCAAAACCGCTCGGCCTCGTGGATCAGGCCAAGCGCGCGCTGCAGCCGCTCCCACGCCACGACGTGCGGGGGGGGGGGCGGCGGCGGGGCAAGTTCGTCGCTGCGCTTGGCCAACTGCCGCCGGACAAACCAAGCGACGACCCCGGCGATCACCAGCGCCGCCACCGCCACCAGCAGCCACCACAGCCATTCGTAGCCGGTGGGGATGTCGGCCAACTCCTTGAGCCCCAGGATGTCCGGGATTTCCCCCGGGGCAACGGCGTTGGTGGCATCGGCGGGATCGGGCAAAACCAGGGCCGCGGAGTTGGTGTTCGTGAGCGTCGGCATCAGGCGGCGAGATGCCGGCGTTTCAGGCGCATCTCAAAAAATCGCTCGAGCGCCGTGATGTACGGCTCGTCGGTGCGAATCTGGATCGAGTCGATGCCGGAGGTGCGGAACAGGCGCACGAGTTCCTCCTGCGCGTTGGCCTGCCGCTGGGTGTAAGCCTCTCGGCGCCGGTCGTCCCCGGTGTTGATTTCAACCGACTGCCCCGTCTCGGCGTCCTGCAGCACCACCCAGCCGACGTCCGGCAGCTCGAGTTCGCGCGGGTCGGTGACCTGCACCGCCACCACATCGTGCCGCCGGTTGGCCTGCCGCAACGCCGTGGTGGAGGTCTGCGCCAGCGTCTCCGACATCACGGCCTGACGCCGCAGGTGCGCGTCCACCGACCTCCGGCTCGGGTTCGTCTGCCCGAGAAAATCGGACACGCAGACGGTGATTGCCTTGCGTGGCACCACGCGGCCAAGGAACTCCAGCGCCCCGTTCAAGTCGGTGCCGCGGTGTTCCGGCTCGTAAAACAGAATCTCGCGGATGACCCGCAGCACGTGGAATCGGCCCTTCCGCGGCGGCACGAATTTCTCCACCTGGTCAGTAAACAGGATCAGGCCGACCTTGTCGTTGTTGCGGATGGCGGAAAACGCCAGCACCGAGGCCATCTCGGCGGCGATCTCGCGCTTGGTCTGCTCCACCGACCCGAAGAAGCCGGAGCCACTCAGATCCACGAGCAGCATCAGCGTCAGCTCGCGCTCCTCCGAGTACACTTTGACGAACGGCTGGTTCATTCGGGCGGTGACGTTCCAGTCGATCGACCGGATCTCGTCACCGGGCGTGTACTCGCGCACCTCCTCGAAGTGCAGGCCCTGCCCCTTGAACGCGCTGTGGTACTGCCCGGCCAACGTCTCAGTGACGAGCCGCTTGGTGCGGATCTCGATCTGCCGGATTTTTTTGAGAATCTCCCTCGGAATCATGACAGCGCGAACGCGGCCCGCAGCCTAGCCGATTCCCCCGCCGGTGTGGAGCCTGCGCTTGGCCCGGCGCGCCGCCGCCACGGCGACCGCTGCGACGAGACAGCCCCAGCCAAACAGGTCGCCGCGCCGGTTGTACGCCGTTTGGCCAAGCGGTTGGCCAAGCGGCACCTCGAACGACACGAAGCCGGCCCCGTAAATGTCGCCGCTCTCCTGCCCGTAAAATTGCCGCACTTGGCCCAGCGAATCGATCCAGCACGTCAGCCCGTTGTTGGCGCAACGCACCAGCGGCACGCCGTTCTCCACCGCGCGAAAGACGGCGTTGGCCGCGTGCTGCCACTGCTCCAGCCCAGCCCCGAACCAGCCGTCATTGGTCAGGTTCACCAGCAGATCCGTCCCCGCCAACACATGCTCGCGGCCGCCGTGCGGGAACGCGTCCTCGAAGCAGATCAACGGGGCAAGCGTCTGTTTGCCGCCCGGCAGCGCGAACTGCACCGGCTCCGTCCCGGCGGAGAAACTGCCGCCAATCGGGGAGAGATATTTCATGAACGGCAACGCCTTCTCGAATGGGATGTACTCGCCGAACATGACCAGCCGCCGCTTGCGGTAGCTCGGGAACTGCGGGCCATCCGGCGCCAGCAAAACCGCGCTGTTATAATACCGCTCCACCTCCCCCACCCGCTCGACATCGTCCGCGCCAAAAAGCAGCGGCACACCGCTCGACTTCACCATGTCGAACACCTCCGGCCACCGCTCCGCCGAGATCGGCGCGCACGCCTCCGGCCACAGCAGCAAGTCCGGCTGGGTGGCCAACGCCAGCCGCGACAACTCCAGCACCTTGTCCAAGCGCTCGTCGCCGGTGCCGCGTTGCCAAATCAACTGCTGCGGGATGCTCGGCTGCACCAGCGCGACGGTCAGCCGGTTCGCCGGGGCCGGCAAACGGGTGACGCGCAACACGCCCCAGCCACAAACCAGGCCCAGCGCGAGCAGCGGCAGCGCCAAGTCGGCCGACCACGACCACGGGTTGGCCGGTGCGCGGCGAATTTGTAGCACGGCAAACACCAAACTCACTGACGCCCACACCACCAAGAACGATACGCCGTAAACGCCGGTCACCGACGCAACCTGGATCAACGGCAGATTCTCAAACTGGCTGACCCCGAGGAAGTTCCACGGGTAGCCACCGAGCAGCCGCGCCTGCGCCATCTCCAATGCAACCCAGGAGGCTGCGGCAAACAACCCGAAGCCGAGTCGCCGAAACCACGTCCACTCCAGCTTGGCCAAGCCGTCCCGCAGCCACCCGCCGCAGACCCAAGCCCAGGCCGCCGGATACAGCGCCGAATAAAGACTGAGCGCCAGCCAGCCGCTGATCGCCCCCGCCGTATGCGGCATGGCCAGCAGGAACCGCAGCGAAACCAACCGAAAGACCAACGCCGCGACAAAGGCCAAGCCGAACAACCTCCAGCGTCGCTCCCCCGCGACGACCGTCAGCCAAGCGCCGGGCACAAGCCAGGCGAGGCCAAGCCAGCGCGGCTCGGGAAACGCCAGCGCCAAGGCCAGCCCCACCAGCGCCGCCAGAAGCCAACGCGCTTGGCCAAGTTGTTTAACGCCGATCAACGCCGGGAGACTGCCCGACGAGATTTGCCGAGTCGAGCGCCCGGCTTTTGGCTTGCGAATTGTTCCGCCTGCCGTCACCGTCCGCGCCACGATGCCTCGTGCAATGACTCCCCTAAAATGGATCACAGCCGCCCTGCTCTTGGCGGCCGTGATAAGCCCGGCGAGTGCTGAAAAAATCAGCGTGCTGTACGTCGACGGTCAAAACAACCACAACTGGAAGGCCATGACGCCGTACATGAAGGCGCAGATGGAGAAGACCCAGTTGTTCCGGGTGGACGTGCTCACCTCGCCGCCCCGCGCCCCGCGCCCGCCGCGCAACCTGAGCGAGAGCCAAAAGGCCAAGGCGGCCGAGGCCGCCAAAAAAATCCGCGAGGAGTTCCAGGCCAAGTGGGACGCCTTCCGGCCGGCGTTCGATAAATATGATGTCATCATCAGCAACTACAACGGCGAGGATTGGCCCAAGCCGGTGCAGCGCGCATTCGAAAAATACATGAATAACGGCGGCCGCTTCATCCCGGTACATGCCGCCAACAACTCGTTCCCGAACTGGCCCGAGTACAACCGGATGATCGGCCTCGGCGGCTGGGGCGGCCGCACCGAGAAACACGGGCCGTACGTCTACTACAACGACCAAGGCGAGGTCGTCCGCAACACGCAGCCCGGCGGGGGCGGCAGCCACGGCCCGCAGCACGCATTCAAAATCATCGTGCGAGATGCCTCTCATCCGGTCACCCACGGCATGCCGGCCGAGTGGATGCACGCGCAGGACGAACTGTACGACTCGCTCCGTTGCCCCGCCGAGAACAGGAAAATCCTCTCCAACGCCTATTGCGCCTAGATCATACGGCACGAGCCTATGACGATGCCCATACAGTACGGAAAGGGCGGCGTATTCCACTGATCTGGAGCACGACCGGTATGGAAT
>JACNJE010000120.1:0-482 GCA_014382705.1 Verrucomicrobiota bacterium | reverse complement strand
GCCAGGAACATCTGCTCGGCGATCTCACGGTTGGAGAGACCCTCCCCTATCAGGACGAACTGTACGACTCGCTCCGTGGCCCCGCCGAGAACATGAAAATCCTCGCCACCGCCTATAGCGCCAAGAGCAAACGGCACGAGCCGATGATGATGACCATCCAGTACGGAAAGGGCGTCGTCTTCCACACGCCGATGGGCCACGAGAACGGCAAATCACTCCAATGCGTCGGCTTCATTGCCACGATCAACCGCGCCGCCGAGTGGCTGGCCACCGGCAAGGTCTCCCAGGCGTTGCCCACAAAATTCCCGACCACCAACCACGTTTCCCTGGCCGACTGACATCGACTTTCACATGAGCGAAAACACAAACCCGACCGCAACCCTCGAAACCACCAAGGGCAGCATAAGCATCGAGCTTTGGCCCGATGTCGCCCCCGGCACGGTGGAAAACTTCACCAAGCTCGCCAACGACGGCTTTTACGA
>JACNJE010000180.1 GCA_014382705.1 Verrucomicrobiota bacterium | reverse complement strand
ATGGCCAAGCAGCGCGGCGGTGGCGCGGGAGCGTCTTGGAGTGCGGCCGTCCCTGCCGCTTTCCGGTGCCGCATTGATGCCAATAAAAAGGAAACATGGATGAACAGGATGGACAGGATTTTTATAGAATGAAAACTGAAGACTCGGAAAGTGGTGCAGAGAACCGTACTCTACGACGCTGCCGCGAACGACACGATACCCTCTCCCAGCGGGGGAGGGCCGGGGTGAGGGAGAACGCGTAAAAATTGCGATGGCATTCAGCATACTATTGCACCACCATATTAATTGGTTCTTCGTCGAATGACCGCCGCGATACTGGCCACGATTTTGTTTTCGCTCTCGGCGGTGTCCGGCAAGCGGTTGTCGCACCACCTCTCCGGGGTGGAGGCGAATTTTTGGCGGTTTCTCCTGGCTGCGGCGCTACTCGGGATCTATGCGCACTCAATGGGGGCGGGGCTGGGCGGCGGGGCGCTGGGCCTGTTTTTTATCAGTGGCATCATCGGGTTCGGCGTGGGGGACTACGGCTTGTTCCGGGCCTTCCCGATTCTCGGTTCGCGGCTGACGATGGTGATGACCCAATGCCTCGCCGCGCCGTTCGCGGCGGCGATCGAGTGGCTTTGGATGGGCGAAAGGCTGTCCCTTGGCCAGGTGCTGGCCGGCACGGCGATCCTCGTGGGTGTCGCGCTGGCGCTGGCTCCCAGTGAGACGACGGACGTCGACAGGAAACATTGGAAGGCGGGGATTCTTTGGGGGTTGATGTCCGCCTTCGGGCAGGGCTTCGGCGCGGTGCTGAGCCGCAAGGCGCTGTCAGTGGTCGAGGCTGGGGTCACCGTGGACGGGCTGTCGCAGGCATACCAGCGCGTCTTGGGTGGCTTGACGGTGATGGCTGTGTTGCTCCTGTTTCAGAAAATGAGACTGCGCAACGGTGCGATGATCCGCACCGAGGTGGCCCTGACCCCGGTGACGATGAAACTGCTCGTCGCGCTGATTCTTGCCAACACGCTTTGCGGGCCGACGCTCGGCGTGGGCGCGTATCAATGGGCGCTGAGCAGCCAGCCAGCCGGAATTGTCTTGTCCGTCGTCGCGTTGTCGCCGTTGGTAATTATTCCGCTTGCGATGAAATTCGAGGGTGAACGGCCGACGGCGCGCTCGATCATCGGCTCGATGGTTGCCGTGGCCGGCGTGATCGTCATGGCAAACCAGATTGCGCCATGATCGAACCCACATCCGATGAGCCTCCGCGCATTCTCGTCATTCGCGGCGGGGCAATCGGTGATTTTGTCCTGACGCTTCCGGTGCTGGCCGCGATGCGCGAACGCTTTCCGCAGGCGGACATCGAGGTGCTCGGCTATCCGCGCATCGCCTCGCTGGCGTTGTCGGGCGGCTTGGCCAAGGCGGTGCACGCCCTCGAGTCGCCCGGCTTGGCGATGTTTTTTGCCAAGGGCGGCTCGTTCGACCCGGAGTGGCGCGAGTTTTTCGGGCAATTTGCCATCGTCATTTCGTACCTGTTTGATCCCGACGGGATCTTTGAAACCAACGTCATGTCGTGCGGCCCCGGCCAGTTTATCGCCGCACAGCACCGGCCGGACGAGGCCAAGCCGATCCACGCCAGCGACGTGTTCCTCAAGTCGCTGGAGCAGTTGACCATCTTCGACGGCGATCCCGTCGCCCGGCTCGAGTTGCCTGGCTTGGCCAAGCGCAAAAACTGCCTCGCCCTGCACCCCGGCAGTGGCAGCGAGACCAAAAACTGGCCGGAACAGAACTGGGGCAGGTTGGTGGCACATCTGCTTGCCCACTCACCGCTCAACCTGCTGCTGGTCGGCGGCGAGGCGGAGGGCGAGCGGCTCCAGCGCTTGGCCAAGCGCCTGCCGGGGGATCGTGTCGAAATCGCTCAGCACATCCCGCTGCCGGACTTGGCGCCGCGCCTGGCCAACTGCGTCGGCTACATCGGGCACGACTCCGGCGTGACACACCTCGCATCCGCGCTTGGCCTGCCAACGCTGGTACTGTGGGGACCAAGCAACGAGACCGTTTGGCGGCCGCTAGGCGAAAAAGTCCGCGTATTAAACCAACACCGCGAACTCGCCGCGCTCCCCCTCGAAACAGTGTTGGAAGGCATCAACGCCCTTGAATTGGAGCAGGGTTAAATCGGTTCTTCAAACCGTAAAGGAGAGAAACATCCGCAGATCACGCAGTTGGTCGCAGGTCTTTTTGAGTTTTCAGCCATCAGTTTTCAGTTTCATCTGCGCCCAGCTGCGGCATCTGCGGATAAAACCCCGGATCAATCCGTGCAATCCGTGCAATCCGTGTCCCTCACATTTTACCGCTCACCGGAATGTCACCGAAGTGATGTTGCGACTCGACTGTTGGCGAAGTCGTGATCGAACGTGTAAGTCACATCGCAGCCGGCTTTTTTGTTCGAGTACCCGATGACGTAGTCGGCAAAATCGGCTGCTCCATTTCGATAGGCGTCCAGCGACAAACGGGCCGCCTCCTCATTCTCAACTTCAAGCTCCGCCGTAATTAAAAGTTGGCCAAGCGCAGCCACGACACTCTTTTTTGGGTAACGATACGCGCCAAGCAACACCCAAGCCAACTCGCACAACACCACCAGCGATATCC
>JACNJE010000034.1 GCA_014382705.1 Verrucomicrobiota bacterium | reverse complement strand
CCATGAGGACATTTTAAGCGAGTTCAAAAGAGGACATTTTCATAGAGTTATGACATCGTTAAAAAGACCGATTGAAAAACCGTAATCATTCTGTGACCTTTCCGCGACATGAAGCCACTTTGGTCAACGCCTTGGCAGCCGAGCTGTGGGTGGGGTGTTTTCGGGAGTCAAGACGCTCATTCTCGTTCAGCCCAAGCGCGCATTAGCTGTCATGAGTGACCATTTCCGACAACGGTTAAAAGGCGGCGAAACGCTGCTGGGCACCATGGTCACCCTCCCCACGGCAGCCACCGCGGAGATTTTGGCGGACATCGGGTTCGACTGGTTGTTTCTGGATGCCGAACACGGCACCCTCGAGTACAGCGACATTCAGGGCATCCTCCAAGCCGTCGGCGATCGGGTTGCGTGCGTTGTGCGATTGCCCGCTGCGGCGGAGGTGCCGGTCAAAAAAGTACTCGACCTAGGTGCGGCAGGCATCATCGCCCCGCAGGTCAACACCGTGGAACACGCGCGGGACATCGTGCGCTTCGCCCGCTACGCACCAGAGGGCAGTCGCGGGGTCGGGCTTGGCCGCGCGCACGGCTACGGCATGCGTTTTGCCGAGTACATGGAGACCGCCAACGACTCGGTGGCGGTGTTGGTGCAGGCGGAACATTTCGACGCGGTCGAATGCATCGAGTCCATCGTCGAAATCGAGGGCCTCGACGGCATCATGCTCGGGCCGTACGACCTCTCAGCGAGCATGGGTAAAATGGGGCAAGTCAACGATCCGGAAGTCACCGGGGCCATCGACCGGATTCATCAAGCCTGCCAATCCGCAGGGATTGCCATCGGTTACTTCGGCGTCACCGCCGAGGCCGTCCGGCCCTACCAGCAGAAGGGGTACAACTTGATTTTGGCCGGAGTGGACACACTACACTTGGGCAACACAGCGCGGAATTTGCTCTCGGAGCTGCGATCCAACGCGTGACACAACAATGAACCGGCACTTGTTCACCAATGTAACCGTGCTCGACTGTACTGGTGGGGAACCGTTCCCGGGCGAGGTGCTTGTTGAGGGCAACGAGATCACCGCGGTCGCCCGCGACGGCAATTCGCTGAATCCCAACGGAGCCGAGGTGCACGACGGCGCGGGGTGCATGACACTCATGCCGGGGTTGGTCGAATCCCATGCGCACCTGAGCATCGACAACACGGACGATCTGGCCGCGCTGGGGCGAATCCCCCCCGAGGAACACACCCTGCTCACCATGCACAATGCCCGGCTCTATCTCGACCACGGTATCACCAGTTGCATTAGTGCCGCCTCAGCCAAGCCGCGGCTCGATGTTGTCATCCGCAACGCCATCGAAAAGGGCGAAATTCCCGGCCCACGCCTCCTGGCCGCAACCCCTTGGCTCACGGTCACCAGCGGGCTCGGAGACATGCGCACGCTTCATATGCCCAAGGTGGATTCCATGGCGCTCATGGCGGATGGCCCGGAGGAGTACCGCCGGCTCACCCGGGAACTCATCCGCGAAGGCGTGGACATCATCAAGCTGGTGATCTCCGGCGACTCCTTCGTGCCGCACGCCGGCTCCGAGACCACCATCATGAGCGAGGAGGAGGTCGCCGCCGCCGCCGAGGTTGCCCACGCCCACGGCAAGCGGCTCAGCGCCCACGCCCGCAGCGCCGAGTCGGTCAAGCGCTGCGTCCGGCACGGTATCAAGGTGGTGTACCACGCCAACTACGCCGACGAGGAGGCCCTCGACATGCTGGAGGCCAACAAGGATTGGATCTTCGTCAGTCCCAACCTCGGCTTCACGGCCATCGCCGCCTACGAGGGATCGGACTGGTTCACCGAGGAGCAGGTCAAGGCCATGGGTTTTCGGGAGGAACTCGAAAGCGCCGTCAATGGCATCAAGGAATTAATGAAACGCGGCGTCCGGATTTTGGGCGGGGGCGATTACGGGTTCATGATCACGCCGCACGGGCAAAACGCCCGCGACCTCGATCATTTCATCAAGCACTGCGGCGTGACGAATATGGAATCGATCCTCACCATGACAAAGAACGGGGGCGAAGCGATGGACATGCCGGGCCGCCTTGGCCAAGTGAAGCAGGGCTTCCTCGCCGATCTGCTACTGGTCAAGGGCGATCCCCTGGCCGACCCCAAGGTGCTGCTCGACCGCGACAACCTCCGGGTCATCATGAAGGACGGCCAACTCCACAAACGATCGATCTAAAACGTCTCCGACTGGCTACGATGGAGCAATCTTGCTGACGGCCCGGAGTACTATGGCAGGATGTGCCCTTTCCAGCCGGGGCCGCGGACGACCCGGCCCGGAGTGGCGCCGGTGTGCTCGCCGTCCTTCAGCACTTGCACTCCATTCACGAAGACGTGCGCCATGCCGGTGGAAAACTGGTGTGGCTTTTTGAAGGTCGCGTGGTCGGTGACGGTCTCCGGGTCGAACACGACGACGTCGCCGAAGTAACCTGTTTTCAAACTGCCCCGGTTCCTGATTTTCAGGTTGGCGGCGGGGAAGGAGGTCAGCCGCCGGATCGCCTCCCGCAGCGGGATAATCTTTTCGTCGCGCGAAAATTTCCCGAGCACGCGGGCGAAGCTGCCGTACGCGCGCGGATGGGTCATGCCGGTGGCGTTGGCCGGGGCGAGCGACGCCGAGTCGGAGCAGAACGACACCCACGGCAGGGCGATTTTTTTGCGGATGTTGTCCATCGACATGCTGAAGTAAACGCACTGGATGCGGCTGTTGTCCTCGAGCACGAGGTCGATAATGGCCTCCTCCGGCGACTGCCCCCGGATGCGCGCCGCCTCGGCGACGGTTTTGCCCATGAATTTTTTGCCCAACGCCTCGTTCTCGAAGCCGACCATCAAAATGCCTTCCGGCGGCTGATGGGCGAGCTGCTCGCGCAGGTCGCCAAGCAGCCGCTTGCGTGCCTCGGGCTCGCGCATGCGATTCATCCACGCCTCGTGCCCGCCCTCCTGCACCCACGTCGGGATCACGCCGGTCAAACCGGTGGAACTGGCGTTGTACGTGTACATGTCGGCGGTGATTTTCAGGCCGTCCCTCTGCGCCTGCTCGACGCGCCGGATCAGCTCGTCGAGCTTGTGCCAGTTCCCCCGGCGCGACGCCTTGAGGTGATAAATCTCCGACCGAATGCCGGCCTCACGCGCGATGGTGAACAGCTCGTCGAGCGCCTCCAGCAGTTGCGACCCCTCGCTGCGCATGTGGGTGATGTACAGCCCGTCGTACGCCGCGACCGCCTTGGCCAAGCTCACCAGTTCCTCCGTCGGCGCGTAGTCGGCCGGGGCATAAATCAGCGCCGTGCTGATGCCCACCGCGCCCTCCTCCATCGCCGCCCGGGCCAGCGCCTGCATCCGCTCCAACTCGGACCCGGTGGCGGGCCGGTTTTCGTAACCGACCTCGTGCACGCGCAGCGTCGTCGCGCCGACGAACGACGCGAGGTTCGGCGACACGCCGAGGCCGACGAGGTGCTCCAGCCCTTGGCCAAGCGTGGTCCACGGCACGTCCGTCCCGTCCTTGCGCCGGCGCATCTTGGCATTGAGCGGCCCAAGCGACGACCCCTCCCCGAGCACCTCGAGCGTGACGCCCTGCCGGATGTCGCTCTGCGACTTGCCGTCCCGCCGCAACGCGTTGGCCGTCCAGCTCAGCATGTTGATGAAGCCCGGTGCCACGGCCAAGCCGGTGGCATCAATCACCGTGTTGCCGCGCAATTCCGCTGCCGGACCGATGTACGAAACCCGGTCACCCCGAATCGCCACCGTCCCAACAAACGGCGCACCGCCGCTCCCGTCGTAAATCGTCCCGTTTTGAATCACCACATCATGCCCGCCCCCGCCCGGCCCGCGCCCCGGACTCGCGCACGACACGGCCAACAAACCCAAACCAAGCGGAAGCAGGAATTTTGCGGAGTTTTTTTTCATGATATTGCGGCGGGAAATTGAGCCGCACCAAGGCCAAAATGCAAGCCCGCTTGGCCAAGCGCGGGCCAAGGGTCACGGGGTGCCCTTGTTGGCCCCTGGCACACGGAACGAGACGAAGTAAAACCCGGTTGGCGTTTTTTTCTCGAGATAAAAACTGACCACGCCGTCACCGGCCGCCGTATGCTGGTTTTGGTCAATGGCGCCGCCCTGAGTCAGCGAAAAGGGAAGCAGTTTCCAACCCAGGTTGGCGAGTGGAGGGTTGCCGTATAGTTCATAGGTATACCCCCGGTATGCCGGAACGCTGATCCTGAAACGCCGCCGCCCCTCCACAGAACCGGCCGCCTTGGCGCCTTCGATCATCAACCCGCCACTTCCCGGATAGGCGGGTTCAACAGGAGTGAAATGGCTGACAAAATCCCAGGTCGTTCGTTCCTCCAACGTGGTCGTTCCCGGAACCTTGGAGAAGGCCAGGATTATTGAATCACGTTGCTCGGTGTCACCGATTGAGTTCAACAGAAAGTCGCTGTCGTTGAGGGCTTCCCCCTTCCAGTAGGTCTGGGTGCTAAACCGCCTTTGTTGCCCGGGGAGCGTGATCCCCCAGTGGAAATGTCGCGCACGTCCCGGGTAAATCCCGGGCTTGAGGGTGCGGAACCGGTAAGCGCCACTCGATCCCGTAAGGAACTGGCCGAACCCGGCAAAATTCGGGTCGGCCCTGGGGTTGGGGCCGGGGTTCGTGGAATAGGTGTATTCCCCCAGACGGTCTGCGTGCCACAACTCGACCAACGCTCCCCGAACCGGATTCCCGTTCCGATCGAGGATGCGCCCGCTCACATGGGTCACCACACCGGATGCCATGGTGAGGTGGTCGTCGATCTTCACCAAATCGTTGTCCTTATCCAACGGAATATCGTCGATTAACGGGTAGAACGGTCCCTGCGCCTGCGCCGGTGTCAACGTAATGGCTTCCGCGAGGTAACCGGGCAGGGTAAACCCGGCCGAGACAACGGACATGTTTTTAAGTAACCTGCGCCGACTCACGGGGATGTGAAAGGCAGAGGATTCCATCTCAATCCCTGACCCTCACCCGATAGTATTGAAGCTCAAAAACCGCCTCGCGAAGATCGGAAAACATTTTGTCCGAACCTGTCCCTTCGATCGTGTCGACAACGGTCCACTTTCTCAAGTCAGTCGTCGCTTGAATCTCATACGTCTGGCCTTTGACGGTTTTGAACTGAAAGCCAAAGGGAGACTTTGAGGTCTGGATCACGATTTCAGGAGCCACCGGTTCGACCGGTTTTGGGGGTTTGCTTTTTGCATCGCCGGGGTTAGCGATGTTGGCTCCGGCTGTTGGATTGCCATCTCCATCCGGATCGCCGAGTTCTTCTCCGTTGCTTGACCCGTCACCATCGGAATCCTTGGCTGCCAACACACTGTTCCAGAACGGGGCTTTGCTCCCCCGACCGACCACGTTTTCAACCGCAAGACCAAAAGAACTGCGCGGGCCGCCGTAGGGCGAGTGATGGCAATTGAGACACCTGAACTTGTTTCCGTTGGGGATCTGGTCAACACGCCAGGGGCGGGCGCTGGCCGCCGTCACGAAAAGTGCACTCACCGCCAACAACAAAACCAAGTTGAAACTCAAAGCCGGTTCGCGTTGCAGATGCTTCATTTTCCTTCGGCGTTCAAGGGATGATATTCTGGCCGTAATAAGTCAACACCAATGTGCCGCTTGGCCAAGCGGTAACGCAGTCGCCTGAAAGGCGCCTTGGCGGGCACGCGAGCCGTGCGCTCCCCTTTCTCCTCTGCGGCCCTCTGTGCCTCTGTGTCCTCTGCGTTTAAAAAACACGAACCCAAACCCCTCCACACCGATAAAGGCTTGAACCGCACCACGCCTTGCGGCCACCTTGGGCGCTGTCATTTTTATGAACTCAACGAACCCCTTTTTCATGGGCCAAGCCGCGTTGTTGATTGCCGCGCTGGGCGCAGGCTGCGTCACGCCGGGCGGCGGCGGCACCGCGCTGTTCAACGGCACCGACCTCGACGGCTGGGAGATCACCGACTTCGCCGGCGGCGGCGCAATCGAGGTGAAGGACGGAGAGATTCACGTCGCCATGGGCGAGCTGATCTCCGGCATCAACCTCGCGCACGAGAACATCCCGCGCACCAACTACGAACTTTCCGCCGAGGCGATGAAGCTGGACGGCAACGACTTTTTCTGCGGACTCACCTTCCCGGTGGACGACACGTTTGCGTCGTTCATCCCCGGCGGCTGGGGCGGCACGGTGGTCGGCCTCTCGAGCATCGACGGCATGGACGCTGCGGAAAATGAAACCGCCACGTTCAAGAATTTTGAGAATAACCGTTGGTACCGGTTCCGGGTGCGCGTGACGCCGGTCAAGATTCAATGCTGGGTGGACGACGAGATGGTGGTGGATCTGCTGCTGGAGGATCGCGGCATCGCGCTGCGAGCCGGGCCGATCGAGTTGTCGGTGCCGATCGGCATCACCTCGTTCCAGACCGTGTCGCGCATCCGCAACGTCCGGCTGCAACCGATCCAGCCGTAACCGCCCGCGCCCGTGGCCAAGACCATCGTCATCACCGGCGTAACCCGCGGCATCGGCCGCAGCTTGGCCGGGGAGTTCGCCCGGCTGGGCCACACGGTCATCGGCTGCGGCCGCTCCGCCGAGCCGGTCGACGGGCTGCAAACCGCGCTTGGCCAGGCGCACGACTTCGCGGCGGTGGACGTCACCGACGACCGCGCCGTCGCCGGCTGGGCCAAGCGCACGCTCGCCGAGCGCGGCGCACCCGACCTGCTCATCAACAACGCGGCGATCATCAACACCAACGCCAACCTCGTCGACGTGCCGGTGGCGGAGTTCGACGCCGTGATCGACATCAACATCAAGGGCGTCGCCAACGTCACGCGGCATTTCGCCCCGGCGATGATCAAGCGCAACCACGGCGTGATCGTGAACCTCAGTTCCGGCTGGGGCCGCAGCACCTCGCCCGAGGTGGCACCGTACTGCGCGACCAAGTGGGCGATGGAGGGCATGAGCAAGGCGATGGCCGAGGAGCTGCCGAGCGGCATGGCCTGCGTGCCACTCAGCCCCGGTGTGGTGAACACCGAGATGCTGCAAAGCTGCTTCGGCACCGGGGCCGACTCCGCCCGCAAGCCGGACGCCTTCGCCCAAGTCGCCGCGCCGTTCCTGCTCGCGCTTGGCCCAAAGGACAACGGCCAATCCCTCACCGTCCCGGGCTGAACCGGCTTGGCCAAGCGTCAATTGAAACTCTCGAAGTGATCCGTGTCGGCCATGATGTCGCTGAGCACCGAGAGGCCGGAGAACACCGCTGAGTCGTCGAGCGACAGTTTGCGCTGGCGCATGCTGTAGGCGCAGCCGAACAGGTTCAGCCCGTCGGCCTTGAGCTTGGCCAAGCGCGGATCGGCCAAGCCCGGCACAGCATCATCAACGCAGTAAAGGTAAACCTTGTCGCCCTTGGCCAGGGCCGCCTCTGCTTGGCCAAGCGCTTGGCCAAAGCCGGGCGTCTCCGGTGCCACCGAGACCATCAAGCCCAGTTTTTTCGGCCCGGCACTCAAGGCAAAATCACTCCCGCTTGGCCAGGCGATTGAGATGTTTCTCTACCGTTGGCCTGCCTTTCACATAGCCAAGCGAGCCGAGGAACTCGTGCATGCGCGTGACAGTGGCGAGGAACATTTTATTGCCTTGGCGGCCAAAATTAAAAAAGCCGTGCGGCATGTCGTCGTAGCCAGCCAACTCCGCGCGCAAACCGGTTTTGGTGGCCTGTTTCACGTACGCCTCAGCGCTGAAGTAAGGGACGGCGGTGTCTGCCTTGCCGTGGAGCACGAGCGTTGGCGGCAGGCCTTTCCGGATGTTGTGATACGGCGACATGGTTTTCGGATCTTCCACTCCCAGTCGCGCCTTCAGTTTCTCCAACCGGTCGCCACCGAATGTTTTCAGCCCCTCTGCCTCGGCGGTGATCAGGACCGGGTTGAACAGCACCATCGCGTTGGGCACGGAACTGACTTTGGCGTCCTCGCCCGGCTCGTCGTGCTTGAGCAGCGTGCCGGTGCAGGCGGCCACGTGGCCCCCGGCTGACCCACCCCCGGCGGCAACCTTTTTTGGATCCACCCCAAGCCGCTTGGCATTTTGGCGAATCCAGCGCACGGCCGATTTGCCGTCTCGCACGCAATGGAACGGCTTGGTTCCCTGCCGGCTGGCCACGCGGTAATCCGCCGCCATGGCAACCATGCCTTTCGAGGCGAGGTAACGGCACTGTTCCTGAAACTGTGTCGGCGTGCCACCGTTCCAGCCGCCCCCGAAAAAGAACACGATCGCCGGCCGTTTCGCGCCCGCCTTGTGGTCTTTCGGTTCGTAAATATAAACCTTCAGTTTCACGTCGCCGACGGTCTTGTAAACCTCGGCGCGCGACCCGGGCAACTCGAAGTCGCTCTCGTAAGACCCCTTTTTCTCCTGCGCCAGCAACGCCAAGGGGGCGAGCAACGCAGCCGTCAGTGGTATGATTTTTTTCATGGCAGTTTAAACATCGAACTGGATGATTTGGCGGGCGACTTCGCCTTGGGCGAGGGCGTCGAACCCCTCGTTGACCTGCTCGAGGCCGATGAAGCGGCTGTTCAAAATATCCACCGGCAGCCGGCCCTCGGCGTAGAGGCGCATGAAGCGCGGGATGTCGCGCTTCGGCACGCACGAGCCCATGTACGAGCCGATGAGTTGGCGCTCCTCGGCGACGAGCGACAATGCCGGAATGCGCAACTCACGCGCCGGGTCAGGCAGCCCGACGGTGATCGTGCGACCGCCCTTGCGCGTGGCAGCGTACGCCTGGGCAAGCACCTTCTCACTGCCGACCGCCTCGAACACATCCGCCGCCCCGCCGCCGGTCATGTCCCGCAGCGCCATCACCGGGTCGGCCTCGGCGGCGTTGATCACGTGCGTCGCGCCGGCCTCCTTGGCCAAAGCCAGTTTGTTCTCCAAAGTATCGATGGCGATGATCGGGTACGCGCCGGCGAGCCGCAGGCCAAGCACCACGCTCAGCCCCACGCCGCCCAAGCCAAAGATCGCGGTTGAGGTGCCGGGCTGCACCTTGGCCGTGTTCACCACCGCGCCAACGCCGGTCATGATCGCGCAGCCAAACAGCGCCGCCATCTCGATCGGGTGCGCCTTGTCGATTTTGATCAGCGACTCCGGCGCGGACACGGTGAACTCCGAGTAGCCGGACACGCCCTGGTGGTGGTTCACCTCCCCGCCGCCGCTCACGGTGAAACGCCGCCCACCGTGCAGCAACTGGCCGGTGACCGCCGCCTCGTACGCCGGTTCGCACAACGGCGCGCGGCCGATGGCGCACATCGGGCATCCGCCGCAGCACGGCACGAACGAAAACACCACGTGGTCGTCCGGCGCGAGCCCCTTCACGCCGGGGCCGATGTCGCGCACGATTCCGGCCGCCTCGTGACCCATGACCATCGGCACCGGCCGCGGGCGCGAGCCGTTGATCACCGACAGATCCGAGTGGCACAACCCGGCACCGGCGACCTGCACCAGCACCTCATTTTCGCCGGGGCCGTCGAGTTCCACCTCCTCGACCGAGAGCGGGCGCGACGCCGCGTACGGTCGGGGCAACTCCATTTGCCGAAGAACAGCCGCCTTGGTTTTCACGTCCGCGAAGCTACCGCCCCCCTTGGCACAGGGCAAAGGCAAACTCCCGCTTGGCCAAGCGCTGCTTTGGAGGGCTCCGGCAGAGCGGAGCGGCGACGGAGCGTTCACCGACCGGGTGCCGAAAAGCCGGCAACCAGCCAAAGCGGTGTCGCGCTGCGCTTGCCACCGCACTCCAAGGCGGCGGGCGACATTTCATGCGTCAAGACCCGCACGAGTTTGGCTTGTGTCGGGGCGGGGGTTGGCGGCAACTTGGCCAAGCGCTGCGACGTGGACGACGAACTTCCAGCAACCGAGGCGGCTCCGGAACCGACGGGGGTGACGATCGACGAGACGCTCACCAGCGAGCGGCTCGACCGCTATCTCACCACCCGGCTGCCGCACATCTCGCGCGGCGGCATCCAGCGACTCATGCGCGACGGCTGCATCCTCGTCGATGGCAAACCGGCCAAGCCGACGCAGCATCCCGTCGCCGGCCAGACGGTCGAGGTCACCTGGCCGGTGCCGAAAGAACTCGAAGCCAAGCCGGAGGACATCCCGCTCGATATTTTATTCGAGGACACCGATCTCGTCGTCGTCAACAAGCCGGCCAGCATACCGACTCATCCCGGTCACGGGCACGCGAGCGGCACGTTGGTCAATGCGCTGCTGCATCATTGCGCCGGGAGCCTGAGCGGCATCGGCGGCGTGGTGCGCCCCGGCATCGTGCACCGGCTGGACCTGGACACGAGTGGCTGCCTCGTCGCCGCGAAAAACGACACCGCGCACCTTGGCCTGGCCGCGCAGTTCAAGGAACGCGAGGTGGCCAAGCGGTATCACGCGATCGTCTGCGGCCGCCTGGCCAACGACGAGGGCGAGATCGACGCGCCGATTGCACGGCACCCGGTGCACCGCAAACTGATGGCGGTGCAGCCCGGCGCGAGCCGCGACGCCCGCACGAGCTGGCGCGTGCTCGAGCGCCTGGCCGGGAGCACGCTCGTCGAGGCAACGCTGCACACGGGGCGCACACACCAGATTCGCGTCCACTTCCGGCACATCGGTTTTCCGTTGGCGGGCGACGCACTTTACGGCACAAAGGCGACCGCGCAACTGGCCGGCGAAACCGGCGTGCGGCCGGGGCGGCAGATGCTCCACGCACAGTCGCTGGTGTTCACGCATCCGCGCAGCGGCGAGCGGCTGACACTCGAGGCCGCTTGGCCAAGCGACTTTGAGCAAATACTTGACCGGCTGCGCGGCGCAACAACGAAAACAAAACCGTGATCGAACTCTGGACCGGATACGGCATCATGCTGCTGATCATGTTCGTCGGCGTGATGGGCAACCTCATCCCCGGCATCCCCGGCACGCCGCTGATCTTGGCCGGCGCGGTGGGGCATCAGCTTTACTTTGCCGGGCAGGGCGGCGCCGGCTGGGGCTGGGTGGCGGTGCTGGCGGTGTTTGGCCTGCTGGCGCTCGGGCTGGATTATCTGGCGACGCTGCTGGGCGCGAAGAAACTGGGGGCGACGTGGAAAGGCATGGTCGGCGCGGTGCTTGGCGTCATCGTCGGGGTGTTCGTGTTTCCGCCGATCGGGCTGGTCGTGGGGCCGTTCGTCGGGGCGATGGGGTTCGAGTGGGTGTTCGGGCGGGAGGCGCGCGAGTCGGCCAAGGCCGGTGTCGGCGCGGTACTTGGCCTGGCGCTGGGGGTGCTCGGCAAGCTGATCTGCTCGGTGGTGATGATGGCGCTGTTCGCTTTCGCCGCCTGGCCAAGCGCGAGCGCGTTGCCGGCGGCTCCACCGCCCATCGTCGAGAACCCGGCTGACGAGACAGCCAAGCCTGCGGAGGATTAATCCTCTGTGTCGGCCTTCTTGTTTTTCAGCAGCGCCCGCATCGCCTCGGCGGCGGCTTGGCCAAGCTCATCATTTTTTGCTTCGCCGCCGAGCTTGGCGTTGCTCTCGCCCAAATCCTCGCCGAGCATCTCCATCGACTCGCCGTAAAGCCGGGTCGGAACCTTTTTGTTGTCGTCGCTCATTGGTGACAATCTGCCAAAAACGGCCGGAGAGTTCAACCGGGAGAAAAAACTTTGTTTTTATGTTGGATTACCGTTGCCAAAGCCCCTTCGTCGGCGTAGCAAGGCTGGCCAATGAACTCGCTACGATTCATTACTCGGAACGTCCTTTTGGGCGTTGGTACCGCTGCCATTCTGTCCCTGACCTCCGCCCAAGCCGCTGACGGCTGGCTCGTCGATTTTGAAAAGGCCAAGGCCCAGGCGGCCAAGGAGGGCAAAAGCATCCTCATGGAGTTCACCGGCTCGGATTGGTGCCCGCCCTGCAAGGCACTCGCCAAGAACGTCCTGACCCAGGATGTGTTCAAGACGGAGATGCCCAAGGATTTCGTCCTGCTCAAGCTCGACAGCCCGCGCGACAAGTCGAAGCAGACGCCGAAGGAGATCGAGCAATACAAGACCTTGAGCGCCAAGTACGGCATCCAGGGGGTGCCGACCATTTTCCTCGCCGATGCCAAGGGCCGGCCGTATTACCAGACGGTCGGTTACAGCGGCGATCCCGCCGACAAGTACGTGGCCAACCTGAAGGAGCAACTCGGCACCTTGGCCAAGCGCGACGCTTCATTCGCCAAGGCCGGGAACGCCTCCGGCGTCGAGAAGGCCAAGCACCTGGCCGAGGGGCTGTCGCTCGTGGATGACGAGACCGCGCTCAACACCTATGCCGACGTGGTCTCGGAGATCATCAAGCTGGACGCCGACAACCAGGCCGGGCTCAAGGCCAAGTTTGAGGGACTGAAAAACAGCGTGGGATTCAAGGCCGCCCTCGAGGCGACGATGCGCAGCAGTCGCGGCGCACCGGAAGACACCCTCGCCGCCATCGACAAGCTTATCGCGGAAAAGAAGCCAAGTGGCGAGGCGCTACAGGAGGCCATCTTCATGAAAGGCGCCATTCTTTTCCAATCCGACAAGGCCAAGGCCAAGACGTTGCTGCTCGAGGCGAAAAAGCACGCGCCGGACAGCGAGACCGGAAAGCGGATCGACGGCATCCTCACGCAGTTCTTCAAGGAGGAGTAACCCGGCCGCTTGGCCAACCGCAGGGAGCACACCCCGCAATGGGTGTGCTTTTTTGTAGCTGGACTCTCCCGATCACGCTTTTTTTTGTTGAAAAGGCGTTGACAGGCCGGGGTTCGCGGGGTTGCATCCCCGCGACCTGATGGATGCAACCCTCCATCTGCAACCCAGCGTGTGTGACCGGACATACACTGAATGAGCGACCCATCCTTTAACATCGCCATCGTCGGCCT
>JACNJE010000164.1 GCA_014382705.1 Verrucomicrobiota bacterium | reverse complement strand
ACTCCCCCAGCCCCTCTCTTCAACCCTTCAATTCCACTGAAAACGTCGAAGAACCTGTTTTATTCCATTCGAATGACATCGGCGCGAAGGTACGCTGCCAATCCCGGCTGGCCAAGCGCAACCGCTCACCCCACGATCCAGCCGTCTGTCCCCAACTCGCCGACAACCGGGAAGGTGTCACGCTGAAAACAGAACGGCACATCGGGAGCAAGGTCGGCAATGCCCAGCAGCCGGCTTCCATTCGCCGCTTGGCCCCCTGCCTCAAGCAGTTGATCGCGGCTGCCCCGATACTGTTCGCAAGCGTGTCTTGCCGCCTCCGAGGCTGCTTGGCCAAGGTCGTCCCACAGCAGATCGCACAGCGCCCCCGCCCCGAGGACATCCTCCAGCGCCGTCTCGTTGCCGGTGCCGGCGCAGACTAAAAGCAACCGTTCCGGTGCCGCATCGCGGATCGCTTGGCCAAGCGCGGTGAGGTTCAGAAAGCTCCCAATCCAAACCCGGTGCGCCCCAGCGCACGCTTTCAGGGCGCGTGTCCCGTTGGTCGTCGTCATCGCCAGCGGCCGCCCTGATACGACTTCGGCGATCATCTCGCGCGGCGAGTTGCCCAGGTCGAAGTCCACCCCGCCCGAGACCGATGCCGTGATCCGCAGGCCGTCGCGCTCCCCGGCCAACAGCAACTTCGGATCGGCCTCACGCACGGCGACTGCCTCGTCGATCGTTCCGCACGGCAGGATGCCGGTTGCGCCGTTGGCCAAGGCCACTGTCATCGTGGAGGTGGCCCGCAGGACGTCGAAGACCACGCAGGCCGTCGCACTCATGTCGCACCCCGGTAGTGCCTCAAAATCCCCCGGCGATAACAACACATCCAGCTTGATCGATTTCACTTCGATCATTTCAATTTAAGGTGCACGCGTGCGTGGTGAAACAGGTACTGCTGCGCGTAGCCAGCGTACGGGCCAAAATGCGTGTCGGCAAACTTGCGCAGCCGCTTGGCGCTTGGCCGGCGTTTCGGAAAGTACAGCTGCTGCAGCGCGCGTTCGATCCACACGTCCACAGGGAACACTTCCTGATGGCCGCCAGCGAAGAGCAGCACGCAGTCGGCGATCTTTTGGCCAACACCACGCAGCTTCATCAGTTCCGCCCGAGCCTCGTCGGTGGTCATTGTCGGCAACCGTTTCCAATCGATTTTACCGTCGAGGATGTCGCATGCCGCGCCGCGAAGGTTCGGCGCGCGAAAGCCAAGTTTGCAGTCGCGCAACTCGGTTTCACTACAGCCGGCGACGGCCTCGATCTCCGGGAACGCAAACGCCGGCTTGCTGCCGCCGGATTCAATCGGCTTGCCGAACCGCTTGCTCAGCAGCGCGACCATTTGCCGGATCTGCACAATCTGCTTGGTCGCGGAGAGGATGAACGACGCGAGGCATTCCCAGTAATCCTGCCGGAGCAGGCGCAGGCCGGGGAGGGCGGCGACGGCGTTTTCCATCGGCTCGTCGTCGGGAAACGTGGCGAGCACTTGGCCAAGGTCAACGCGCAGTTGCAGATATTCCTCAAGCCACGACCAGTCGCGAACCGGCTTGGCCACCTCGGCGGCGATGCCGCCCTTGGCCAAGCGGAGCCGAACCCAGCGGCCACCGGCCACGCCCTCCCACGCTTGGCCAACTGCTTGCCAGCGAAAGGCTTGGCCACTCTGCAGCGTGGCATCGAGGTCGTACTCCCGGACGGGAAATGTTTTGCTCAGTTCGCCCACTTGGCCAAGTGAGGATGCGTTATTTCTTGGCGCCCGTTTTCGGCTCGGGCGGCCCGGTGCTTTGGCGCACCAGCACTTCGGCGACGATTCGCTGTGGCTCCGGCCGTTCGCCGGCAAGCAGCTTCAGCATGGTGTCGAACGCCGCCATGCCGAGCCGGAACTTGGGCTGCCGAACGGTGGTCAACGGCACACGGTAATGCTCGCTGGTCAGGATGTTGCCGAACCCGGCCACTGACAAATCGGCGGGGATCTTCAGTCCGCGATCGAGGAAGATATTCGCCGCGCCGATGGCGACGAGGTCGTTGACGGTCTGCACCGCCGTCGCCTTGGTTTCCTCCTCGAGAAAATGTTGCGCGGCCGCCGCGCCCTCGGCGATCGTCATGCCGGCGTTGAAGACAAGGCCGGGATCCTCGTCGAGGTTGTTTTCGCGCAAGGCGCGCCGGTAGCCTTCCTGGCGCGAAACCGCCCGTGCTGAAAAGCGCGGCCCGGCGAAGAACGCGATGCGTTGGTGCCCGAGGTCGATGAGGTGCTGTGTCATCCCGAATGCCGACTCGTTGCCGAGTGACTGCACGTTAACAAAGTCGGCGCAGAACTCCGCCAGCGGCCCCATGATGACTGTCGGGATGCCGCGCTGCTGCAGTTCCTGATAGGCTGGCAGATCCGGGTCGTTGCGGTAGACGGGCGAGAGGAAAATACCATCGACCCGGCGCGAGATAAGGTTGCGTAAGATCGTCTCCTCGCGCTCGGCCTGATTCCACGAATGGTGGAGGATCAACTCGTAGCCGTGCTCGAGGGCGCGTTGCTCGATGGCCATGACGATGCGCGCGAAGATTGGGTCAGTGGTGGCCGGGATCACCAGCCCGAGCAGCCGTGTCTCGCGGTTGCGCAGGCTGCGCGCGCCGAGGTTGGGCGTATAGCCCATGCGCTTGGCCAGATCGCCGATGCGCCGCTTGGTTTTGGCGGCGATGTCCGGTGCGTTCCGCAACGCCTTGGAGACGGTCATCACCGAGACGCCGGCTTCGCGGGCTATGTCCTTGAGTCGTATCACGGCTTCAGGCGTGTGACCCGGTCCATTGCAGCTTCTGTCGCAGGGTCTGGAAAAATGAACTGCCGGGCAGGCGGGCCAGTTTCACCTTGCGGCGGCTGCGTCGGATCATGATCGAGCTGTCGGCGACCAGCGCCACCACGTCCGAGCCGTCGGCGGACAGGGTGGCCTCCCGTTGGCGGTCGAGCATTCGCACCTCGACGGCCGACTGCTGGCTAACGATGACCGCGCGATTGGACAGCGTGTGAGGACAGACCGGCGTGATCGAAAACACGCCGGCATCCGGCGCCACGATCGCCCCGCCGGCGGCCAGCGAATAGGCGGTTGAGCCGGTCGGCGTGCCAACAACCAGCCCGTCGCAGCGGTAGACGGTCAGCACTTCGCCGTCCACCTTGACCTCGACACGGATCATTCGAGGCACGGTTCCACGGCTGATGACCATGTCATTCATCGCGCTGAGCCGGAACGGCTTGCTGTTGCTTTTCCCGTTGGCGGTGAGCAGCGTGCGCGACTCGATGGAAAATTTCCGCGCCGCGACCGCCTGGATCGCCTTGGCCAGTTCCTTCCCCGAGACGGCAGTCAGAAAGCCCATTCCGCCGATATTCACGCCAAAGATCGGCGTGCCGGAGCCAGCCATTTCACGCGCCCAGTGCAGCATCGTACCGTCGCCGCCGAACACCATGACGAGGTCGGCCAAGTGCGCCTTGGCCTCGTCGGTCACCGGTGTCATGCCGGCCGCAGCCGACAGTTTGGCCGCGCGTTGCACGATGCGCCGTGCCGCTGGCTTGTTGACGTTGGCCACGAGGGCAATTTTTTTGACTGGCTTGTTCACCTGTTCAGCAGGATGAGAAATTCTCGGTTGCCGGCCGGGCCGATCAACGGCGACTCGGTCTCGGCGATCCACTCGAGCGGCGACTCGTTTTTTACGAACGCACGCAACTCGTCGAGCACTCGGCGGTGCACCTGCGGATCACGGATGACGCCTTGGCCCTTGTCGGCCTCCGCCTTGCCGGCTTCGAACTGTGGCTTCACCAGCGCGACCACCCGTCCGCCGGGCGGCAGCAAATCTACGGTTGCCGGCAGAATCTGTCGAAGGGAAATGAAGGAGCAATCAATCACAGCCAACTCGAACGGCTCATACGGCTGCGGGAAACTCGCCGGAGTGAGGTGCCGCGCGTTCGTTCGCTCCATCACGTGAACGCGCGCGTCGTTGCGCAGCGCCCATGCGAGTTGTCCCTGGCCAACATCCACCGCCGCCACCGAGGCTGCCCCGCGCTGCAGCAAGCAATCGGTGAAGCCGCCGGTTGAGGCGCCGAAATCGACCGCCCGCAGCCCGGCCACGTCGATACCAAACGTTTCCAGCGCGTGCTCGAGCTTGTCGCCGCCGCGGCTCACGAACCGGGTCGTTTCTGCAAGCGTCAATTCATCGCTTGGTTTCACCTTGTCGCTGGCCTTGGCGGCGCGTTGGCCGTTTACCCGCGCCTGCCCGGCCATGACCGTGCGCTTGGCCTTCTCGCGGCTTTCGCACAGTCCGCGCTCGACCAGCGCCAGATCCAGTCGCATCGGCTTGGCCGGCTTGGGTGTCATTTGAGCCTGCTCCATTACGGGGGAACGGGTTGCTCCCGCGCCTCTTTTAGTCAGAATGGACGCCGTGCCGCAAGGAGCGAACCCACTCGCTGACAACATCCGGGCCGAAATCGGCGACGGCGGCCCGATGCCGTTCGCGCGGTTCATGGCGCTGGCGTTGTATCATCCGAAGCTTGGTTATTACGAAAAAGACAGTGGCCAAGTCGGCCGCCGTGGCGACTTCGTCACGAGCGTGAGTGTCGGCGCGGTGTTCGGCCAACTGCTCGCGTTCCGCTTTGCACAATGGCTCGGGGCGATCGACGGGCCGGTGCGGCTCGCCGAGGCCGGTGCGCACGACGGCTGCTTGGCGGGCGACATTCTCGAATGGCTCGCCGCCAACGACAAGCCGCTGTACGCGCGCTTGACGTACACGCTCATCGAGCCGTCGGCCAAGCGGCGGAATTGGCAAGCCAAGCGCTTGGCCAAGTTCGCCGAAAAAGTCGACTGGTGCGACACGCTCGCCGATATGACAGAGATCTGTGGTGTCATTTTCGGCAACGAGCTGCTCGATGCTTTTCCCGTGCACCGCATCGGCTGGGACGCCGCCAAGCGCGACTGGTTCGAGTGGGCGGTCGGCTGGCGCGAAGGTGCGTTCCGATGGGAACCGCTTGACGGTGACAGTGCGGCGTGGCGGACGTTGCTCCCCGCTTGGCCAAGCGAGCTGCTTGATGTGTTGCCAGACCGGTACACGACCGAGCTGTCGCCGCAGGCCAACGCATGGTGGCGCACCGCCGCCGGCAAATTGGCGTGCGGGAAACTCGTCGCGCTCGACTACGGCCACGGCCTGGACGATTGGCCCGCCGCAAATCAGCCGGACGGAACCGTGCGCGGTTACCGCGACCAAAAACTCGTGGACGACGTATTGGCCGACCCCGGCAAACAGGATCTCACCGCCCACGCCAACTTCGGTTTGCTCAAGCAGGCTGGTGAAGCGGCGGATTTACGGACTGAACAGTTCACTTCACAGGAGCGATTTTTAAACGGGACGTTTGCCGAGATGCTCCAGTCGTCCCCCGCGCTTGGCCAAGCGGTCGACGTGCGCCAGTTGCAGACCCTCACCCACCCGGCTCAGATGGGCCGCCCGTTCCGAGTACTCGTGCAGTCACGAGGATGAACACGGGAGGGACGAGTTCCACCTCGCCCCAAATCAAAAAAAGTGGGGCAAGGTGGAACTTGCCCCTCCCCCATTCCATTTGCAGATGGGGGGTCTATAAATTGCCCTACCCGGCAACCGGCGTCAGCGAGTACACCTTGGCCATTCTCGAGATCGATTGCACGGCGCCTTTTCGCAACGCCTCGCGCACAGTGTCGAGTTTGTCCGCGTCCTTTGGCGAAAGATACGGCGACCAGCCGTTGTCATCTGAAATCAAATCCACCGACACCTCCGCCACGTAATCGCCTTCATGCACCAGTTTCGTCTGTCGTTTCGTCGTCATGATTTCCTTCGCATAAAATCGTCTGTCCATTGTTGCGGGTCAGGTTGATACGCCGTCACCAGGACCGCCGGCTTGTCTTCACCCTTCGGGATTTCCCAAACGGCATGAACCGGCTGGCCAATCCGGTTCTCCTGCAACACCAAAACACAGGGGCCTTTGGGATAGTCGGGATAATCCTCAACCATACTCGCTTCGGTCAATCCGGCGACCACTTCTCTTGCCAGCCAACCATCCGCCGCCAATTCATCGTAGCCGTGTTCGGATATCCGGTAATCCCCGTTGGAAACGAGTTTCTTGATTCGTCCCAACGTATCGCTCACCGACACAAGGTCGTTGTTTTTAAGAGGCTAAGCAAGTTGGAATTGTCCGTTTCGGGTTCAGTTTTCATCCGCAGATGACGCAGATGATTTGCGTTTTTAGTGAACATGGATGGGCAGGATGAACAGGATGGAAAATATAATTACTGGCCATCTTGTCTATCCATGTTTGAATTTTGAAATCCGAGTCTTTTTTTGTTTTCGATGACGAGGACGGTTGGTTATCCCCTCTGCGATTAACAGCCGCTTTAGCCCAAAAACGTCCACACTGCGGCGGGGGCGATGACGAGGGCGGGGAGGTAGTCGGCCAACTGGATGCGGCGGATTTCCAGCAGCAACAGCGGAATGCACAGCAGGATGAATCCGCCGGTCGCGGTCACGGAATCGATCAACAATCCGGCCTCGGGCAGGGCGTCGAGCGATTGCTTCACGACGACGGCCAGCAGCGTCAACGTGCCTTGATAGACCAGCACCGGCGCTGCGGAAAAAAGGACACTCCAGCCGAACGTCGTCGCGAAAGTCATCGTCGAGATGCCGTCCATCAGCGACTTGATCGCGAGGATTTCGATGTCGCCGGTGAGGCCGTCCTGAATCGGCCCGAGCAGCGACATTGGCCCGACGCAAAACAGCAGCGTGCAGGTGACGAAGCCTTCGCTTGGCGGATGTTTTTCGTCCTCTTTTTGTGCGGCGGCGGTGAACTTTTTTCGCGCCCAAGCGCCCACCGAGTTGAGGCGGCGCTGGATGCCGATTTTGCCGCCAAGCCACTTGCCGGCGCTCAGCGAGAGCAGCACGACGATGAACAAATATACCCGCATCAGCCAACCGCGCGATGCTTGTCCGGGGTAGTCGCCGGCGAGGCCATTCCAAATCATCATGAAGCCGATTGCCAGCGACACGATCGCAATGCCGTTCTTCAGATTTTGCTGCGTTTTTGCGGAGATGTTTCGGAAAATAAACAGCCCGGCAAGTCCCCCGAGGAGAATGCATACGACGTTGAGGATGGTGCCGAGACCGGTCACGCGCGGAGGGTGGGCGTCTCAGCTGCGGGAGACAAGGGCAATGCCGACGGTGGCAGGTTTAACGCCGCCAGCCAGCCAGCCGCCTTGTTGAGTGTCTCTTCGTATTCGGCGGCCGGATCGGAGTCGGCGACGATGCCGGCCCCGACGTGAAACCAGGCCATCCCGTCGCGGCAAACTGCCGTGCGGATCAGGATGTTGAACTGGCTTTCGCGATTGAAGCCGAGGTAGCCGAGGCAGCCGGTGTACGGGCCGCGGACGACCGGCTCGAGTTCGTCGATAATCTCCATCGCACGAATTTTCGGCGCGCCGGTGATGCTGCCGCCGGGAAAACAGGAGGCGAGCGCGTGCAGATGCGTGACGCCCGGTCGCAGCCGGCCGGCTACAGTCGAGACGAGGTGCTGCACCTGGGCGAACCGCTCGAGCTTGGCCAAGTCCGGCACCGTCACCGAGCCGTATTCGCAGAATCGGCCAAGGTCGTTGCGGAGCAGGTCGGTGATCATGACCAGCTCGGAGCGATCTTTGGCGCTGGTTTGCAGCTCGTAGCCGAGCCGTGCGTCGAGGTCGGGCGAGGTGCCGCGCGGACGCGTGCCTTTGATCGGGCGGGTGGTCACGTGGTCGCCGCTCAAGCGCAAAAATTGCTCCGGCGACGAGCTGGCGAGCTGGAAGCCGCCGCACTGCATGAAGCCGGAGAACGGCGCGGGCGATGCCGTAGCCAAGCGCTGAAACAGCGTCCACCCATCGACGCCCACTTTCGCAGCCAAGCGGTGCGTGAGATTGGCCTGGTAAATGTCGCCCCGCCAAATGTAGTCGATGATCCGTCGTACGCCGTCGCAGTAGTCGTCGCGCGACATTGTCGAAGTGACCTGCGGCGTCGGCGCTTGGCCAAGCGGCGGCCTGGCGTCGGGCGCATGGCTTGGCGCGGCAAGTTGTTCGATCCAAAACTCGGCGGCGGCTTGGGCGCGGTCGTCGTCGCGGTCGCCCTCCTCGCCGAGGCCGGTGGAGATGAGCCACGCCTTGTCGAGGTGGTGGTCGAACACGATGAGGCTGTCGTAAAACCCGACGCTGCATTCCGGCAACTCAAGGTCGTTGTGAGTCGTGAGCGGCAGGTGCGGCTCCGTGAACTGTTTCAGCTCGTAGCCGAAGTAGCCGAAGCAGCCGCCGAGCGGGAACGGCAGGTCGATCTCCTCGAGCAGTTCGTAGCGGTTGGCGAGGCTCTCGAGCAGTTTCCATGGGTTGCCGAACAGCGTGCGTCGGCCGGCGGCCGACTCGATTTCGCAGCGCGAGCCGTGCGACTCAAACCGCAAAAACGGCCTCGCAGCGACGAGGCTGAAGCGTTCGCCGTGCTCCATCGTGCCGGAACGCAGCAGGATTGTTCCCGGCTCGGCGTGAAGCCGCGCGGTGAGTGACTCCGGCGAGTGCCGTGTCTCAATTTCCTGGATTAACGGGCACGGCATCGGCGGTCAGAGTTCGAGCAGTTTGCGCAGGCCGCGGTCGTCCTTGAGCGGGCTGACGAGGGAGAGGCAGAGGCGTTCCGGGCGGAAGAAATCGTGCGCGACGCGGCGGATGTCGCTTGGCCGGATCTCACGGAGGCGGGCCTTGATTTCGTCCGGCGGGATGATGCGATCGAAGCCGAGCAACTGTTCGCCAACCCAGTTCATTTGGCTCTCGGTGTTCTCGAGGCTCAGCTCAAGCTGGCCGATGAGGTAGTCGCGGGCGCGGCGCAACTCGGCGATGCCGGGTGGTTTTTCGCGGAGGCGGCGCAGCTCGGCGACGGTGAGCTTGAGCGCCTTTTGTGCGTGGGCGGTGTCCAGCCCGGCGGCGATCGTGAGGCTGCCGGTGTCGTGATAAAAGTTGGGCGTCGAGTAGATGCTATAGGCCAGGCCGTGTTCTTCCCGAATGGATTGGAACAAGCGCGAACTCATGTTTTCGCCGAGGATCACGTTGGCCAGCCGCAGGGCAAACCGTCTCGGGTCGTGCCGTGAACAGGTGCGGATGCCCAGCGCAAATTGCGTCTGCTCCATTTCGCGGGTGAACCATTTGATCTCCGGCCGAGTCTGGCCGTTCACGGCGGGAAACCAGCTCGAGCGCTCGCCGGGGGGGATGCGCTTGGCCAAGCGCTTGGCCAAGTCGGTCAGGTCCTGGTGGCGGATGTCCCCGGCAGCGACCACGACCGTCGAGCCGCTGACGTAGTGGCGTGTGTGGAAGCCGGCGAGTTCGCGGCGGCGCGTGCGGTCGAGGCTGCGCTCGTTGCCGGCGATGGAGCGGCCAAGCGGCTGGTTTGGCCAAAGCGTCTCGTCGGACAACTCGAGCACGTGCTGCGACGGCTGGTCAACCGTCATCGCGATCTCCTCCTTGATGACGCGGCGCTCGCGGATGATTTCCTGTCGGTCAATAACCGGGTTGAGGTACATGTCGGCGAGCACGTCCATCAACTTGGCGGCTTGGCCGGCGTGGGCGCGGGCGTGGTAGCAGGTGCTTTCCTCGCTGGTGCAGGCGTTGATGTAGCCGCCGATGCCCTCGACCTCCCGGGTGATTTGCGCGGCGGAGCGGCGACGGGTGCCCTTGAACAGCATATGCTCGAGGAAATGGCTGATGCCGTTTTCCGGTCCGCGTTCGCACCGGCTGCCGACGGCCGACCAGATGCCGAGGCTGACGCTGGCCATGTGCGGCAACTCGGCCGTGGCCAGCCGGACTCCATTGGGCAATCGGGTAACGTGGTACATGCGCAGAACGGGCGTCCCATCCCGCCGGGCCGATTAAACGGCGACGAGTGGGCAGGGGTCAATCCCGGCCGTTTATCAATGACGTGATTTTGTGCTTGCTACCATCCCCCTGCCTGAATCAGCCTCAACGCACGTCAGCATTTTGTAATGGATAATGAAATCCTACATTTTTCATAAGCCAACTCGATGAAATTTATCTACAACAACCCTTTTCGAGTGCTTGGCATTAGCGTCAATGCTACGGCAAGGGAAAAAGACCGTAATGTTGCCCGTGCTAAGGCTTTTTTCGCTGCCAAGAAGCAGGTTCGTTTCGATTCTGATTTCCCCCTGTCAGTTGAGGTGGAACGTACCTTGGAAAGTATTCAGGAGGCATCCAGCCAAATACAACAAATCAAGGGACGTCTTCGGCACGCGCATCTTTGGTTTTGGGAGGGAAACCCAGTTGATTCAAAAGCCTTTCAACTTTTTAGAGGTGACAGCTCTGAGAAGGGAGTAGAATTGTTACTGAGAAATTCATCGGACAAAGAAATCTCTCCCAGAAATTATTCATCCTTTAGAAATCTTGCGGTTTATTACATGTCAATGATTGGGCCGGGGATGCAGTTCAATAAGGAGTTAGCTGAGGCCGGGTTAAACTTCTTGGGTCGGTTTTTTAGATCTGATTATTTCGATCAATATTCCAAAGAAGTAGCTGGTGATGAGTATCTATGTCGAGAATCAACGATTGATGATTTATGCAACGTTGTTTTTAAGCCCTTCAAGCAATGGGTACAGATGGGGGAATTTGATTCTTCAGAGTTCATTGAGTGGATAAAAGAGTTTCCCGAAGAAATCCAGAAAAAAGTTAAGGGCAGTTTTATTGCCAAGCCGCTCAATGACATAAATCAGGAAATTAATAAAGCTAAGGAACAGTTGGACAAGGATGGAAAATACGGTTATTTCGCCGGGAAAAAATTGTTTGAGAATGCAGGGCCAATCTTGAAACAATTGGAAGGTCTGCTTACCCGAAAAGATTATCGCTACGAAGCCGCTGCTGCTGATCTCGCGAAACAAATACGGAGTTGCTGTTTTGCTTATTGGGAAGCGGAAACAGAGAGTGGTGAATCAGACCTCGGGCCAAGATGCCTTTATCTAACAGAGAAAGCCTACAAACTGTGTCCATTTGGCCCAACCGGGGATCAGCTAAAAGACGATCGAAAACAGATTAAGGAGTGGATCGCCGGTGCAGATGAAAGAAAACAACAGGAAAAAATAAAAGGTGATATAGAGTTTTTAGTCAGAATAGTTAAGAAACTTGAATCATTGTCTGGGCCGTCACAATTGTCACAAGCCGAATCTATGCTTAAGGAATCTAAACCCAGGCTGAATCGTGTGCGTGATGTTCTTGGAGTAGGTGATGATTTGTACATAAAGATCAGCACAGGGGTGGCGAGTCATATTATGGGTTGCTTAATTGACTATGCGAACACATATGCCATTGATCGAGCAGATTATGCCAAGGTGGCTAAAATAATGGAAAAGGTGGGTGAGCTTGATATGGATTACACTTTTCGTCGTCGCTGGCAGCAGAATCTTAATGTCATTCAACAGAATCTTTCGGCCACCAGTTCGGAGGGGGGCAAAGGTTGTTTAGTTATAATAGTGGTCGTTGTTGTTATTTGGATTATTGGTCAACTGTGAGGATGAAATGCAAAGGCTAAGCGCATCAAATATTTAGTCCTGGAAATGAAAACAAATCAAACAGCAAAAGTCGTTTGTCTTTGCTCGGCGCTAGGGTTCGCAGTGTCAGTGGGGTTCGGTCAAACAGAAACTAATGACACAAGTGAGCCGCCGACACCCCCTGTCAAGGAACAACAAGTTGAACCAATACCCAGCAAGGAGGAGATCAAAAGCCAGAAACCCCAAGTTGTTTGGAATGGTGAAGTGATGATTGAAGAGCAAAACAAACTGATCCACTCGAACCAAAACAACTTAATCAAAAGCTTGGATAACATTGTCACTGAAATCCAAAAGTCCAACAAACAGCTAGAAGAGTCGGTTAAGTCAATGAGCCAGCAGCAAGCTTCTTTGGCAGCTCAACTTGCGGAAGTCTCAAAGAACCTGGATCAAACCATTAAAAGGGTACAGGCTAATACTGAGCAGTCTGCAAATATTGTAAATAAGTCTTTGAGTGGATTAGCGGCAAAGGTCGAACAACTAAGCAGCCAAATAGTTGTCAATCAGGATAGAGTAAAAACGTTGCGGGAAGAACATTCGAGTTTACTTAGTCAATTGAATGATAGCACTGGCCTAACAAATGAAGGCGTAAACCAGAACAAAACACTATTAGGTGAAATACAAAGTGAAAACAGTCAACTCCAAGAAAAGATTTCAAGTTTAGAAAATGAAATAGGAGGGCTGGAAGCCAAAGCGAAGGAGAACCATGAAAAAGTCCAAGGCGCACTTGGGTCAATTAGTTCAAAATTAGTGCTTTCGTTTGTTTTAAAGACGATTGTCATCATCGCAGCGCTAGGATTAGGTTTTTACGTGTGGAAAAATAAGCGAATGATCTCAGAGATTCTGACAGGAGGAAAAATGTCTGACCAGACGCAGGTTGACACTATCTTTACGGATGAGAGATATGTTGAAGGGTTGAATCGAGTCATTAACCTGCTTAGTGCGACTCAACAAGCACCTGCTACATCTCAGGAAATTGATCACGGATTACCTTTAAGTGTTGCCGATGAAATCAACAGGATGCGGGTCAGGTTGTCGAAGATGGAGAAAGAGGACATCAAGGTGAAGCCGCTTCAAAAAGCGCTGGAAAGAATGGAAGAAAAACTGGAGAGCATGGGCTACGAAATTGTTGATTTAATGGACGAGCCATATGTAGAAGGAATGACCGTCAAAGCTCAGTTTATTCCTGATGATACACTGTCTGAAGGGGATAAATTTATTCGTCGCGTTATTGTCCCTTTAGTAAATTTTAAAGGGAAGTTACTAAGGAGTGCGTAAGTAAGTAGACATTAGATTTATACCTTGATATGATTTGCGGCGTGAAAGAGCACGA
>JACNJE010000001.1 GCA_014382705.1 Verrucomicrobiota bacterium | reverse complement strand
GCATCGCGGCCGGGTAGTTGTTCTCCTGCGGGTCGTGGGGTCGGGCGCGGCGCGGGTTGCCGGGGGTGTGGTAATGGCGGATGCACTCCTTGTGCTTGCCGATGTTGCGGATGATGTCGCCGTGCATTATCTGCGCGTGGTAAACGTCGAACATCAGCTTGAGGCTGGGAGCGCCCACCCGCCGGATCGCCTCGATGCAAAAGTCGAGGTCGTTGCCCTGATAGCCGGGGTGACCCTTCATCGGGTGGCTGTCGTCGACCGAGTTGAGATGCTCGAGGCAGATCGTGATGCCGTTTTTCTCGGCGTGGCCGACGACCTGTTTCCACGCCTGAACGCAGTTGGCCAAGGCCTGACTGCGGTCGATGCCGGGCGTCTCCATGCCAACGAAGGTGATGACCCGCTTGGCCCCGAACCGCTTGGCCACGTCGATGCCGTCGGTCAATTTCGCGACACACATCTCGTGAATGGCCGGATCATTCGGCCCCTTGGCGAAGCCGTGGCTGCCGACGAGCGAAATCTCCAGCCCAGCCTTGCGGGCCGCCGGGTAAAACTGCCGGCCGATGCCCTCGATGCCGGTCAGGCCGATGTCCGCGCAGGTGGTGATGAGCTTCTCGGTCGGCATCGGGTTGAACGTCCAGCCCATGATGGACTGGCGGATGCGCTTGTTCTTGATCCTGTAGCCCGGGGTGGCTGCGTTGCGGCTCGTCTGGGCGCGCGCGGGGATGGTGGCTGCGGCGAGCGCGGCGGTGGCACCGGCCTTGATCATGCCCCGGCGGGAAATGGGATGGGTGTTCATTGGCAAATTCGGCTTGTTGCGGGCGATTGAAACGCACCGGGCGGCACAAGGCAAGCGCTTGGCCAAGCGCGCAAAAAAAAAAGCCCGGGCAGGACGCCCGGACTTTGTTTGGTTTGGTTGGTGTGGGAAAAAGATCAATGCTCCGGGAAGTCGGCCATCCACCTTGGCCAAGCCGGCTTGTAGCCGCCATAATCCTTCTGCCAATTACGGTGCCATTGAAGTTTCCAAAGTCTCTTGATTGGCACATGTCGTACGGAGTGATCCATGAACACCCCCTGGATGCCGCCGTTGTGCCGGTCCATGGCAAAATGCTTCATCTCCTCCCCGAAACCGGTCCAATCGCCGTTGTATTGGGGAGGGGTCATCCTGCTTCTCATCGGCCCGCCGCCACGCCACATCATGTCCATGAACATCGGGATCTGGTTCAGGTCGTGGCCGGCGGGATTGATCGTGCCCCAATGCCACGCCTTGCGGCGGCCCTGGATGTCGCGCGGCGCGTTGTAAAGCCAGTTGTTGTTGCCGTAGCTCGCCCGCGTCGGGATGCGCTGCCCCGAGATGCTCCCATGCTTGAACGAGGCATCCCAGCTGCCGACCGCGTCCCAAGAATCCCGCTTGTACTTGTCCACCGGTTTGAGTTTGTAGTTGGGGCTTTTGTTGCTCCGGGCCAATTTCGCGACCGGGCACAGCAGAATATCCTGCTTGCGCCAGAACTTCTCCAGCGACGCCACCCACTCGCCACGCCACCAGCCGCTCATGTTCTTCACGTCGATGCCCTTGCTGAATTTGCCTTCGTTGTCGTCGGTGTAATATTGCCAGACCAACCCCCACTGCTTGAGGTTGCTCATGCAGACGGCCTGCAAGCCTTTCTGCTTGGCCTTGGCTAGGGCCGGCAACAGCAGGGCCGCCAGAATGGCAATGATGGCGATGACCACCAACAACTCAATCAGTGTGAACGCCGTGATCGCCCCGGAAATGCGGCTCCTTTTTTTCATCGCTTATTTGTCGGGGAAAAAGTTGGCCAAAAACCGACTGCTGGCAAGAGTTTTTTTTGGGAGGGGGAGTTAGAATTGCTTTTTTGGGTTTTTGGGACACGCTTTTGCCGTCATGGCGGTAAAGCGGATCAGCGTCAACTGGACAGCCAAGCTCAATGACTCCAAGGACTTGCCCAAGTACGGCGACAGCGGCGACGGCAAATTCTCCAAGAAATTCGGCGAGGGCCGGTTCGTCATCCCCGCCCCGCTCGAGGTCGACGCGCTGATGAAAAAGGTGCCCAAGGGCAAACTCACCACCATCAACGCGCTGCGTACCGCGCTGTCCAACAAACACAAGACCGACTTCGCCTGCCCGATCACCACCGGCATCTTTTCGTGGATCGCCGCCCATGCCGCCGACGAGATGGCCCGGCAGGGACGCAAACGCATCACGCCGTACTGGCGCACGCTCAAGAGCGACGGCCAGATCAACCCGAAATATCCCGGCGGCGTCGAGGCCATCCGCAAAAAACTCGAGGCCGAAGGGCACACCGTCATCCAAAAAGGCAAGCGCTTCCTCGTGGCCGGTTTCGAGAATAAAACCGTCGTCCCGAAACCCCAGTAGCTTGCCCCGCCCTTGGCGAGCATCTTTAGTTTGAGGGAGAAAAAGTGGTACGCCCGGGAGGATTCGAACCCCCAACCTCATGGTTCGTAGCCATGCGATCTATCCAGTTGATCTACGGGCGCACCCAGAAGGGCGCGCACCCTGCCAAAGCTCCCCCCCCCTTGCAAGGCGATTTTGTGTCGCGCCAACAAGCCCGTGTTGACTCATAAAAAAGGACACCGAAGGGTTGGAAAGGGTTGAGAGGAGAG
>JACNJE010000119.1 GCA_014382705.1 Verrucomicrobiota bacterium | reverse complement strand
CCATGAGGACATTTTAAGCGAGTTCAAAAGAGGACATTTTCATAGAGTTATGACAGACTAATCGAAAAACATTGATGGATTTTCTTAAATCCCTCAGAGCTAGGACGGGCTCGAAACAGCGCGATATACTTTCAAAACTGGATATTGGGATGATCTTGAAAACATTTCCTGTTTGGATGTCTAAGAATTCGGATATTCACGATAATATGCCGCTGATCCCGGAAATGTTTGATTTGGCAATAATAGATGAAGCAACTCAATGTGATATCGCGAGTTGTCTGCCTATCCTGCAACGGGCCAAGCGGGTTGCTATTGTCGGAGATCCAAAGCAACTGCGACATGTCTCTTTTCTTGCTAGAAGCAAGCAAACCATACTGGCCTCGAAAGAAGGACTGGGTGCGGAAGTTGCAGATCAATTGGACTACCGCTCCAAGAGTATTCTTGATCTTGCAGAGGAGACGATAACCGAACAAAAACGAGTCCAATTCTTGGATGAGCATTACCGGAGCCGTCCCGATATCATTCAATTCAGCAATCGGCATTTTTACAATGGTTCACTTCGTATTATGACGCAAAACCCGGAGTTGATCCAATTCCGAAATATTCAGGTGATACAGTGTAATGGTGTTCGTGAAAAAAATGGCATTAACAGAAATGAATCTGAGAAACTATTAAAATTGATTCTGGATACAGTTGAATCTCAAAGTCACTTAGATCCCGAGTACTCGCAAAGTATTGGCGTAACCACACCGTTTAGGCATCAGGCTGATTATCTCGGAGAGTTGATTCTTCGTGAAATACCCATTGAGGCAATACAAAAACACAAAATCTTGGTTGGTACGCCTCATTCATTCCAAGGAGAAGAACGCGATATTATGTGCCTTTCGTTTGTGTTGGATGAGAAATCGTCCGCTACTGCGTTTCGATATATGAACCAATCAGATGTGTTCAATGTCATGGTTACTAGAGCTAGAGTGGAGCAGGTCGTCTTTCTTTCCATTAGAGAGAGCGATTTAAATAAAAATTCGTTGCTAGCTTCTTATTTGTTGTACTTGCGGGGTTATTATCAGGAACCGACCTGTGGGCAATTATCACAACTCCCCGATTCCGCTCACCCTGTGCACGATGCGTTAAATAAAGCGGGATATAAGGTGTGGCCGTCGTTTGATGTGGCCGGTTTGGAAATGGATCTTGTAATTCAGAAAAAAGGGAGAACGTTGGGGATCGATTTAATCGGTTTTCCTGGTCGATTCGAGGATGCGTTTAGCTTGGAGCGATATAAAATGTTAAAGCGTGCCGGGATGCGAATATTCCCTTTGGCTTATTCCGAATGGGGGAGATCTCAAGAGGAATGTTTGGATTCGATTCGAGAGTTTTAGGTTTCCTGGGTTTTCCTAACTGATTTCAAAGAAACCGCCAATGTCCTCATAAGTTTGAAATACCTGATCCGCGCCCGCTTGCTCTAGTGCATTTGCCTTGAACGTATTTGTGATGGCCAAAACCGTCATTCCAGCCGCCTTGCCGGCCAGAACTCCGGAAACGGTATCTTCGATCACACAGCACTTTTTAGGCATCACACTCAGGCGCCTGGCCGCCAGTAGGAAGGTATCTGGGGCAGGCTTGGGCTTTTCTACATCCTCTGAACTTGCAGTGCACCGGAAATAACGGCGCAAGTCTCGCATTGCCAGGACTTCGTCAATAATTCTATGAACAGAACCTGAGGCAACGGCAAGTGGAAGTTGCTTTGCCAAGCACTGAACCAATTTCGGGACACCATCGAAGATAGGCTGCTTGTCGCGCAGCATTTGAACCAGCCGTTTCTCCCTGAGCCCGATCAATTCGCCAATTGTTTGTGAGGGTTGGTGTTTCTCAATAAATGACTCCCAAACCACCCGGTCTGATTGGCCGTAATAATCGGGAAAGTGGATGCCGTGATTGTCGCCGTAACCCATCTCCTGCCAGAGTTCCAAAAACGACATTTCATGAATCGGCTCGCTGTCGACGATCACGCCGTCCATGTCAAAAAGTACTGCGTCGAAGCGATCCATTGCCCCTTAGATAATTTCGGCTTAATGGCCAAGCGCTTGGTTTCGTAGTTTCTTGAGCACCTTCATGCTGCTGTTTGGATCTCGGCCAAACTGGTCGTGCAGCCTGTTGTATTCTCGGTAAAGTAGATCGTAGGTTTTGTTGCGTCTGGTGTTTGGTTTGTAGATTTTACGTCGCACACGCGCCATCTTCCGGGCTGCTTGGCCGATGTCGCTGTACACCCCGGCGGCCACCGCACCAAACATCGCGGCCCCAAGCGCACTGGCCTGCTCGCTTGCGGCGATCTTGATTGGCCTTCCGGTGACGTCGGAATAAATCTGCAACAGCAGCCGGTTTTTCACCGCCAACCCGCCGCAGGCATAAAGTTCATCGATCGCAACTCCCTGCGACGTGAAAGCCTCGATGATCTGTCGCGTGCCGAACGCCGTCGCCTCGAGCAATGCCCGGTAAATCTCATGCGGCCGCGTGGCCAGGGTTTGGCCAAGCAGCAACCCGCTCAGGTCGGCATCGACCAGCACCGAGCGGTTTCCGTTCCACCAATCCAGCGCCAGCAGGCCGCTCTCGGCCGGCTTTAGCTTGGCCGCCTGGGTCTCGAGGTATTGGTAAATGTCCTGTCTGGCTTTCTTCGCCGCTTGGCCAAGTTCCGCCGGGATGCCGTTTTGCACGAACCATGCGAAGAGATCGCCGACGCCCGATTGGCCTGCCTCGTAGCCCCAGAGGCCAGGGATTACGCCGTCCTGCACCACGCCGCAAATGCCCTCCACCGGTTTTTCGCGCTTGGCGGCGAGCAGGTGGCAGGTACTGGTGCCCATGATCATCACCAGTTTGCCGGCATCGGTGACCGTGCAGGCTGGCACGGCGGCGTGGGCGTCAATGTTGGCTGCGGCAACCGGCGTCCCGGCGGGCAGCCCTGTTGCCTTGGCCATGTTCGCCGTCAACCCGCCGGCGTTGCTGCCAAGCTCGATGGTCTCGCTTTCCAGTTTGTCGGCGACGACGTTGGTCATTCTGGCGTCGAGTGACTTGAAAAACGCCCTGCCGGGATAGGTCCATCCACCCCGCTTGGCCCGGCTCACGCGCATCGCCTTGAAGCCGGCGGCGGAGAGGCTACGTTTCTCGCTGCCGGTGAGCTGCCACACGAGCCAGTCCCCGGCCTCGACGAACCGCTCGGCGGCATCGTAAACCTTGGGTGCCTCCCGGACGGTCTCGAGCATCTTGGCGAAAAACCATTCGCTGGAGTATTTGCCGCCGTAGGCGGTGATGAAATCCTCCTTCCGCCGCGAGCCGACCTCGTTGATCCGGTTGGCCTCCGGCTGGGCGGCGTGGTGCTTCCACAGTTTCACCCAAGCGTGCGGATTGTTGCGCCACTTGTTCAGCGAGCAAAGCGGCGTGCCATCGGCCAGCGTCGGCAGCATGGTGCAGCTGGTGAAGTCCACCCCGATGCCGAGCACCTGTTCCGGCTTGGCCTTGGCCAAGCGCATCGCCCGCGGCACGGCCTTGCGCAAAACCTCGATGTAATCGGCCGGATCCTGCAGTGCCGTGAGGGGCTTGAGCCGCTTCCGGCTGCCGGGCAGCGACTCCTCGATCACGGCGTTTTTGTAGGAATGATCAGCCCAGGCCACCTCCTCCCCCGTATTCGCGTTCACCAGCAGTGCCCGGCCGGAGAGGGTGCCGAAGTCGATGCCCAGCACGTAGCGTGGCTTTTTCTTTCCGGATTTCACGGCGCGGATTCTGGCAAGGCCGTCGCCTCTCGACAAGCTTGGCCAAGCGCAACTTGAATCTGGCCAAGCGCGCGGCGGTTTGCTATCCCCCTCCCGGCATGTTTGGAGAAATCAGGAATCAGCAGGGCGAGACACTCGACTACACCGTTCATTCCGGCGAATCGCGTTCCGACTTCATTGTCATCATTGGGCATGGCGTGACCGGCAACAAGGATCGGCCGTTGGTTGTCGCGTTGGCCGAACGGCTCGAGGCTGCCGGCATTCCAGCGTTGCGAATGTCGTTCGCCGGCAACGGGGATTCCGGCGGGGCGTTCGTCGACTGCACCATCACGAAGGAGACCGGGGACTTGGGCAGCGTGATCGACGCCGTGGGTGGGAGGCGAATTTGCTACGTGGGCCACAGCATGGGAGGTGCCGTGGGCGTCAACCGGGCTACCACTGATCCGCGAATCGAGGCGCTCGTCTCGCTGGCTGGCATGGTGCACACGGAGGAATTTGCCCGGCGCGAGTTCGGCGAAGAAACACCGGACACCGGCTTCATGTGGGGGGAGGAACGGTGCCCGCTCTCCAGCACCTACATGAACGACATGAAGGCGATCGGGTCGGTCGTTGATCTGGGCGCGCAAATCAGCGTGCCGTGGCTGCTGGTGCATGGATCGGAGGATGACATCGTGCCGGTTGGCGACTCACGGGACATCATCGCCAAGGCCACAAACAGCCCGGAGCTTTTCGAGATCGCCGAGGCCGATCACGTGTTCAGCGATGCGGCGCTCGCGGTGATGGTCAACAAGGTCACGGATTGGGTGAAGGCACAGGCCGGTTGATCTACCGCCTGTTTGTCGCCAGAAACAGCGGGAGCGCCCACAACACAGCCACCAAGGCGGCTCCGTAGGCGGCCGCCGAGAGCCAGCCGAATTGCTGCACCGGCGGAAAACTCACCCAGACCAGCGCCACGGAAAAGCCGATTAGAATCAGGCTGGTGCAAAGGATGGCCGGCCCTTTGGCTTCAAGTGACTGGGCGAGTGCAGCAGCCGGTTCAACGCCCTGCTTCCGCAGTAGCAGCCAATGAGTGACGAGATGGACGGCGTCGTCGATGCTGATGCCCAAGACCAGCGCGGCGATCATCGCGGTGATGGAATTCAACGGCACCGCAAACCCCGCCGCGAGTATCGCCAGCACCGCCAACGGCATCAGGCTGACTCCCAACGAGACAACAGCCAGTCGCACGGACCGCCACAGCATCGCCATTACTGCCAGCATCGCGATGAGTGTGATGACCAGGCTGCTGAGCTGGGCATCGACGATTTCCCGGTCGGCTTGGAGGATGGTGTGCAACCCGGCCTCGGCTGAAATCGTGACGCCATTCGGCGCGGTTTCCTTCGCGAACTGCTCAACGGATTCCAGCAGGCGGACGAACTCCCCGCTGGGCAGATCGACTGTCCGTAACACGAGGTGCGCGGTTTGTTGCGACTCGTCACACAACGCCTGAAGAAACGGATAGTTTGTTGCCTTTAGGGCGAGGACAAACAGGTTGAGCGTCAGGGGATGGGTCGGCAGTGACAGGGTGTCCGAGTCGTCGCTTTTCCAGATTCCGTTCATCATCGCCATCAACGATGCGTACGAATAGGTGCTGCTGAAGCCGCCGGTATCCTCGGCGAACTCCTGCACGGCCTGCATCCCGCGCAGAAAGTCGAGCCGGTTAATCCCGTTGGGCCTTCCGGAATCGAAGTCCAGCTGGACGATGTTGATGCCGCCCATTCGCGCGTCCACCATTTCAGCCATTTGCCGGGTGGGGCTGTCCGGGGAAAGAAACCGAATCGCCCGGATGTCGAGGTTCAGTTGGCCGGCGGCAACCAGCGCCGGAAGCAAAAGAGTCGTGAAGGCGACCCCCGCTGGCCATCGCTTGGCCAAGGCCGCTTGGCCAAGGCGGCGAAACAGGGAGCGGCCGTCAGATTGACTCAAGTCATTGGTGCCCAATCGGATGGAGCTTGGCCAAGCGCGGCAACCCAAGCGTAGAAACGACAGCCCCGGCCCAAAGTTCCACGCGAAAATGACTGTGATTCCGACGATTCCCGAGACCCCGAAAGCCTGAACCTGTGACACTACGCTCACGGCCAGCGACCCAAGCCCGATGGCGGTCGTGATCGCGGCGAACAGGCTGGGCCGGAACACCTCGCGCAGCATCGCGGCAAATCGTTCGTCCATCGTCAGGCCGGCATCAGTCCTGCGGAGGGCGGTCAACTGGTGGGTCAGCATGGTCAGGTTGATCGCCCCGAGCAGCGGCAGCAGCAGCAGGTTGTATGGCGAGAGTGAAAAACCGGCCAAGCCCAGCACCCCGGGCAGCATCGCCACGAGGGTCAACTCGCTGAGCAACAGCAACACGAGGCAGGGAAATGAACGCAGCGTCAGTCCGATGACGAGCAGGATGACCAGTGTCGTGACCGGTAACACCAGCTTCAAGTCGCGAAGAAACGAATCGCTGATTTCCTCCGCGATAAACGGCAACGAGATGGAGCGAATCGTGTAATCCGGCGTGTCGAACGGCGCAAGCTGTTGATTCGTCTCATCGCGAAACGCCTGGCGTAGTGCTGGTGTGGAGAGGTCGCGTTTGTAGGCTGCCGTGATGAGGGTGATTTTGCCGTCGGGCGAAACCATGATGTTGCGGACCAGCGGATGCGTCACGGAGAACTGCCGAATCGCGGCGATCTGATCCCCCGAGAGTCGGCCGGCCGGGACAAACGGCTCCATCACGAGCGAGAGTCCCCTGCGAACCGGCTTGACCGAATGCGTCAGGCTTTTGACATCGACCAAGCCCGGCTGTTGGCCAAGCGCGTTGCTGATTGCCCGGATGTGATTGAACCCGGCTTGGCTGAATATGTTGTCGCTCTCAATGCTGACAACCACCACCGTGTCATGGTTGAGAAACGACTGGATGCGATCGAAGGTTTCCTGATGCCGCTGATCCGACTCGAGCAGCGTCAGCGGATTGGTGTCGATGCTGACTTTGGTCGATTGCCAAACAAGCCAGCCGACAACGAAGAGAAAGCAAACGAATAAAAAACCCGGAAACCGTACGAATGGATTCCGGGAAATGTGCATGCCGGTTGGCGGTTGCGGCTAACTCACTCGAGCCATTTGGGGACGGATTCGCTGGCCCATAACTGCTTGATTGGTTGGCGTTTGCGAACGACTTCCGCTTGGCTGCCCTTGACCAGCACTTCGGCGGGGAAGGGACGGACGTTGTAGTTGGACGCCATCACGAATCCATACGCGCCGGCGCTGAGCAGCGCGAGATAATCGCCCTCGCCGACCTTGGGCAGGGGACGATTTTTGCAGAAATAATCGCCGGATTCGCAGATTGGCCCGACGACATCGGAGGAAATCTGGTTCTTTTTCCGATGATCGCCGGCCTTCCGAGTCAACGGCACGATCTCGTGGAAGCTGTCGTAAAGGGCTGGGCGTGCGAGGTCGTTCATCGCGGCGTCGACGATTACGAAATTTTTCACGCCGGTTTGTTTCACGTACTCCACGCGCGTGATGAGGATGCCCGCATTGCCGGCGATGAAGCGGCCCGGCTCAACCAGAATCCGCAAGCCAAGCGGCTTTAGCAGAGGGACGAGCTTGGCCGCGTACTTAGCCGGAGTGAGCACGTTTTTACGCTTGGGCGATCGCCACCATTTGGCGTCGCCGCTCTCGAGTGCCGACTCGTACGCGATGCCCACGCCGCCGCCGATGCTGAAAAACTCGATGCCATGTTTTTCAGCCAGGCGCTTGGCCAACGGCACAATTTTATTAGCCGCCTTTTCGAACGGCCCGATCTCGGTGAGCTGCGAGCCGATGTGCATCTGCAAGCCGCGCAAGTGCAGGTGCTTCAGCTTGGCCGTCCGCTCGTACACGCCCTCGATTTCCTCAAAGGCGATCCCGAATTTATTGTCGTACGTGCCGGTGGTGATCTTGGCGTGCGTCTTGGCATCCACGTTCGGGTTCACCCGCACGGCAATTGGCGCTTTCTTTTTGAGGAGGCGGGCAACTTTGTTGATGCGTATCAGTTCCGGCTCGCTTTCGGCGTTGAACGCGTAGATTCCCTTCTTCAGCGCGAGCTCGATTTCCTCCTCCGACTTGCCGACGCCGGCGAACACGCACTTCGACGGATCGCCACCGGCGGCAATAACGCGCCGGAGTTCGCCGCCGCTGACGATGTCAAAGCCGCTTCCGGCGTTGGCCAGCGTTCGCAGCACGGCAAGGTTGGAATTCGCCTTGGGCGAGTAACAAACCAGATGATCGACCGGCGACAAGGCATCGTCCAGTTGCTCGAAATTTCTAGTCAGCGTGGTGTGGGAGTATACGTAAAGGGGAGAGCCATGTTTCTTGGCGAGCGACGCCACCGAAACATTTTCACAGTACAACTTCCCGCGCTTGAAGCTAAAATCATGCATCGCGCCGCAGTATGCCAAAGCCCCCCCGCCGTTTGAAGACAATCCTTTTCAGGCCAATTACTTGACAATGCATTTGCGTGGATAAAAGTTCGGTGGTGCCATGCCGGAGTTGTCGCGATTCTTTGGGATTATCATCCGCATGTATTTGGAGGCCGGTGGTTAGCACAGCTTGCCGCATTTTCATGCATATCATCAAGGCAATCAGGCCGTGTTCACGATTGACCCGGTGGGCATGATTGAAGGATCGTTTCCCAACCGGCAACGCCGACTGGTCGAGGCATGGGGCGAAATTCATCAGGAAGAGTTGCAGACCGCTTGGAACGCGCTGCAAAGCGGGAAATTGCCGGGAAGCATTGAACCGTTGCATTAATATGACAAAGCACGTTTTTGAAAAAGTGACAACCGTGGCGGTGATCGGAGACTATCGGCTGCGAGTGCATTTCTCGGACGGGACGGATCGGGAGATTGATTTTGAGCCGGTTTTGCACGGGGGGATTTATGGGGCTCTACGCAATAAAGCGGTTTTCAACCAAGTGATTGTTGACGCCGAAGTGGGTGTGATTTGCTGGCCCAACGGAGCCGACTTCGACTCGAGCATTCTTTATCAATGGGATGTTGTGAAAGACGAACTCGGTCGTAAAATTGCGGCGGCAGAAAGCGCGGAATTAGCCAGTCGCTAAATCACCCGCTTGGCCAAGGGCGAGGTCGGCGATTGAGTCGATGACAATCAGCGGGCCGGTCGGGTTGCCAAGCTGCGGTTCGTGTTCACGGCCGTAGCCGGTTCGGACGAGGACGCTGCACTTCACGCCGGCGTTCCAGCCGCACTCGATATCCGAAACCTTGTCGCCGACCATGTAGCTGGCGGCGAGGTCGATGCCAAATTCGTCGCGGGCGTCGAGCAGCATTTGCGGTGACGGCTTGCGGTTGCGGCTTGGCTGGCCGGGCGCCTCGGGAGCGAAGTAGATTTTGCGGAAGGCCACGCCAAACTTGGCGAACTCTGCGGCGACACGCTCGTTGACCGCGTGCATCTGCTCCTCCGTGTAGTAGCCGCGTCCGATGCCGGCTTGGTTGGTGACAATGAACAACTCGACGCCCCACTCGGCAAGCTTCCGGAGAGCTTCGCCAGCGCCGGGGATCATCTCGACTTTTTCCGGCTCGTGGAGGTAGCCGGTCTCGACGATGAGGGTCCCGTCGCGGTCGAGGAAAATGGCGGGTTTGCCGTCGAGCATACGGCTTAAAAGCTGGCGAGAAGTTCCTTCGGCGTCACGGTGGCGGTGCCGAGTTTTCCGACGACCACTCCGGCGGCGTGGTTGGCGAAGATCGCTGCTTCGACTGGATCGGCCCCCGCAGCAATGGCCAACGTGAACGACCCAATCACCGTGTCGCCCGCACCGGACATGTCAAAGACTTCGCGGGCGATGGTCGAAATGTGAAACGGTTTCTGTCCTGGTTGGCAGACGAGCATGCCGAGTTCACCCAGCGTTATCAGCAACACTTTCAACTCCAATTCGCCGACGAGTTGCTTGGCGACTCGCATGAGGTTGCGGTCCTTGAGTGGGTTGGTGTGGTGCGTGGTGTCGCTGATGCCGGTCAGTTCGAATGCCTCTTTGCGATTGGGCGTGATCACCGACAGGCCACGGAGATCGAGTGAGTGCACCGGCTTGGGGTCGAGACTCAGCCAAGCTCCGTGCCGTTGGCTTAGCGCCTTGAGGTCATCGAGAAATCCTTGCGTGACGATGCCTTTGCCGTAGTCGCCGATGACGATCGCGTTCGCATCAGTTAGGCCGCTGTCGATCGACTTGATCAACCGCTTGGCCAAGCGCGGCTCGAGGTTGGCACTGGATTCGCGATCGACCCGCACAACCTGTTGCCGTTGTGCGATAATGCGCGTTTTGCAGCTCGTCTGCCGCGAGATGTCGGTCAGCAGTTTCGTGCAATCGACGTTGTCGGCGTTGAGCAGTGCGCGGAGTTTTTTTGCGGCATCATCCCGGCCGACGACGCTGTGCATTTTCGCCGGGCAGTTGAGGGCGGTGAGGTTGCGGGCGACATTGGCCGCGCCGCCGGGCATGAAGCTCTCGCGCTGAAACTCGACCACCGGCACCGGTGCCTCGGGCGAGATGCGCGAGACGTCGCCCCACAAAAACTGGTCGAGCATCGCGTCGCCGGTGACGAGCACCGTGCGCTTGGCGGCGGTGTTCAGGATGTTCCGGGCGCGTTGCCGTGTGAGCGTTTTTCGTTCAGCCATCAGCCTGTTTCAGCGGCTTTTCCTCGAGAAAACCGGTGAGCGGGCTGGTTGCGCTGGCCGTGCCAAGTGGTTGGCCAAGGCCGATTTCGTAGGCTGCGCGGCCCGCTTCGACGGCCGCCTTGAAAGCAAGTCCCATGCGAGATGGGTCGTCAGCGATGGCGATGGCGGTGTTGACCAGCACGGCGTCCGCGCCCATTTCCATTGCCTCGGCGGCGTGGCTCGGCGAGCCGATGCCGGCATCGACCACCACCGGCACGGTGGCCTGCTCGATGATGATGCGAATTTGTTCCCGCGTCTCGATGCCGCGATTGGAGCCGATCGGCGCGCCCAACGGCATGACCGTGGCAGTGCCAACTTCCTGCAGTCGCTTGGCCAAGACTGGGTCGGCGTTGATGTACGGCAACACGGTGAAGTCTTCAGCGACAAGCCGCTTGGCCGCCTCGAATGTCTCCACCGGGTCGGGCAGCAGGTAGCGGGGGTCAGGGTGGATCTCGAGTTTCACCCATTTCGGAAGACCGGCGGCGGCGGCGAGCTTGGCCAAGCGCACGGCTTCGTCGGCGTTCATCGCGCCGCTGGTGTTTGGCAGGACGAGATAGCGCTCGGGGTCGATGTACTCGAGGATGTTTGCGAACGGATCGTTCGTGCCGGAGAGGTCGGCGCGTCGCAGAGCCACGGTGACGATCTGCGTGCCACTCGCGGCGAGTGCGTCGCGCATCGACTTGGGCGAGTCGAACTTGCCCGTGCCCAAAAGCAGGCGCGAGTCGAACGTGCGATCTGCGACGGTTAGCGGTGAAGTGCCCAGCGACATCGGGGAAAAACTAGGCGAGCCAAGCGCTGTTGTCGAGGCGACTACCGGCTGAGTTTCCGGAGGATGCTTCGTGCCAAGTACTCGTTGACCTCTCGGTGGCGAGGAATGGGTTGGCAGACTTTGGTTTCGTTGTTTTGATACCAGTCGTGTTTGCCGCCATGACGAATCAGCGAGCAGCCAAGCGCTTCAACTTTTTTGATGAGGTCGCGTCTTTTCACGCGGACTCAAGGACGCCAACACGCCGGACGTTGGGGATGGCTCCATTCGCAAGATCCTTGTAGAGATCGCGCAAATGTTCCTCGAGGTCACTCTTGGTTGAGCCTTGAGTTTCGTAATCCGGAAATTCCTCGAGATAACCGATCCAGCACTCTCCATCCTGCCAATAGACATAACGCATTGCACTCATGGCCATCCACTATCACGGATGCTCCTTGCAGGCAAGATGAGCTATTTTGCCTTCGCCGGGCGGGGGCGGGGGCCGAACAGGGCGGTGCCAATGCGGACGATCGTGGCACCCTCTTCGATCGCCACCTCGAAGTCGCCGCTCATGCCCATGCTGAGATGTTGAAGCGGTGCGCCGAGTTTCTGCTCGCACGCCTCTCTCAACTCGCGGAGCCGCTGAAAGATGGGCCGTACTTTTTCCGGCTCGGGCACCCACGGGGCGAGGGTCATCAGGCCGTGGATTTCCAGCCGCGGCAGGTCGTTGAGCGGCTCGAGGACGTCGAGCAACTCAGTCGGCTTGAAGCCGTACTTGGTGCCTTCGCCGGCGACGTTGACCTCGAGCAGCACCGGCATATCCTTGGCGGCGTTGTGGGCGTGCCGGTTGATTTCCTCGGCGATCGACATGCGATCGACGCTCTGGATCATCCGGAAAAGCCGCACCGCATCTCGGCATTTGTTGGACTGCAAATGCCCGATGAGATGCCATTCGAGATTGCCGGGGCAGGCGGAGATCTTCAGCTTGGCTTCCTGGATTTTGCTTTCGCCGAAGATCCGGCAGCCGTGATAGGTCAGCTCCCGCACAGCGTCGGCGCTGTGGTTTTTCGAGACCGGTAGCAGCATGACCTCCGCCGGGTCGCGCCCGGCGAGTTCGCAGGCGGCGCCAATCCGTTCGTGGAGGGAGTGCAGTCGTTCGTCCAGTTCCATGCGCCGATTTAGCCACAGCAACGCCGGCTGCGGCAAGGTCGTGGCAGGGTGCGCTTGGCCAAGCGGCTTAGCCAAACAATTCGCCCTCGGCGAAGAAACGTTTGAGCTCCGCTTGGCCGTTCTCGACCGTGTCGGAGGCGTGGACGACGTTGCGCATCTTGTCCTGGCCGAAGTCGCCGCGGATCGTGCCTTTGTCGGCGACGGTCGAGTCGGTTGGGCCGACCATTTCGCGGATGCGGACGATGGCATTGTCCCCACGCAATGCGATCGCCACCACCGGTGACGACTGCATAAAGCCCTGAATTTCAGGGAAAAACGGCAGCTCGGTCAGGTGCGCGTAATGCTCGCGCAGGATCTCCTCCGACAGGCGCATCATCTTCACGCCGAACACGTTGAAGCCGACTTCCTCAAAGCGCTTCAACACCTCACCGCATTTGCGGCCCTCCAGACAATCCGGTTTCAACAGAACCAATGACTCTTCCATAAGCGCGCGAATCATGGGGGTGAATCCCCGCGTGAAAAGCGAAAAATGATTTTGGAGTGATTTTTCCTCCGCTTGGCCAAGCGTTGCTTAGCCTGACCTATTCATCCCGAGGCAATTGTCGGGCAGTTGATGTTGGAATGCGGAGC
>JACNJE010000144.1 GCA_014382705.1 Verrucomicrobiota bacterium | reverse complement strand
TCGTGCTCTTTCACGCCGCAAATCATATCAAGGTATAAATCTAATGTCTACTTACTTACGCACTCCTTAGTATGTTCCCGTGTTTTGCGGCGCAAAAATTTCTAGTCAGCATACAGCCCCGAATTGGAGTTAGCCCGGATTGGGTAACGACGGAAATAGAAACAGTTGACATCGCATGGAGATCTGATGATTATATTCGAGTTTGTGGGGCGAATGTTGATATTAGTAATATTACCGGATTCACATCTCCCAAGTTTGATGAAATTCCGGATATCGCCGGCACATTTTATGTTATCGGTAATTGGGATAATATTAGTGATAATTCAGGGGGTACTGAATCTGATAATATCGCAAGGTGGGTACCGAACAACGAAGATAATGATAGCTCAAAAGTTCAAGGTAACTGGCTGCCGTTTTCCGATTCGGATACGGACGATTTCGGGATGGCGGTTCAGTCAGGTGTGTATTACGGGGCGGATACCATTGAGGCTTATACAGTTACTGCCAACGGAACAGTCGATGCTAATGTAACTATCACTGGGGCTATGTTATTCATGATCTATGATAAGGGTCGCTTTATTGATGTGATATACGGCACGGCTACTTGGCATCAAAACTACGAATGGCCGGGATACGATTGGTGGGAGTAATCCAAAGGACGTCAATGGTTGACAAAAGAACACGGGACAAGCACCGCCCACTTTTTGCTTTTACGTTGGTGGAGTTATTGGTGGTGATTGCCATCATTGCGATACTGGCGGCCCTTTTGCTCCCGGCACTGGCCAAAAGCAAGGAGCTTGCCGAGCGGTCATATTGTTCCAATAACTTGAAACAGATAGGGATCGGATACTATGAATATGCGTTCGATAACAATGGCGAAATTTTAGCTTATGCCGGACTTCCCGGGGGTATTAATTTGTTTAATAATTTCCCTCAAATATACAACGACGCAAAAGGTGCCTATAAAGCCATGCTGTTCCGAATGCTAACCGAGGGCGACCAATTCCGCCACTATAAAGGGCCACTCGAAATGTATCTGGGTAAATCCACGGAAATATATAAATGCCCGAGTGACCCCTTTCGGTTGAGTTATGAGGGGCAAATCCGACAGGTGATGCCGACTTACCATCAGAATGAATGGGTGGGCGGCAAAAGCGTGTGGCAAACAGAGAGAAAGGATTATGCCGCAAAATATTTACAATACAGAATTGTGTCTGATTTAGCCAAGAGGGCCGGATCTGCGGGGATTTTTTTACTCCAAGATGCCAATATGAAATGCACTGCACTATGTGATATAGAGATTCACATGGAGAAGCCTCAAATTAGAAGTTTGCCAGGAATCCATCATTCCGGTGGGGCGAACAATCTTTTTACAGATAACCACATCGAATACAAACGCTGGGAACACGCTAAAATACTTACCCCCGAGACGTACCGGCACGGTTGGGTGACATTGCCATTGAGGGGGGATTTGAGATGGTTGCGAGAGCGAGCCACAAGAAGGCGACGGCATTAATGTTTTAGTTGAGTGATTTCGGCGCCCCGCCGGAATTCATCGTGTGAGTCCACGGTTTTTCGTCTTGGACGAGGGCGTCCAAGACCGCAGGCGAGGCGGCCGCGCTCCCAGAGCCAAGCCCTTGGCCAAGCGCAATATTCTCGACGCCGCTTGGCCAAGCGGGGACATTGCCCGCCATGGGTTCGACCGACGTCACGCTGGAGGAATTAAAAACAGCGATCCGCAATGTGCCGGATTTCCCCGAGGAGGGGGTTCAATTCAAAGATATCACGCCGGTGTTGGCTGACGCCCGGCTGCTCGACGGCTGCATCAGCCACCTGCTCGGCGGGCACTCGGCCGACACGGTCGACGTCGTCGCCGGGATCGACGCGCGCGGCTTCATTTTCGGCGCGGCGATGGCCCGCGAACTGGGCGTCGGCTTCGTGCCGATCCGCAAAAAAGGCAAGTTGCCGTGGCAAACCCTCGAGGAAAGCTACGACCTCGAGTACGGCAGCAACACGATCGCCATTCACACCGACGCCGTCACGGCGGGCCAACGCGTGCTGTTGATGGACGATCTGTTGGCCACGGGCGGCACGGCGGCGGCGGCGGCGAATCTTGTCGCCAAGGCCGGCGGGCAGGTGGTCGAGGCGGTGTTTTTCATCGAGCTGGGCTTTCTCGACGGCCGGGCGAAGATGGGCGACGCGCCGGTGCGGGCGTTGGTGAAGTATTGAGTGTGTGGTGAGCAGCGGATGCCGAGTGTCTTCATAAAAACGTACGGTTGCCAGATGAACGAGCGCGACTCGGAGGCGGTCGCGGCGCAACTGGTGGCCAAAGGCTACCGCATGACGGCCGACGCGCTGGGCGCGGATGTCATTCTGCTCAACACCTGCAGCGTGCGCGATGCGGCCGAGCAGAAGGCGCTCGGAAAAATGAGCCATGTGGCGGGGCAGTTGCGCTCAAAAAACCGCAAGGCGGTGCTGGGTTTCATGGGCTGCATGGCGCAGAGCCGCGGGCGGGAATTGATCGACAAGCTGCCGGACGTCGATCTCGTGGTCGGCACGCAGAAATTTCACCGCACAGCCGATCACATCGGCGATCTGCTCGCCGGCCGGGCCGCCGGCGTGGTGGACACCGGCGAGGAGCCGGGGAGCGAGGCGACGATTCGGGAGCATCTGCTCAACGGCGCGAGCGACAAGAAATCGGTCACGTCGTTCGTCAGCATCATGCAGGGGTGCAACCAGTTTTGCACGTTTTGCATCGTGCCGTCCACGCGCGGCCGGGAGCGCAGCCGGTCGATCGACGATATCGTGGCCGAGTGCCGTGAGTTGGTCGATCGCGGCGTGCGCGAGGTGACGCTGCTCGGGCAAATCGTGACGAGCTACGGCCGCCGCGAGATTGGTGAGCGGGACGGCAAGTCGGCGTTTGTGCAGTTGATCGAGGCGGTGCACGGGATCGACGGGCTGGAGCGGATCCGGTTCACCTCGCCGCACCCGAAGGGCTACGGCGACGACCTCGTCGAGGCGTACGGGCGCTTGGCCAAGCTGTGCGAGAGCGCGCACCTCCCGGTGCAGAGCGGCAGTGACGCGATGCTCAAGCGGATGCACCGCGGCTACACGCGCGAGCGGTTCCTGGAGATCGTGGCCAAGTTGCGCGCCGTCCGGCCGGGCATCGGCATCACGACCGATATCATCGTCGGCTTTCCTGGCGAGACAGAGGCGGAGTTCGAGGCGACGCTGTCGCTCTGCCGCGAGGTTCAGTTCGACAACGCGTTTGTTTTCAAGTACTCCACCCGCCGCGACACGCCGGCGGCGGCGATGGAGAATCAACTGCCAAGGGAACTGATCGAGGAGCGGCACGCCACGCTGCTCGCGGCGATCAACGAGATGGGGGCGAGGCGTTACGAGCAATTGGTCGGCAGGAGGATGGAGGTGCTCGTCGAGGGGCCAAGCCGCCGCAACACCGCCCGGATGGAGGGCCGCACGCGCTGCAACAAGATCGTGGTGCTCGACGGGGGCGGGCGTTTTCAGGGCCAGTTGATGGATTTGAAAATCACCCGCGCCGGCTCGTTCACCCTGTACGGCGACCCGGCCATTGTGAATTTGGACTGAATTTGGACTGACCCGTGAACGAGCAAGCAAAAGAGTCGGAGGCGACCGTGCCGCTGTTTGGTTTTCTGTTGTTGTTTGTCGGCGTGTTTCTCCACGTCGGCATCAAGATGAACAGCGAAATCAGCCTCGCCAAACTGTCGATGCTGATCGGCGGGTTCCTCGTGGTTCTCTCCGGTTACACCCTGGCCAAGCCGGTCGCGGTGGGGCAGGCGCTGCGGGGCTTCCCGCGAGCCAACGCTCCCGGCTACGTGCTGATGCTGGCCGCCACCGCCTGGTTTCTCTGGAACATCAAGATCGAGGACATGGCCGACTACCGCGAGATTAAGCATTGGTTTTACTACGGCTTTGGCGCGGTGGGGATCGGCTCCTGTTTTTTTCTGCGGGACTTTTTGGCGGTGCGGGGGCTGGCGGTGTTCATGCTGCTCCTGGCCAAGCTGATGCTCGACACGCAGCGCCATTACATGCTGGCCACGCCGGTTGAGCAGATGTCGGAGTGGCGGCTGGTGTTTGCCGTCTGGGCGTACCTGATCATCCTCGTCTCCATGTGGTGGGTGGTCTCGCCGTGGCGCATGCGCGACATGATCGACTGGGTGCTGGCCAAGCCGGGTCGGCTCGCGGCCAAGAGCTGGTTTCGGCTGGCCTTCGGGGTGTTGCTCATCGCGCTTGGCCTGACGGCATTCGGCGTTTCGATCCCGGGGTGAGGTAATTGGGATTGAACGGCCGCCGATTTTGACCGCTAATCGCACCGGGCGACGGATGCCGTGAACCAAGCCAAGCTAGATCAGGAACTGCTCAAGGCGATCCAGTACAACAAGCTGGGGTTGGTGAAGCGGCTGCACTCGGAGGGGGCCAGCGTCAACTGCCGCAATGAGGAAGGCCGCTCCCCGCTGCACCTCAGCGTCTACAACGACTGGGATCGCGTCACGCATTTTCTGATCGACATGGGTGCCGACCTCAACGCCAAGGGCAAGTTCGGCGGCACGCCGCTGCACATGGCCGCCTTCAAGGGCAACCTGGCCATCGTGCAGTTGATGCTCAAGAAAGGCGGCGATCTCCGGGCCAAGGATTCCAACGGCAATCTGCCGATTCACCTCGCGGCCATGTACGGCTGGGCCGACATCGTCGAGGTGTTCGTCCGGGCGGTCGCTCCCGAGCGGTGGCCGCTGCCCCCGCTCATCATGGCCAAGGCCGAAGCCAACGAGCCGGCAGAGGAAACAGAACAACAACCATCCGCCGAGGAGGAGAATTTTCCGGCGGACATCCGCTCGCTCATCCAGGCACGCTCGACCGAGGGCGAGACGCCGCTGCATCACGCCGCGGTCAATTGCCACACCCAGGTGATCGACTACCTGCTGCGGCTCGGCGCCGATCCCGAGGCCAAGGACAACGAGGACACCCCGCCGCAGCTGTATCAGCCGGGCAAGCCGGAGAGTTTCTTCAAGGTGCCGGCCTACGTGCGGTGCATGAACTGTGCCGAGAGCATCAAGCTCGACGGCGAGGAACAGCGCACCGGCATCTACTTCTGCCCCTACTGCGAACAGGAGGTGGATCACCTCAACTACGGCAAACAAACCAAGGGCAAGGAGAAGGACGGTGGCCTGAGAAGCAAGTTCGGCGGCTGGTTCAGCAGCAGCGAGGAGAAGCCAAGCGCCAAGCCTTCGGCCAAGACTCCGGCGCCGGAGCCGGAGCCAGTTGCGGATGACGCCGGGACATCCCACGAAGCGACACTGCCCGGGCACGAGGAGATTCAGATGGAGCAAAAACTGATTCCGGAAACCGTCCATTGCGCGATCTGCCGCAAAAGCCTCAAACTCGACGAGGAGGAACAGCAGCGGGGCATCTATTTTTGCCCCTACTGCAAGCGCGAAGTGGATCACATCCACGACGCCGATTGATTCAGCGGAGGCGGCGCGCTACCCTTCCGCAGTATGTTGACTGTGAAAACGAATACAGAATCAAGACGACCCCGACGCCGGGCGCTTGGCCAAGCGCTTGGCCTGGCGCTCACCCTCACCGGCGTGGCGCTTGGCCAAGCGCAACAGGTGCCGGTCGAGGAGCGCACCCTCTCCAACGGCATGAAACTGCTCATGGTCGAGCGGCACCACTCGCCGGCCGTCGCCGGCGGCTGGGTGGCGCGCGTCGGCAGCGTGAACGAGCGGCCCGGCATCACCGGCATCGCGCACCTGTTCGAGCACATGATGTTCAAGGGCACGCCGACCCTCGGCACGAGCGATGCCAAGCGCGACGCCGAGATCATCGAGCAGCAGGAAGTGGTGCGCGACGCCATGCGCCGGGAGGAGGCCAAGATGCGTCTCGCCCTGCGGCGCGGCGAGATCGACGACTTGGCCAAGCCGGAAAACAAGACCGCGCGCTACCGCGAACTCGAGGTCCAGTTTAACGAGCTGATCGCCGCGCAGCGCGAGGTGCTCGTCAAGAACGAGTTCGACCGCGTCTACACCACCGCCGGCGCCTCCGGCATGAACGCCTTCACCTCCAACGACATGACCGGCTACTTCATCACCGTGCCGGCGAACAAGCTCGAGCTTTGGGCGTGGATGGAGTCGGAGCGGCTGCTGCGGCCGGTGTTCCGCGAGTTTTACGCCGAGCGCGACGTGGTGTTCGAGGAGCGCCGCATGCGCACCGAGTCGACGCCGCTGGGCAAATTCCAGGAATCGCTCGAGGCGCTGTTTTGGGAGTCGCACCCGTACGGCTGGCCGGTGATCGGCTGGCCGTCCGACATCCCCGCCATCACCAAGGCGCAGGCCGACGCCTTTTACGCACTCCATTACGCGCCGCAAAACATCACGCTCATATTGGTTGGCGACTTCAAGGCCGGCGAGGCGGCCAAGCTGTGCGAGCGTTATTTCGGCCGCATCCCGCGCGGTGAAAAAAACCCGCCCGAGGTCGTCACGCTGGAGGTGGCGCAAAAGGTCGAGAAACGGATGAACGCCGAGGCGGAGGCCAACCCGCAGGTGGACATCCTGTGGCACACGCCGGCGGCCGGGCATCCCGACGCCCACGCGCTCGATGTGCTGGCGGCGGTGTTGTCCGGACGTTCCGGCCGGCTGCACAAGGCGCTCGTGCTCGGCGGCGAGGTGGCAACCTCGGCGTTCGCCCACCAATTGGCCCGCAAATATGCCGGCATGTTCAACATCGGCGGCGAGGCCAAGGAGCCGAAAACACCGGGCGACGTCGAGGCGGGCATCTACGCAGAGGTCGAGCGGCTGAAAAACGAGCTGGTCTCCGCGCGCGAACTGCAGAAGGTGAAAAACAATTTCGCCGCGATGGCGGTGCGCCGCACGTCGTCGAACTTTCACCTGCTGGTGCAGCTGATCCAGTACGAGGGCGGCGGCGACTGGCGGGCGATCAACACCGAGATCCCCAGCATCCTCGAGGTCACGGCGGAAGACATCCAGCGCGTGGCCCAAAAATATCTCGTGAAGGAAAACCGCACGGTGGCGACCTTTACGCGAAAACCCGGCACGAGGGTGCCGGACGACCCGGCGCTGGCCGGGCTGAGCGCGGAGCAGCAGGCGATCGTGCGGCGCATCTCCAACCAGATCAAGTCGGAGACCAACCTCGAGCGGCTGCAGCAACGGTTGGAGGCGATGGAGGCTCAGCTTGGCCAGGCGGACGGCAAGCAGCAGGGCCTGATGAAAATCATCATGCTGAAAGTCGCGGAGCGAATCGCCGAGCTGAGCAAGTAACCCGGGAGCAACAGAGATGAAATTATCGATCAAACAAAACATGGCACTGGGCTGGGTTGCGGTTTCGGGATTGGCGCTTGGCCAAGCGCAGGAGATCCCGGATCGGCCGGAGAAACTGACGTTCCCCCCGCTGGTTTTTGAGGCACCCAACCCGGCCGAATACCGGGTGGAACTGAAGTCGGGCGCGATCGTTTACATTCATCCGGATCGCGAGCGGCCGTTGATCGACCTGACGGTGAACCTGCGCGCCGGCAGTTACCTCGACCCGAAAGGCAAGGAAGGGTTGGCCGACCTGGCCGGCTACCTGATGGCGCGCGGCGGCATCCCGTCCAAACCGGCGGACGAGTTGGACGAGGAACTGGAGTTTCTCGCGGCAAGGCTCTCGAGCAGTTTTGGCGGCCTCAGTGGCAACGTGAGCCTGAATCTGCTCTCGAAGGATGCCGATCGCGGCTTCGAGCTATTGCGGGCCGTTCTGGCCGCGCCCAGTTTTCAGGAGGACAAACTGGCGCTGCGCAAGACGCAGGTGTTGCAGGGGCTCAAGCAGCGCAACGACGACTCGAGGAACATCGAGTCGCGCGAGCGCAAACTCCTCGCGTACGGCGACGGGTTTTGGGGCAACCGCCACACCACGGCCGCGTCGCTCGAGCGTATCCGGCGGGAGGATCTGTTGGCATTCCACCATGAATGGGTGCATCCGCGCAATTTCATCCTGTCCATCAGCGGCGACTTTGACCGGGACGCGATGCTCGAGCGGCTCGACGGCGTGTTTGCCGCCTGGCCGTACCCCGGCAAAAAAGCGCCGCCCGTGCCGCAGGAGAGTGAGTACAGCAAGCCGGGCGTCTACCTTGTGGACAAGGACGTGAACCAGGGCCGCGTGTCGATCATGCTGCCGGGCATCCGCTGGGACGACCCGGACTATTACGCGATCCAGGTGATGAACGACGTGCTCGGCGGGGGCGGCTTCACGTCGCGCATTACCAACCGCGTGCGCTCGGACGAAGGCCTGGCCTATTCGGCCGGTTCGTCGTTTCCGGGAGGGGCACATTACCCAGTGGTGTTCCGTGCCGGTTTCCAGTCAAAGTCGCGCACGGTGGCTTACGCGACGTCGATCGTGCTCGAGGAGATCGAACGCATCATGCGCGAACCGGTGAGCGCGGAGGAGTTGCTCACGGCCAAGCGATCGTTCATCGACACGTTCCCGAACAATTTCGCCTCGCCGAGACAGGTGGTGTCGGCGTTTGCCGGCGATGAGATGATTGGCCGCTACGCCAGTCAGCCAAATTACTGGGCCGACTACCGCGACAAGATTGGGGCGGTGGACATTGCCGCGGTGCAGCGCGTGGCCAAGCGGCGGCTCAAGCTGGGCCAAGTGATCATCCTGATCGTCGGCCAAAAGGAGGAGATTTTGAAGGGTCATCCGGATCATCCGGTGAAACTGGGCGACTTGGCCAAGCGCAGCGTGACCGAGCTTCCGATGCGCGATCCGTTGACAATGAAGCCCTTAAAATAGGCCAAAACCGGCTTTTTTCTTGCGCTGGCCCGATTTGCTTGGTAACAACCGGGCAACATGGCAGCAATCGGGCTTTTTCAGAAAGGGGAGAATGTATTCTACGCCAAAGTCGAGGACGGGGATCTGTACAAGCTGAAGGGCGACATTTTCAGCGCGCCCTCCTTCCAAAAAACGCCCATTGCGAAAAAGGGGTTCCGGACGCTCGTGCCAGTCCAGCCGTCGAAGGTCATCGCCGTCGGCCTCAACTACGCCGACCACGCCGCCGAGTCCGGGCTCGAGGCGCCCAAGACGCCGCTCTTTTGGCTCAAGTCCCCCAAGTCGATCCTGCCCGACGGCGGGAAAATCGAAATCCCGTTCGAGAAGCACCAGACCGACTACGAGGCGGAACTGGCCATCATCATCGGCCGCAGCATCCGCAATGTCACCCCGAAGGCGGCCAGCCGCTACATCCTCGGCTACACGGCGGCGCAGGATATCAGCGACCGGACGATCCAGAACGCCGAGAGCCAATGGGCACGGGCCAAGTCGTTCGACACCTTCACGCCGCTTGGCCCGTACATCGAGACGAAGATCGATCCCGACTGCCTGACGATCCAGTTGTTCAAGAACGGGCAGCTCTGCCAAAACTCCTCCACGTCACAGATGATCTTCACCTGCTCCGAGTTGGTCAGCTTCATCTCAACCAACATGACGCTGCTGCCCGGCGACGTCATCCTTACCGGCACGCCGTCCGGCGTCGGGCCGATCGAGTCCAACGACACGCTCGAGGTGCGCATTCAGGGGCTGGCGCCGCTGGTCAACTCCGTCAAGTAGGCGGCGCGCGTTTCGGTTCGACTTCCCCCGGTTTTTCCTGTTCGCTTGGCCAAGCGCCGGCCCGTTCGGTCGGCGGTTCCCAATTCGTACATGCGCTGGTCACAGACATTCATCCCGACATTGAAGGAGACGCCCGCCGAGGCGGAGATCATCTCCCACAAGCTGCTGCTGCGCGCCGGCTTGGTGCGCAAGCTCACCGGCGGACTATACACCTTCCTTCCGCTCGGTGTGCGGGCGTTGCGGAAGGTTGAGGCCATCGTCCGCGAGGAGATGAACCGCGCCGGGGCGCTGGAGGTGTTCATGCCGGCGCTGCAGCCGCCCGCGATCTGGGCCAAGAGCGGGCGGCTCGAGACGGCCAAGGACGTGCTGTTTCACGTGAAGGACCGCGCCCGGAAGGAGTGGGTGCTCGGCCCGACGCACGAGGAGGTCATCACCACGCTCGTCGCCGACGAGATCAACTCTTACCGCCAGTTGCCGGTCAATTTTTACCAGATCCAGACCAAGTTTCGCGACGAGATCCGCCCGCGCTTCGGCCTCATGCGTGCCAAGGAGTTCATCATGAAAGATGCGTACAGCTTTGACGTCGATGACGAGGCGGCCAACGCCAGTTACCAGCGGATGTACGACGCGTATGAACGAATTTTTGCGCGCTGCGGCCTGCGGGCCATCCCGGTGCAGGCCGACACCGGCGTGATGGGCGGCGCGCACTCGCACGAGTTCATGGTGCCGGCCGAGACCGGTGAGAACGAGGTGGTGTACTGCGAGAGTGGCGACTACGCGGCCAACATCGAGAAGGCCACCAGCCAAGGCCCGGCCACCGCCACGCCGGCGGACCACTGCGGCGTCGCGGAGAAATTCGCGACGCCCGGCGTGAAGACCATCGACGACTTGGTCAAGCGCTTCGACGTCGCGGCGGAGCGGCAAATCAAGACGCTTGTTTACATCGCAGACAACAAGCCGGTGCTCGTGCTGCTGCGCGGCGACGACCAGCTCGAGGAGGCCAAGCTCGGCGGCGCGCTGGGTGCGAGCGCGTTTCGGGCGGCGGGCGACGCCGAGATCGCCGAGGCGCTGGGCGCGCACCCGGGCAGCTTGGGCGCGGTCGGTGTCGACGGCATCCCTGTTTACGCCGACGCGGTGTTGCGCGGCGGCTCCGGCATGGTCACCGGCGCGAACGACGACGGCCACCATTTGAGAAACGTCAACATCGAGCGCGACATCACGGTCGGCACGTGGGCCGATCTGCGCCAAGTGCGGGCCGGCGAGTTGTGCGTCGGGACCGGCCAGCCGCTGAAGATCCGCCGCGCCATCGAGGTCGGGCACGTGTTCAAGCTGGGCACCAAGTACAGCGAGGCGCTGGGCGCGACGTTCCTCGACGAAAACGGCGGGAGCCTCCCAAGCATCATGGGCTGTTACGGCATCGGCGTGACGCGGACGCTGCAAGCGGTGATCGAGCAGTGCCACGATGACAACGGCGTCACCTGGCCGACATCCGTCGCGCCGTACGAAGTGTGCATCACGGCGCTGGACGTCGAGCCGGAGTCGGAAGTGATGACATTGGCCAACCGCCTTTACGACGCGTTGCAGGCCAAGGGGGTGGACGTGATCCTCGACGACCGCGCGGCCCGGCCCGGCATCAAGTTCAAGGACTCGGAGCTGGCCGGGTTCCCGCTGCGCATCGGCATCGGCGAACGCTCGCTGGCCAAGGGCCACGTTGAGATCAAGCCAAGGGTGGGGGAGATGATCCTGTGCCACCCGGACGAGGCGCTTGGCCAAGCGCTGGAGTGGCTCGAGGCCAACCGCGTCGGGTGAGTCCGTCCGCTTGGCCAAGCGGCCCGGCCTTCAGTTCTCCTCAGCGCACCGCTTGGCCCACCAGCGTTGCAGCATCCCGCCGAACTCCCCGGCGTAGCCGGTGTAGTCCATTAGCGGCGAGCGCTCGAGCATGCCACGGAGGTTTTCCCGCAGTTGTTTTAGCAGGTCGGGGTTGTTGCTGATCTGCACCGCCTTCTCGACGAACTCCCCCTCGTCCCGCGCGATGAACGCCTCCAGCCCGAGGCATTTGTTCTGCAGCACGCCCTGCCGCGACACGTAGGCGTCGCCCTCGAGGCAGAGCAGCGGCACGCCCATCCAGAACGCGTCGCCGGTGGTGACGCCGCCGTTGTACGGGAAGGGATCGAGCATGAGGTCGATCTCGTTGTGCAACTTGAGGAAGTAGGCGACTCCGCCCTTGGGCCGGATGTCGATCTGCCCCGGTGCCGCCCCGGCCTCGGCGAACCGATCGCGCAGCCGCTGGCCGTGGCCGTCGTTGAGCTGCTGCAGGATAATCCGCGCGCTGGGGAGGCGGATCAGCAGCCGCGCCCAGAGGCGGATGCAGGCGCGGCTGGTTTTGACCGGGTTGTTCAGGCAGCCAAAGGTGAACGGCTCGCCGGTGGTGGAGGGCGGCGGCCCGGGCGGTGCATTGACCTCCAGCGGCGGCAGGTACACCCAGGCCGCGTGCGGCATGCGCTCGAGTTGCTCGGTCCAAAGCGGCCCGGTTTCGCCGGGCGGATCGGAGTGCGAATCGCTGACCCGGTGGTCGATCGCCGCCATGCCGGTGGTGTTCGGGTAGGCAAAGACCGACGCCTGCACCGGGGCCGGCCGGTGCGCGAGGATCGTCAGCCTGTTCCCCTTGGTGTGCCCGGAGAGGTCGAGCAGGATGTCGATGCGGTCGGCGGCGATTTGGCCGGCGACTGTGTCGTCGTTCTGGCCGAAAATGCCACGCCACGTCGCGAGCGACTCGAAGCTGGCCTTCAGTTCCTCCTCCTTCTCCTCCTCCCGGTTGGCATAGATGAACAGCGCGAACCGGCCGCGGTCGATGTGGTGGCAGAGCACCAGCGCAAAGCGGCCGACCGGGTGCCGGCAGAAATCGGCAGAGAGCAGGCCGAGGCGCAGCGGCCGGTCGGTGCGAAAGTCGTGGTCGCGGAAGGTGGCCGCTTGGCCAAGCGGATCGGCGTGCTTGGCGGCCCACTCCCGGTGCAGCCGGGCCAGCGTGCCGGGATTCTGGTTGGAGGCGTAGTTGAGCGCCTGCAGCGCGATGCTGCCCCGGTCGGCGGTGCCGCTGCCGAACTCGAACCAGCGCCGGAACAGGGTCGCGCCCGTGTCGGTGTCGCCGGCCGAGTAGGTCATCGCCCAAGCGTGGTCAAACAGCAGGTCGGCGTGGCCGGGCGCGAGCGCGTGGGCCTGCTTGAAGAGTTGCAGCGCGTGGGCCTGGTCGCTGCCCAGCGTGAGATTGGCCGTCTGCCGCATCGCCTCGACGTGGCTGGGATTCAGTTCAAGGCAGCGGCTGAAGGCCTCCTTCGCCTCCTCGTGGCGGCCGGATTGGTACAGCAGGTGGCCGAGGAGATTAAACACCTCAATGTCGTC
>JACNJE010000099.1:30418-52199 GCA_014382705.1 Verrucomicrobiota bacterium | reverse complement strand
ACTCCCCCAGCCCCTCTCTTCAACCCTTCAATTCCACTGAAAACGTCGAAGAACCGGAATATGCGACTTCTCACGATGTGTATAACTGTCCTGGAGATGGAAGAACGAAACTTCAGTGGGGCAAAGGTTGGACGTTCGACTCTTATGCCAAGGCCGGAGGTCTGAACAATACTGGAAATAATTTTTGGGCCACAGGTACGCGGCTGCATATCACCAGATTTTCCCAAATCATAAACCCAAGCAACAAATACGTATTTGTAGAAGAAGGAACCAAATACGCTGGTGGATTCGGCGGAGCCAACCTTGGTCCTTGGGCAATTGATCCGGAATCCAAATTATGGATAGACCCTGTGGCCGTTTGGCACAATGGATCGAGTACATTCAGTTTCGCCGATGGGCACGCGGAAAATCACAAGTGGCTTGAGGTTGCCACCAAAAAGGCCTCGGGAGACAATACTCAACTTTTTTGGGTAGGCCCAAAGGATGATCGGGATTTACAGTGGGCATTGGAACGCTACGCATGGAAAGGAAATAGTCGCCCATAGTGCCTTTGGGTTAAAGTATTGCGCTTACTGTGTTTTTGAAATACTTTTTCCGGCGAGTAGAGCTTTATTACCGTCAATAGATAAGTTTTTACTCATTGCTCAACTTAAATCCCGGCTGCGAAAGCGGTCGGGGTTTTTGTTTTATTGCTTCTTTGGGACAGCGGCAGCTCGGTTGTCGTTGGCTATAAAGAGGTCGTGGCTTGGCCAAGCGGTGACGGCGGCGGCGGCCTTGTGGACGAGCGGGTCGATTTTTGAGGACGGCTTTTTCTTGTCGGCCGTGAGGTTGGTGTTGAACAGCACCGCCCAGCAGAGGCCGTCGTGCCGCAGCACGAGAATCGTCGAGGTGCCGGAGAACGAGCCGGTGTGCCAGCGGTTGGCCGTGCCGTCTGCCTTCGGGCGCACCGACCAGCCGCAGCCGTAGTGGGTGGCGTCCGGCTTGCCCTTCTCGTCGTTGCCGAAGTGGCCCTTGGCCGGGCGCTCGAGCATGGCCTCGACGGTGTTCTTTTTCAAAATGCCGGACTGCTCAAAGCGGTCCACCGCCGAGCCGAACCGCACGAGGTCGGGCGCGGAGGCGATCCAGCCGCCGAGCGAGTCGAAGCTCTCGATCGACCACGCGCCGTACGGCCAGCTTACCTTCGCGCCGATGGCGTCGCCGGTGACGGCGATGCCGAGCAGGTCGCCGACGGGATAATAGTTCACCTCGTTTTCGGCGCGGTCGCGGAGGAGCGTCTTGCCAAGGCGCATCGACTCGATGCCGAGCGGCTTGAGGAAATCATTCACCATGTAGTCGCCGTAAGCGCGGCCGGTGAGTTGCTCGATCACGCGGCCAAGCAGGCAGTAGCCAAGGTTGGAATAGACGTACCGTTCGCCGGGATCGAAGTCGAGTTGCCAGCCCATCATGAAACGGATGACGTCATCCTGCGTCGCGGGTGGCGGCTTGCCCAGCACGGTGGCGATCTCGATGGCATGGAACAGCGGATCGATGGTCGCCTTGCGATCCCAGCCGCCCTGGTGCCGCAGCAGGTGGCCGATGGTCACTTGGCCAAGCCGGGGGTCGGCCGTGTCGCCCTTGGCCAAGTGCGGTTTGTGCGGCAGCAGATCGAACACCGGCGTGTCGAGGCTGAGCCTGCCCTGCTCGACCAATTGCAACGTCGCCACGGCGGTGAACGACTTGGAGATGCTGGCGATGCGGAACAACGACTCCGGCTGCACCGGTTGCTGCTGCTCGACATCCGCGTAGCCAAAGCCGCGCGCGTAAACAAGTCGGCCGTCCTTGGCCACGGCCAGCGACGCGCCGGGAATCTCGTTGTCGCGGACGAACGTCTCCATCAATTCGTCGAATGGCTCCAGCCCGGGAAACGTTTCGCCGGTGGCAACAACGGCCGGACTGCCCTTGGCCAACCCGCTTGGCCAAGCGGCACAGATGGCCGCGCCCACAATCAGCAAGTTCCAGCGAAACAGTTGCATCGTCGCGGCAGCATGCGCCACCCGCGGCGCTTGGCCAAGCGCGGCTTACGGCTTCTGCTCGCGGAACAGGTCGGTCTTGATTTGCTTGGCGTCGCGGTAGCCGGCGTGGCCGTCGAGGTAGAGGATGTTCGAGCCGACGCGGTGCCGCTCGGCGGCAATGCGGCGGTCGTTGCTCAGGCGCCGGCCGTATGAATCGTAAGGCAGGTGGCTCGGTCGCCAGACATCGTTCAGCGCGGTCTGCGGATCGCGGAAGCCGGTGACGATCGGCCGCCATGTGTCATTCTCGTTGTCCAGCAGATAGGCCGAGTCGGCCGGCTGGGTGAACGCGGTGAGCTTGCTCAGGCCTAACTGCTCGTAGCCGGTCGTGTCCCGCGTGGAGGTGAAGTTCCACGCGTTGACCACGTAGGTGACCACCTGATTCTTGTCCGGCGTGTTCTTCGGTATGGGATAGCTCGGGCACTTGAAGATCCGGATGTTGCGGTAATCCTTCTCCGTGCCGCCCTCCGGCACGTACGGCATGAACTCAAGCCACCAGCGCGGGGCGCTGCCCGCAGTGCCGCGCGGGATCAGGTCGTCATGCTCGTCGGCAAACATCAGCATGGCCAGGCCAACCTGCTTGAGGTCGTTGAGGCAGACGGTGGCCTGCCCCTTCTGCTTGGCCTTGGCCAAGGCCGGCAGCAGCAGCGCGGCCAGAATGGCAATGATCGCGATCACCACCAGCAACTCGATCAACGTGAAGGCTCTATTTTTTTTTCGTCGCGTTTTCACTGTTTCTTTTCGCGGAACAACTCAATGTCGATCAGCTTGGAATCACGAAAACCGGAGTGGCCGTCGAGGAAGAGAATGTTTGAACCCTTGCCACTATGTCGCTTGGCGGCGATGCGCCGATCGCTGCTGAGGCGTCTTCCGTTGGCGTCGTAGGGTAAATGGGTTGGCTGCCATACATCATTTAAATCCGTTCTCATGTCTTGAAACCCGGTAACGATTGGGCGGTTGATGCCGGGGTTGTCGATCCCATCTTCATTGTCCAGAAGGTAAGCGGAGTTGGAGGGCTGCATGAAGTCGGTAATTTTGCTCAATCCAATATGCTCGTAACCGATATTGTCCTTTGCCGAACGAAACTTCCACGCGTTGACAACGTAGGTGATCACCTGCTTTTTATTTGGGGTGCGCTTGGGGAGCGGATAACTCGGGCACATGAAAATCTTGATATTGCGAAAATCTTTCTCCGTCCCGCCCTCAGGCGCGTACGGCATGAACTCGAACCACCAGCGTTTGGCATTGCCCCGTGGGATCGTGTCGTCATTGTCGTCGGCAAACATCAACATCGCCAAGCCAACCTGCTTGAGGTTGTTCATGCAGGCGGTTGCGTACGCCTTTTGCTTGGCCTTGGCCAGGGCCGGCAACAGCATGGCTGCTAGAATGGCAATAATCGCGATCACCACCAGCAACTCGATCAGGGTGAAGCCACCTTTTGGTTTGGAGTTCAATTTCATTTATCTGAAATCATCGCTTGGCCAAGCGCCTCGTCTGGCGTGGTTGTGTTTGGGGTTGTTGTACCCCTCCAGTCCACAAAAGCAAGCCCCGCTTGGCCAAGTTCAGCGGGAGCGTTTGGCCCGGTTTTCCAGCACGCGCAGGTGGTTGCCAAGCTGCTCCCAAAGGGCCAGGCGCGCCCGCGGTATCTGCACCGAGCGCAGGAACGAGGCGTCCCTCTCGTAAGCCCTCGTGTAGGTCTGGTAATTGAGCGCGCCGAGCAGCAGATCCGGGTCGCCGTCGCCGTCGATGTCGCCACTGGCGATTCGGCACCAGCGGCCCTGCTCGTGCCCCGGCAGCGGCTGGCTTGCGAACCGCGCGCCGGTGCGGATGTGCAGCATCGCTGCTTGGTAGGGCTTGTGCCGGAAATCGGCAAAATAAGAAACACTTGCGATGTCCAGGTCGCCGTCCGCCTCGGCATCGAGCACTGTGAAGTCCATCACGCCATGAGCCGGTATGAACTGTTTCTCCGCTAGGTCATCCGAGCCGAGATCGTAAATGCGGATGCCGTGGTACGCCCTCGGGTTCGAGCGAAACTCCGTGGTGTCGCCGTTGGAGAGGAGGACGTCCACCGCACCGTCGCCGTCCGCGTCGAGCATCTCCATCGCGGTGAAGCCCCAGCCCGGCTGTTTTTTGATCAACACCGACTGGGCGATCTCGCCGCCCGGCTTCATCGTGAACCGCAGTAGGCACTCGTGCTCCTGTGCGACGAGCACGTAAACTTCCGGCTGGCTGTCGGCGTCCGTGTCGAGCACGCGGCAATCGATCGCGCCGCTCATCGGCAGGACTAAGACCGATTCGCCCTCGCGGTAAAGCGTGATCTTCCCTTTGCTGATGCCGTATTCGCACAGCACGGCATAGTCGGTGCCCGAGTGGCGGAATGGCACGTAGCGCGTCGGGCGGTTCAGCCCACGGAGCAACGGCCTGTACTCGCCTAGGCCAGAGTCGGTGATGTAGCCGACCTCGCCGGCTTCGCTGTCCAGCGGATCGAGCGTTCCGTGGCTGCAGACGTACAACCGATCCTCGGCTAACTGAAAGTCGCACGGCACCTTGTCGGCGGCGAACGTGCGCACGTTGCGAAAAGCCCGATCGTACACCAGCACCGCCCGGCTCAACTCGTCGCCGACGTAAACCAAGCCGTTGGCCGCGTCGTGGTGGATAGCTGTCACGTTCAGTTTCTCAACCGTCGAGCGGTGACCAAACGCGGCGCTCACGGGCGGTTCGGTCGCCGATGGTGTTGAAGGTTTTTCGTGGCTTTGCCGGAGGTAAAATGCCTTGATCGTATCCCAGCGGGCGCGGACGGCGGCTTGGGTCTGCGCGTCATAATTTTCGATTTGGGCGATCCCGAGCAAGTCCTCGAGATAGGGAAACGCGCCCTTTTCCCAATCGACACGGTGCATGCTCGCGGGCGGGGGGAAGGCGTGGCACTTAGAGCACTCCCGCTTGGCCAAGCGCTCCGGGGCCTCCGCTCCAGCTGGTCCAGCGGCACTCAGGAATCCGGCAAGGCACAGAGCCAAGCCGGATAGTCTCCGGGGCGGCGTGAGCGCCCTTGGGCAAGTGAGCCAAATCATCCGGAGGAGCAGACAGCTGCCCACCGTCCAAAAACAAGTAAAAAGCCTGAAAACCCGTTCTGAAATCGGCATCCTTTTGCGCAAAAAGATAGTGATTCTTCTCTAGGCCCCGGTTGGGGGTAGGGGTACGCCCGGTTGGGTAGCAATATTTAGGCAAAAGTTGATCAGTGCCACCAACGATGATCGTTTGCTTTACGTTATTGATAAAACTAGCTTGAATGCAACAATAAAAAGAATTTCCGTTTTTTATGCAAAAAGTGTTGATTTTGTTTTTAAAAAATGTGAAAAATTATTTCTCCGAAGGTCAAAAATTAGGAACTCTAAACTAAACCAACCATCAAATGACCTTAGCAATATGAAAACAAAGCTAAAAACACACAGTCGCAACACGTTCTTCTTCCTGCCAGCGCTCATTTTTCTAGCGGGGGTAATTATCCAAACTCATGCAGGAGAAAAAAAATATACGGTTTACCAATTATTATCCAAAGACTACAATACTATTAACGCGGAAACTCGTAACGGGCAGGATAGAATTGTCATCACAGGTATTTTCCCATCCGGTGATGAAATCAAGGCCGGTTTGTTGGAAAGGGACTGGTGTGTGACATTACCCGAAATCGAACTCAAAAAACTGAAGTTCGGTGGTGGATCCTTGTGCATTAATTTGGATCAGCAGACCCTCACCGGCGAAGCTTCGTGCGAGCCTGCGTTTTTAGGAGGGGCTTCGATTGCAGGGAGCTTTACTGCTGGTCGGGAAGGATTGAGAGACATCGCACTGGTTGCGGATGATATGGGAATACCGATTGGCACCACTCCAGCGATGCTGCAGAAAATCGGTGCTTCCTTGAAAGATCTTCACAAAAACCCGGGTTGGTCGGTAACAGGAAACTTGGGCATTTCCGTGGGTAAGAAAAAGATCGCTGATAAATGGCCCGTCTACGTTGACAGTTATGCCACTTGGCACAGCAACGGGTATTTGGAATTATCCTCAGAGCTTCAGGTTATCGGCATCACCACGGGAGCCGGGGTATTAAGGTACACGCCACCGGAGAGTAAATTTTATGCCGAGGCATGGATGGATATGTACGGTGGCGCGCTGAGAGGGACGGTGAAACTCACGATTCGCCCAAATTATTTTAACGGGCATTTTGGCATGACAGTTCAAATCCCCCGTTCCATCCCGATCATTGGAGGGATCAACTTTGGCGGTGCTGATATCGACATGACGGTCACTGACACGTACTGGCAAGTCGCGGCGGGGGTTTATTTTCAGATCGTCCCGAATGTGCCGCAGATTTGCATTCCCGAAGCGTGCTTCACTGTAGGCTGGCCTGATCTCCACTGCAGTTGGAGGGGGTGCAAGGGGCACTGGCACACCAAGCGCGTTTGTACCCCGCGTATATGCACCCCAGCGATTAACAACTCGTGGTCGCGGGCCAAGTTCAATGTCCGGTACCATTCGAGATCCGGCTTTAGTGCCGGAAAAAACGGAGGCCGCTTGGCCAAGATGTACACCGAGAACCTCGCTCGCGAACCTTGGGAGAACCCCTTCGTGGCCATCATCGAGGTGCCTGAGGAAGATGCCTACGCCATCTTCAACGACAACTGGGACATCCTCCACGAGAGCGTCACCAAGTCGGATAGCCGCAACATCCGCAAACAAGGCCCGGTGGTTGAGACCATCGAGGTGGCCGAGGATCTGGCCACGGCCATCTTCCGCATCAGCTACGAAAAGGAAGTGGATGATATCGACCTGATTCTGATCACCCCGGACGGTGCGGAACTGGACATTCACAACGGTCCGATGCCGTTCGGCTACGAGGCGGGTGCCAAAGGCACGGGAACCGTCAACGCCGAGGCCAAGGAGGCGTACTACCTGTTGCAGGATGTCAAGAAAGGCACTTACCAAATGGTGGTTGGCAACGCTGATGCGCTCGGCGGCACCTTGGTCGAGTTGGCTTCGCCCAACGCGATACCCCAGGTGGTTGGCGTCGTTGCCAGCGAATCCGGCGCACGCGACGGCACGGTGATCCCGAACCAGTTCGATATCGATTGGGCCTACTTTGACGAGGACGAGGGCAGCGAGACGGTTGTCAGCTTCTTCGTGGACAAGGACCGACAGGGCTACGACGGGTTCTATGTGGGTGGCGGTCTGGTTTCCGAAATGAACACAGATGAGCCGTTCACCTTCCTGACCGACTCGCTTGGGCTTCGTCCCGGCTGGTACTATACCTACCTTGAGGTCAACGACGGGCGCAACCTCGCAGAGCGGATCTACTCGGACGAGCGGATCTACATCGACATGGACAATGCGCCGGACAGCGTCGAGCAAATGGCGACCTTGGCCGGCCCGAACAGCTTCACCGTTGCCTGGGATGCCGTGGCCGACGAGCGGGTGGACTACTACAACGTCGTCTACTCCAAGAGCCCGACGTTCGACAAGATTGAGGTCAGCCAGATGGTTTATCCGCTGTCTGGGCAGACCCAGTTCAGCGACGTGAAGATCGAGGGATTGGAGAACGGAGTTCCGTATTACGTGGCAGTGCTTTCCGTGGACGGGAACTACGTCGAGTCGAGCGCGAAGGTGATTCATCGGGTCGTCCCGACGAACTACCCCGGCGGAACGCCACCGTCGATCACGTCAACGGCGAGTGACAAAGCCACAGTGGGTTACGATTGGATTTACCGCCCGGTGTTCTTCGACGGCGACGAACACAACCCAGAACTCGTCGAGGATCTAACTCAGCAAGTTGGCAGCGATATGGATTGGGCGCTGGTGTCCGCACCGAACGGGATGAAGATTGACGAAGAATCCGGCTTAATCAGCTGGAACCCGACAGCCGATCAGGAGGGTGTACACCGCGTGCTTATCTCCGCTAAGGAACACGAGGGAGAAGCAGATCCGTTGGATGATGGGGAGTTGGCGATCGACATCGCCCAAGAGGCGACGCAGGAGATTGAGATCAATGTCTTCCCGGCACACCTGCTAAACGGCGTGCCGTACCGCGAGGATGTGTTCACATTCGTGAGCAACCCGCCGTTGACGGCGGTCAAGGGCACAACCTACTCCTACACGCCAAACGTCTTCACCGACGGGCAGGAATACGAAGTGATGTTGCTCAACGGACCGAAAGGGGTGACCGTGGAGAACAACATCGTCAAATGGGATGTCCCGGCTGACGCCAAGAGCGATTTCGTTGAATTGCGCGCTGAGACAAATAATGGCGATCTCATCGATCAGACCTACTTTGTCCATGTGCACGGCGATAACAGCTTGATCAAGCGCAGCACGAGCATTGTGAAATACGAGGCCATCAACGGTGGCATCCTCGTCGGATGGACCGGAGGTGCTACAAAATACCAAGTGCAACGCACCGCCTCTCTAAGCCCTGATGAGACAGGAGCTATTCAATGGGAAGATGTCGGCGAGCCGATCGAGAACGGCCCGGTAAACTTCCACGCTGAGAAAAGCACAACGGGGAACGCCGGCTACTACCGGATTAAAGATCTGGAGTAATCGAAACTCAGAAAGATTGCCAAAACGCAAAGCCCACCGAAAGGTGGGCTTTGCTGCTTAATGGGTCGCTCGAACAGTAGCCTTTAATAAAGCTATCCGAGGGTTTTCACCCTCATCCGGCCTGCGGCCGCCTTCTCCCTGAGGGAGAAGGAATCAAAGGGAACGCGCTTGGCCAAGCCCCCTCTCCCAGCGGGAGAGGGCCGGGGAGAGGGAGAGCACAGGGAATAGTGATATGCTGTATGCAGGCAAATCGCTGAATTAGTAAATGACTGGATTGAAAAAATTTATCACAGGGTGCCTGGCCTTGGCCTCGGCTGGCGCTGGATTCGCGGTTGAGCAACAGCCACTCAAACTTGGCCAGGGCATTGGCCAAGCGGGGTTTCGGTTGGTTGATGCTGTGCAGTCCGGCGCGACGTTTCGCAATGAACTAAGCGTCGCTGCTGCCGCTGCAAATCAGGTGTTGCTCAACGGCTCCGGCGTGGCGGCGGGCGACTTCGATCGAGACGGCCTGCCCGACCTCTACTTTTGCGGGCTCGAAAATGACAACGTACTTTACCGCAACCTCGGGGGCTTCCGGTTTCAGCCCGTCGCGGATGACGACGTCGCGTGCGCGGGTGTTCCGTCAACGAGCGCTGCCTTTGCCGACCTGAACGGCGACGGGTATTTTGACCTGCTCGTGGGCACGCTTGGCCAAGGGGTGATCATTCTGATAAACGACAAGCGCGGCGGCTTTTCCAAGTCCGCAATCGCACTGCCGGAGGGCGACTCTCTTGCCATCTATAGCACGCCGATGACAGACATCGACCGGGACGGTGACTTGGACGTGTATTTGGCAACGTACCGCTCCACCTCAATCCGCAACAACCCGGGTCTCAAGTTCAAGCTGGGCTTCGCCAACAACGTACAAACCTTGGAAAGCGTCACCGATTCCAAGACAGGAACGCAATACGACAAGGGAAGATTTTACATTCGGGGCGGCGAAGTTTTGGAGGCTGGCACGCCGGATTACCTACTGCTCAACGACGGCACGGGGAAATTTCGAGTTACAACATTGTCGCAGTTACAAGCAAACGCTCCCGACGACGAAGTAGCGACGGCACGCAACTGGGGGCTGGGTTCCATCTTCGCGGACTTCGATAACGATCACCGGGATGACCTGTACGTCTGCAACGACTTGGAGGGCCCTGATTACTTTTATTTCTCGTCTGCCAATGGCTTTGACGATGCCATTACCGGGCTGAACAAAATGACCCCGGCGTTTTCGATGGGCGTCGATGTGGCGGATATAAACAATGATGGGTTTTCGGACTTCGTCGTGGTGGACATGTTGAATTATTCTCTACCTGCCCGCAAGATGCAGCTCCCACATGCCATCCACTCACATGCCTCGACGGATCAATCCGCCATCAGGGAATACAGGCGAAATATGTTGTTCATCGGCCGGGGTGAAGGGGAGTTTTATGAAATAGCCAACTACAGCGGACTCGATTCAAGCGATTGGTCGTGGTGCCCCATATTTATGGATGTCGATCTGGACGGTTACCAGGATTTGCTCGTCACGAACGGATTTAGCTACGATTTGGAAAATCCGGATGTTCAGAATGACCTGATGAAGCTAAGTATCCAAACAGGCGGCCGGGGAGATTTGGTCGAGAAGACATTCAAGATCGGACACTCCAAGCTGGATCAGAATTTGAGCTTTCGGAACCGGGGTGATCTCACCTTTCGAGACCGGTCCGCCGACTGGGGGTTTGATTTGGACGGCATCTCTCACGGCGCGTGTCTCGCCGACTTGGACAACGACGGCGATCTGGACGTTGTGCTGAATAATTTCTCGCTCTATCTGCCGGGAAGGCAACTCCTCGGCGAAAGCCTTCCGAGGCTCCGGCAATCGAATCCTGTTTGCACGATTTACGAAAACCTTACGAGCTCCGACAGGATAAAAGTCCGAGTACGCTCCAAAACCAAAAACACGTACGGGATTGGTGCCACCATTGTCTTTATTCAAGATTCTGTCCGGCAAACCAAACAGATTCGTACCGGTTCAAGGTATTGTTCTTCAGACAGTCCCGAGGTCACGTTTGCGTGGCTTGCAGACAAAACATCGAGCCGACTGGAATACCGCGTTGGCAACAAGGTTGCCTTCATCGACAACGTGAAACGAAACTCGCTCATTACGTTCACAGATGATGATTTGACCGGTGAGGTGGCCACCTCAAAAACCGTTGCACCGGCGAAAACCTTGTTCGACGAGCAACCGGTTCAGCAATCATTCCGGCACTCCCCGAATCAATTGAACGCAGAACACTTCCAGCCCGGTATTTCGCGAAACCATTTTTTGACTGAGCCGATCGTTTCGGCGGCCGGCAAAGACCCCGCCATCGTGAGGATCAGCAGCGGTGGCACCGTGCAAAATGTTTCCCTTCAAGATGATCTGAAGGCGACGAACCGCTCCGCCCGGCGCACCCGTTGGGACTTGGTCGATTTCACCCACCTGTCCGTTGGCCAGAAATTGATGCGATTGGAGCTGCAGCGTCAACTCAGCAATCTTCAGCAATTCGAGAGCCGGTTGTTTATCACGGAGGACGTGCACAGCCCCCGCTCTGCGACGTGGGCGCATGCGCTGCCGGTCAACTTTTCCTGCTTGGCTGTGACACGGCATCCCAGCCTCCCGGAGGTCGCCGCTGTCGCGCTTGGCGGCGGGACACCGCTTGGGCATTACCCCTTGGCCGCAAAGACGCTGATCATGGAGTTGCGCTTGGCCAAGCCGGGGGATAAGCCGCGCATCATGCACAAGTTGCCGATGGAACTTCCGGTCAACGACATGGTGTTTGCCGACATGGACGGCCGGCGGGGACAGGAGTTGGTGATCGCTCCGGACGGCGGGGAGGTCACGGTCTTTCGAATCACCGAGCGGGAGGCCGTCAACATCACAAAAACCTTGGGCATTCAATCCGGCATCGGGAACTGGAACAGCCTGGCCTGTTTCGATTTCAGCGGCAACGGCCGCAACGATTTACTCGCAGGAAACTGGGGGAGCAACAGTTCCCTGAATCGATATGCCGAAAACAACTATCGGCTGTACTTCCACAAAGACGACGGGGGCACGCGGCTCTACGAGACGTTTCAAGCCAAGGGAAAAAATATTCTCAAATCTGGCTTGGCCAGGTTCAGAGCAAACAATCCCATTCGCGGGTTGATGTATCGCACTCATGGTTCATTTCAGTTTGAGGGAGTAGAGGATGTTTTTGAGACTGCACCGAAATACCGCACTCTCGACACACTCAACACGAAGCTGTTCCTGAACGACAACGGCAGCTTTAAGCCGTTCGATCTTCCGGAGTCCGTACAGTTTGCGCCAACGTTTGGCATCGCTGTGGAAGACATCGACTTGGACGGTTCCCTCGACATCGCTCTGTGTCAGGGGTTCGCCGATTTTTACGATGACACCGAACCGCAAACAAACACCAGCAACCTGATTCTGATAAACCGCATTGCTGCTGGTGGCTCGTTTGAGGTTCGGATAAATAGCGGCATCGCAGCGAACAGGACCTATCCAAGAATCATCGGCTCCGGGGATTTTAACGAAGACAACAGGCCGGATTTGGTGATCCCTGATTACAATGGGGGTGTTCGTTATTACACGAATAAAATCCAAAACCAGGGCATAAAATTGCGACTAAACGGTGACAGCGCTAAACTGATTGGACTCAAGGCGAGATTGCTCTATAAGGACGGGAGCAAGGGCCCGATGTATGAATACGTGCCAAAGTATGGTTATCGGAAGGAAGCGCCCCAATACTTTATTTTTGGCGCACGGGTCACAGTCGAAGCCATAGAGATCATCGATCGGTTCAAAGTGAGTGAATTGAAAATTGTACCCGGCCAATCCGCTTACACTTGGAATTATTAGTCCGATTACTCTCGTCATTAAAAAGTAAATCATGAACATCAAGCACACACGTCGTTTCGCTAGTTTCCTTCTCGCTCTCTCACTGCTTCCCGCTGCGGCTTTTGCACTACCCGCCAAATGGACGGTGCTGATCTACGGCCATGCTGACCACAACCTTACTACAGCCATGCGGGATGATCTTTTGGAAATGGAACAGGCTGGAAGCTCCGAAGATTTCAATATCGTTGTTCAGGTTGATATCAACACCAAGGATCGTGGGACCAAGTTGTGGAAGTTTAAAAACAAAATTGACCCCAAAAAATTCAATGGAGTGAATCGGTTGCTTATCGGTGAAGACACCGATGGTAGAAAAGTCACCTTCCATTCCGAGATTATTGAGTCGTTATCAGAAAGCAACAGCATGGATGACCCGGCGGTGCTCAAGGATTTCATCAAGTGGGGTATGGCCAAGTATCCCGCCGAGCGATATGGATTGGTTCTCTGGAATCATGGAGGTCAGTTTCTTGGGTACGGAGGCGACACCCAAAACGCCTCGTTGAAGCACGGAATGGGGTTAACCACACAGCAAATCCGATCGACTCTCACGGATGCTTTGATCGGGACTGCTGTAAATAAGTTTGATTTCATCGGGTTTGACACCTGCCTGATGGGAGGCGCAGAGGTGCTCGGAGATTTCAGCACGCTTTGTGATGTTTTTTTTGCCTGTCCAGAGTTGGATTTTGGCGATGGATGGGACTATGCCGCAACACTGAACTATCTCAAGGCCAATCCTGATGTGGACATGGCAACATTTGGACGTGAGGAGGTGGGTTTCTGGAACAGCCACCATGGGGAAGCGATGGATCAAACACACAAGGTTCACGCTGCCTATGACATGGCAAAGTATGACGCGTTCGCACTGAGCTTCAAGTTGTTCGCAGAACAATTAAAGCTGTACGGCGAAGCCGGCGGGCAGGAAGTGCCCAAGCTCCGTGCTGAGGCCACCCACTATTCCGTGTCTGAGCCATCCGAGGCCAAGTCGCGAACTCACTACATTGACTTGGGGGACTTTGCCGGGAAAGTGGCCAACGCCCCCGTAAATGCCGACCTCAAAAACGCATCGCTGACACTGGTGCAAACCATCGACGACATGGTCTTGGCCAAGGCCACCGGCAGCAAGAGAACCCATGTTTCCGCCTTGTCCATCGCCTACCCGCACAACACTGAGAATTGGGTGAAGAGTTATGAAAAACTTTACGACGCGATTTCCTTCACCAACGGCATTGGAGCAGACTGGAGACAATTCCTTGGGTTGTACGGCGCGATGAGTGCGGCGGATCAGGCAGCCCCGGTTCTCACGGCCGGTGGCCAGTCCAGGAGTTTTTCCAACACCGGCCGCACCGTGGACGAACCCGATGCCGTTTTTGGGAAAGCTTCGCTGGACATACCAGCCGTGCTGGACTTTACGGTGGCGGGAGAGGACACGTTTGAACTCAGCGCAACGCTAGTCATGCCGGACAATCCCGACGATCCCAATGAGTACATTTACATCGGCGAAGTGGGACTGTTCAAAGTCAAACAGGAGGGGGATCACGTGTTGAACTGGCCCGGAACCAACGCGATGGTGACAAGTGCGAATGTGGATTACATGTTGCGGCTGGGGGGGTGGTTCATGGGCAGGGAAGGCAAACAGATGGTTAGTTTTGCCGATTACCAGCCACCCGAGTCCGACGAAGTCATTCAACTGTTTTTGTTCACCACGATCGACGCAGAGGGCTTTGGAGAGGTGCACACCATCCTCGAAGGCTCAGGCCAGGATCTACCGGATGGCAGCGCCGTGGCGGCCACTCCGGCCTCCTCCTCGCTCGAACTTGAACAGGGCGGCAAACTTTGGCCGGTTTATTACTCGGAGGTTTGGGATGCCGAGAATGAAGCGTGGCATAGCCAATACCTCTATTACGAGGACGGGTTCATTTTCATCCCGGAAAACGGGATGGCCGGCATCGAGGTCGAGTTTACCCAGGAGCTTGGGGGCCAATACTCACTGGAGCTTCAGGCGTCAGACTTCTTGGGGAACTTGAGCGAAATCCTCGAGTACAACCTCGAGGTTCCCGATGAAATTACAGGCGATCCGGTGGCCAACCAATATGTGTCCACGCTGGATTACATCGGCTTGACACCCTTGTTCACCGGCGGGGATTACGGTTTTCCCGGATGGATTTTCGTGGAATGGGATGCCAATGGAGCCGTGGGCGCCACGCTGCAGCAAGCCAACCAGTTGGCCGGCGAGTGGGTGGACGTGCCGGCGGATTTGATTGATCTGGAAGACAATGTTTCGTTTTACTGGGCCGAGTTAACCGCAGAGGCTCAGTTTTTCCGGTTGATCAAGCGCTGACCATCAACGCCGCTTGGCCAAGCGGCCGGCCCCAGAAAGACAAATGGGCGGCTTAACGCCGCCCATCTGCTTCATCGGATTCGCTTGTGTTTGGGTTGATATCCAGCCACCGATGAAATTATTCGAGGAGTTTCCTCGCCTCGGCCAGTTTCTGTTTGGCTTCTTCGACTTGCTCCGCCTTGTTGTCAGCGTCCGTGCCTTTGAGCCCCTTGTCCAAGGTACGGAGCAACTCCCGCGATTCTTTCCGAACCCACTTCAGAGCCGATTGCTTATTGGCGGGATTCTTCATCTTCGCCACCGCCTGCTTGATTTGTCCGGTGACAGCTTTCGTTTCGCCGATCAACGCCTTGAGTTCGGCGTCCACCGGTGAGCCGGCGTTGGCGGGGGGGGTGATTGGTTTCGACGCTGGCCGCCTCCTTGAAGCTGACTTGGATTTTCTCGGGGCCGGTGATTTTCTGGCAACGCGTTTGGTCTTGGCCCTGCCGGTGGCGGGTCCGCTGGACTTGGCTGTCGTGTCCGGCGCACCGGTCTTTGCGACGCGTCGGCCCGGCTTGGCACTAGGCCGTGGCCTAGCGCCCGGGCGCGTTGACTTTGCGCTTGGCTTACTGGCACTGAGCTTCCGGCCGGAGAGTGCTGTAGCTTTACTGCCCGGCCTGCCGCTTGGCCTGCCGCTTGGCCTGCTGTTTGGCTTCGTGGCCACTCTCGGTGTTGGCCCGCTCGGCTTGCTAATTGACCTCGGCTCCAGCTTGTCTGCAACAGGCGAAGGGCCAAACTCCACCAACGTCAACTCGCCATCCTTGTTTTTATCGAGTGTTTTCAAGGCCTTGACGGCAGCTTCGATCTCGTTGAGGGACAACTTGCCATCTTTGTTGGCATCCAACGCCATAAATAGCTGTGACGGCCTTGGCTTGGCCTTGACGATTGTCGGCCCAGAAGCCGACCGGTGTGAACCGAGCCCGAGCGGCTTGGCTTTTGGGGAGGCTGCCGGCTTCGCGGCGCTCGGTCTGCCTTTGGGTTTTGCGGCTGACTGGGCAAAACCGTTCATTGCCAAGCCCAACCCCAACGTCACTGCTATTGCTGTTTTTTTCATGATCTTAATTTCGATTGTTAAACTCACAATCCCCATGCTCACAGGGATTATCCGTTTCGGTTGAATCTATTGCCATTAAACGGTGGGTCAACCCTTTATGACAACTTTGTTGTGAGCCACTTGCCTGCCGATTGGCTTAAGGTTTCTTCGGTAGCACCCAATGCCCGATACACCGAAAAATAAGAATGGGGCGGAAGTCATTCCGCCCCATTCCCTGTTTGGTGTTGTTTTTAGGGGGATGGCTTTTTGGCCATCTCCTACGGGTGCAATTTATTCATGGTTGGCAGCGTCACCTGTCCTACAAAATGATCCGTTTGCCTTCTGAATCCGTCTTTCATCAGTGATGATAAAAGCGGCTTTTGTGCTTTGGAGAAAGATGATCCATTTTCTGCTGTCGGTCAAATTGTTTTTGGCAATTTGGGGACTTTTTTTGCCAAGCCGGATCGCGCTTGGCCAAGCTCAAGTCACTATCGCTTGCGGGCGAGTGAGTTGCCTATTGAGGAGGAGTCGCGTCACTGATTTCCTTGATGCGCTCGAGGATGGCGTCGCTGTCGCTATTGAAGGCTCTCTCAAACTCGGGATAGTAGTTAATGACCTGATAAAAGAATCGGGCCACGTCGTAGTCGAGGATGTGATATTTGTCGCGCAACTCCTGCTCGGTGGGGAAGATGATCTGACGGCCGACGCGGAATTCCTGAATGGTCACCGGCATGGAGTGGTTGAGCGCGAGGATGCGCTTGAGCACTAAAACGCCCTTTAGCACCTCGAGCGTGGTGGCGCCCCGCACGCCCGGCGGGGCGACTGCATTGGAGAGCAGGACGGTGTTGCGCTCAAGGTCGTCGGAGTTAAGTGCGCTGATCTGCTCCACGTAGTTGGCCGGGTTGGTGATGCGGGTGCGGCTGATGAGCGCGCGCGGATGCTCGAACGGCCCGGCGGTTTTAGCCTTGTGGTCGGCGTAGTCCAGCACGAGCGCGTTCGCGTCGCCGCTTTGCAGGTCGCGCATTATATTGCTGAGGAGGAGAGTCTTAAACTTGTTGCCAAACTGGGCACCTTCGTTGGCCTCGAACACCAAAATGTGATCGTCGGCGATGTGGTGATGGTACTTTGCCTTGTGGACGATCTCCCAGATCATGCGCCGCACAATCACATCCTCGCCCGGCACTTTGTCGTGCAGATAGCCGAAGACCGGTTCCTTTTCGGACAACTCGGAATGCTCGTCGTGAAACGTCTTCAGTTCGCCGAGGATGCTCTTGAAGTAGTTGCTTTGCGTGGCGAACGTGAGGTCGAACACATCGTCGTCCCGGATGCGGTAGGCGTTGCGGAACAGGATGTGGTCGAATGAGTCGAACGTCTTTGAGTCCTTGGGGATGACGTAGCTGAACGATTTCTCGCCGGTGTCGATGACGTGCGGCGTCAGCACGACGATGACCTCGCGCTTGTCGTCCTTCTTGCTCGACCGCTTGAACAGGTTGCCGAGGTACGGAATCTTGGAGAGGAACGGTACGCCGGAGTTGCTGTTGCTTTTGTCGTTGGCAATCAGGCCGCCGACGATGAACGGGGTGTTGTCGGCCACGCGTACGAAGGTCTGCACCTGCCGGTTGTCCACCACAGGCGCGAGTAGCACGCCGCTGTCGCTCTCGTGTTCGCTCTTGGCGGGGTTGACCGAACTGACGATCGTCTCGATCTGCATGGTGACTTCCGAGCCGTCCTCACTGATCCGCGGCCGAATGTTCAGCACGATGCCGGTCTGCAGATATTTCACACTGGAACGCACATGGTTGTTCGTGGCCACCGCCGATGAGGTGGGCACCTGTTGACCAACTTGAATCCGTGCCTGCCGACCGTTGAGGACCAGCACCGATGGGTTGGACAATATCTCCGCGTGAACAGTTTCAGTCAGCGCCCGCAGACCGGCGGAGAATCCCACACCGAGTGGTTCCTCCCAGTCTTCCAGCACGTCGTCAAACTGCCCGACAAACGGAAGTACACTTTTGTCAGCGTTGAACGAAAGGCTGAAATTTTTCTGCTGCACCGCGTAATTCACCCCCAACTCGTCCAACTTGTCGGTATCAACCTCGACCACGAGCGCCTCGATCACCACCTGCCGCGCCGGCACGTCGATGTCGTTTCGCAGCAACTGCATCAATGCGTGCATCTGTTCCGGGTGCGCTTTTTCATAAACGATGAACAACCGCTGCTCCGGCGCTCCGGAGGTTTGCTGGTGCAGATACGTGCCGCCCAGTCCGCTGGCTTCCCCGCCGCCACCATCGATCGCCGGCGCCATGAGGCTTGTTTTGTTGGCGTCGACGAACTTGATAATGAGTGGATACCCGTCCACCTCCTGCAGCACCGTGTAAACGGTCTCCTCGACCGACTCGCCCTCGGCGGCGGCGAACTCCACCGTCGCGTAGCCCAGCGCCTTGAGCAGCGCGATCACCCGGTCGCCCTGCATGTAGCTCAACCGGTACGTCTGAAAATCCAAGTCGCTGCCCGGCGAGCCAATGGCCGGCAACGGGGCGTACTCCTCAGCCGATTCAGCCTCCGGAGCGGCGGCGTCCTGCGCGTAGGCCAAGCGGCTGCCGAAACCAAGCGCAATGGCCAAGGCGAGGGCGGTACGAAAAACAGATTTCGGATTGAGGTCAGTTTTCATTTTTCTGTTGCTGCGAATGGGTTGATTGTTCGCGAATCCGCCGGACGAGAATTTTCAGCAAGTTCTCCGTCACGTCGAATTGTTTCGAGAGGATTCGGCGGAACGAATTCTGCCGAATCACCAGCAATAGGCAATCCGTTTCTGCCGAGGCCGAGGCCGAGCGTGTTTCGCCGTCGAGGATACTCAATTCACCAAAAAACGCGCCCTGCGGTAGGCTCGCCAGCGTCTTGTCACCGTCATGAATGCGCACCGATCCGTCAGCGATGACGTACATGCTGTCGCCCTCGCTGCCTTTCTCGAAGATTGTCTGGCCGGAGGGGCAGCTAGTTTCGTCGGCCGCCTCCGCCACCCACGCGAGGGTGTCGGGCGGCATGGTGCTGAACAGCGGCACGTTTTTCAGGAACAGGATTCGTTGGACGAGGATCATGATTCAAAGGGTGCTGAGTTTGCGCTTGGCCAAGCGGACGACCGTCTCACAGGCGTCTTTGGCCGAAAGTTCACATTCCGCGGCCACCGCCGCTTCGCCTGGCTCGTTAGCCAGAAAAATCTCAAGCGCGGTTTCGCGCACGACCGCTTCGCTGTGCCGCAGGCTCTCCCGCACAAAATCGCCATGCGCGGCGTACCCGCCGGCCCCCACCAACAGCAACAGGCCGGACACCACCCAGCGCGAGTCGTGCCCTCGAAACGTCTCGACGAAATGCTCCAAGCTGGCCGGCGCGCCGCCTGGCTCCGGCTTGGCCAAGCCGATGATGCGATCGGCGTCCGCTTGGCCAAGCACGCCCTCAAGCACTTCACTGACATTGGCCCGGTCGTTTTCACTGCCACCCGCCGTGCGGAAAAGTTTCTTGTAATCGATCGAGCCATTGAACAGCCGCAATACTTTGAACAGCACCTGCAGGCGTAACTCGAAATGGTGATCGCAAGCCAGGCGGAGTGCGTCTGCTTGGCCGCCGTCCGGCAGCATGGCCAACTGCTCCCGATAAAACCCAGCCTGCCGCGCATACTCCGCCAACTGCTCCCGGGCAAACGACGTCAACCCCTTGTCGCTGCGCGCGTCGCCCAGCGTGGCGCAGTAGTCCTCCATTAACTGTGCTCTCGCCGTCTCGCTGCCCACTTGCTCGATCAACTGCTCGATGCGCGCAGACTTGCCGCTCTCGCATGTCGTGATCAGCAACTGCGTCAGAAGCCGAAACGTCTCCGGCGCGTTGCCGTACTCGATCGCGTCCAGATGCCGATCGATCAATTCCGCCGCCGGCCTGCCGATGCCCTGCAGGCAGGCCGAGATCGCCGGGTGCAGCGGCTCCTCGGTGATCAACCCGGCCAGCCGTTCAAAGGTGGCTTCCAGCTTGGCTTCGTCGATCGAGTGGATCGCGTCGCGCTTGATGTCGTCGGACGGGTCGTCGAGCAGCTCGACGGTGATCAGCGCCGTGTCGAGGTTGCGAATCATCGACAGGCAAACCACCGCCAAGCGCCGGTTCGCCGGATCGTCGGAATGCAGAAACTCGTAAAAAAGATTTCCGGCGCGAATGTTGATCGACAGTTCGCCGGCGTTCAGCAGCACCGCCGCGCAGGCACAGCGCACCCCTGGATCGGCGTCGTCGAGAAACGGCTCAAGGATGCAAAACTCCTGCCCGTCGGCATTCGCACCGAGATAGTTGATCGTCTCCGTGCGAAGGCGCGGCGTGGCGTTTTTCACCGCCTCGAGAATTCGTTCGCGATCGGCATCATCACCGAACTCAGACAGGTAACGCACGCCCGCCAAGTTCAGCGTTTCGTCCTCCTTGGCCAACATGCCGCGAAACTCCTCGAGCCAATCCGGCCGACGCATCCCGATGATCAGGTCCGCCAAAAAACCGGCCTCGAGATCGCTCGCCTTGGCCAACGACTCGCGGAGCTGCGAGTCGAAACGCGAGTCCATCATCACGGTGGACTCGTCGTCGAAATCGATCACGTGCGAGTCAAGCATCCCGACGAGCGAGGCCAGGTACTGCCGGTAATTCAACCAAGCGACGACCACCCACACGCAACCGATTACGATGATCACTGTGTTCAGGCGCACTACCGAGTTGTCATGCCAAAACGCCAGCGTCGCCGTGATCACCAAGCTTGAAACCGCGATCGTGGCCGGTCGGGCCAGACCGTCGATCACGCTTTTCATTTGGCCGCGCGACTGTTTTTTTACCGCTAGAAACAGCATCTGCAGCCCCACGTACTCGATCGTGAAAAAGATCACCTGACAAATAAACTTGCCGGCGTAGACGCCCTTTTCGGTGCCAAGCGCCAGCGCACAAATCGCCGAGATCACCAGCATCACCGGCAGCACAGTAATCGCCGTGATCACGCCGCCCTTGGTCAAAATTGTGCGCACAATGAACAACTGAAGCACCAGTTGAACGATGCTGCTGTACGTGTAAAATTGACCGAAGAATTGGTTCAGGTTCCCTGCGTGATCTCTGGCCACTTGAAACTTAAACTGAATATCGATCAGGCAGATCACCATCGTCGAGAGCACCACAAGCGCCAGCATCAGCATCGCCTGCCGACTACCCAGCATCCCGGTGAACGATCGAAACGCACTCGTCGCCTTGGCCGGTGCAGCGCTTGGCTTGGCGTCGCCTTGGCTGAACAGACTCGTCTTGGCCAAGCCGGCGAGTGTGACCCCCATCAGGCCGGTCACGAGGCCAAGCGAGATCACGTCCACATGTCCGCTGCGACTGGCCATCGACACCACGTAACCGGCGACGATGCAGCCCACCGTCCCGGCCGCGCCGATCAGCCCGAACCACCGCTTCGACTCCTTCGGGTTGAGCACCCCGACGGCCAGCCCCCAAAATAAAACCATCGGAGTGACCACCACCACGTCGCACACCATGTAAGTGATCACGGCGACGATTTTGCCCTTGGAAAAAAACACGGCGGCAACCACCCCGCCCATCGCGGCGGCCAGCGCCCCCATGGCCAGCTTCATCGCGCCGTAAACCTGAAACCGCGCGCAAAGGTATGTGATGAATACGGCCACGAAACTCGACATCACGGCGGCCGCCATGATCATTAGTGGGATGTTGTCCTTGTCGAAGTTCTTGAGAAACAACGAGTCGGCCGTCGCCCGCGCCGTCAACGA
>JACNJE010000099.1:0-29853 GCA_014382705.1 Verrucomicrobiota bacterium | reverse complement strand
CGCATGAAGCTGGTGCCGATGTACACCATGCCGTCCCCCACCACCGGCTTGGGCACAATGGAAAAGCCAAGCGAGCCGTACTTCACCTTCCATAGCTCCTCTCCGGTCGCCGGGTCGTAGCCGTACAACCAGTCCGCCGCCGGCGAGATGACGACATCACGCCCGCGCACCCGGGTGACGACCGGCGTCCCGTACGCTTTTTTCAGTTGTGGATTGCTGTTCATCTCGCCGGTGCGGCGCGTTTTCCAGGCCAGCTTGCCGGTCTTTTTCTCGAGCGCGGCGATGAACTGCCGGTCGCTGCCGTCCATGTGAAAGATCAGCAGATCGTTCCAGAGGATCGGCGAGCCGCCGGGGCCGTTCTCATGCATCACCCACAAATCTTGGTTCGTCCAAAGCACCTCGCCGCTTTTCAGGTCGAGACAGGCCGAGCCATACGAACCGTTGTGGGAATAAAGCCGCCCATCCTTGATGATCGGCGTCGGCGAGGCGTAACTGTTGGTCTTGTGCACCCACTGCGGATCGCGCTTCCGCAGCAACGGAATGTCCCGGACGATTTTCCCGCTGGACTTGTCGACACACATCGCGTGGATGCGCAAGTCCGACAACACCACCAGCGGCTGGCTGCCAGTGTTCTCCTTCAGGCGCTCCTTTTTCTCCTCCTCCGAGGCGAGGGTCTCGTGCGCTGCTGTCACCCAAACCTGGTTCCCGACGATGACCGGCGAGGACCAGCCGCGCCCCGGCAGATCGGTGCGCCAGGTGAGGTTATTCGCCTCGCTCCACTCGGCCGGCAACTGGGCAGCGGCGGCGTGGCCCTGCCCTCCCGGCCCGCGCCATTGGGGCCAGTCGGCCTGGATTGAAGTCAACGCAGCCAGCAACCCGGCTGCCACGGCGATCGATGTTCGTCTGTTCATGTAATCTTGGCCAAGCGGCGGTTTTGTGAGCGGCGAAGTGTACGCATCCAACGCCGCCGGGCAACCTTTCTTCGCGCTTGGCCAAGCGCTTGGCCGTTGGTTTTGCTTGCCAGCGCGGCCGGTTGCCTTTAGCCCAAGGCGCGTCTGATGGAGAGAGATTCGCTGACAAATAGCAGCCGCCTGGTGGTCAAGCTGGGCACCGGCATCCTGACCAACCGCAGCAAGCAGATCGATCCCGGCCAAGTCGAGCAACTGGTCGCCCAGGTGGCGGCCCAGCGCGAGGCCGGCCGGGAGGTGGTCGTCGTGTCGTCCGGGGCGGTCGGCGCCGGCATGGGCGTGCTCGGCCTGGCCAGCCGCCCCACCGACCTGTCCGACCTGCAGGCGTGCGCCGCCGTTGGCCAACTGAAACTCATGGCTGTTTATTCCGAGCTATTCGCCAAGCACGACCTGAAAATCGCCCAAGTGCTCCTCACGCACGACGACCTCGAGCACCGCGACCGCCACCTCAATGCCCGCAACACGCTCGTCTCCCTGCTCGGGAAAGGCGTCGTGCCGATCGTCAACGAGAACGACGCCGTCAGCTACACCGAACTGAAGTTCGGCGACAACGACTGGCTCGCCGCGCTCGTCGCCTGCCTGCTGCCGGCCGACCTGCTCGTCATCCTCACCACCGTCGACGGGCTGGTGGAAAACTTCGGCAAAAAAAATCCGCGCACCATCCCACTCGTCGAGACGATCGACGCGAACATCAAAAAACTCGCCGGTGGCACGTTGAGCGCGACCGCTGTCGGCGGCATGGAAGCCAAGCTTCGCGCCGCCAAGATGACCGCCCGCACCGGCATCCCGATGGTCATCGCCTCCGGCAAAAAAAAGCGCGTCCTCGCAAACATTATCGTCGGGGGTGACGAGGGCACGTTTTTCACCCCGCGCCCCGGTCGACTCAAGGGCCACAAGCGACGCATCGCTTTTTTTCATCACCCCAAAGGCTCGCTTTGGGTGGATGACGGCGCGCGTGACGCCTTGCGCGACAAGGGCAAGAGCCTCCTGCCGCCCGGCGTGGCCAAGTGCAACGGCGACTTCGCCAAGGGCGACGTCGTGCGTCTCTGCGACATCAACGGCACCGAGTCCGCGCGCGGCATCAGCCGGTTCGACGCCGAAGAGATCCGCGCCCGCACACTCAAGGGCATCGAGATCGTCCACCGCAACGACCTCGTCATCCTGTGACATGCCGACCAAGCGCAAACCCAAAAAACGCAAACCGGCGATCGACGAACTCATCGAGGTGATGGCCCGGCTGCGCGGCCCCGGCGGCTGCCCGTGGGATCGCGAGCAGGACCACAAATCGATCCGCTTCCACGCCGTCGAGGAGGTGTACGAACTGATCGATGCGATCGAGTCCGAAGACGACCACGAGATGCTCGAGGAATGCGGCGACCTCCTGCTGCAAGTCGTTTTCCACTGCCAATTGGCCCGCGAGCGAAAGGCGTTCGACTTTGAAAAAGCGGCCCGCGCCATCACCGACAAGCTCATCCGCCGCCACCCGCACGTCTTCGGCGACTCCGACGCGGACAACGTCGACGCCGTCTGGGCGCAGTGGGAAAAAATCAAGCGCGAGGAAAAGCAAGGCACCCAACACGAACGCCCCTCCGCGCTGGACGGCATCCCGCGCCACCTGCCGTCATTGCAGCGCGCCGAAAAACTCATCAAAAAAGCGCGCAAAAACAAACTCGCCGACCCGCCCTTGGCCAAGCCGGCCAAGCAGCGCTACACCAAGGCCACTTTGGCCAAGGAGCTGTTCGCCCTCGCCGAATATGCCCAGCGTAAGGGCTGGCAACCGGAAGCCCTCCTCCGCGCCGAAACCAATCGCCACGAAAAAGCCCTCCGCAAAAAAGAGACCCGCTTGGCCAAGTAGCCAGCCTCACCCCGAACGGGCGAATAAAACAGGTTGACGAGCCCGCCCACGAGGGTTAGCACTCCGTTTCGCAATGAAATCATTTATCATTTCAATGGTCTCCGTTTTGTTGTTTGTCGGGTGCGGAAATTCCCAGCCATCATCGCCTGATGCGGTAAAAGTAGACGCGCCGGACATTTCCATTCTGGAGGCCGTCAAGGAAGGTAACATCGAAACCGTCAAACAACATCTGGACGCTGGAACGGATATCGACGAAAAAGACAATCTCTGGGGTCAGCGCCCGTTGCATCAGGCAATTGCCGACGGTCACGCGGAAATTGCAAGGCTGCTTATCGAAAGCGGCGCAAACGTGAACGCAACCAATAATTTCAACACGACCCCCTTGATGTTGGCCGCCGACAAAAGCGAGAGCATCGTCAAACTGCTTATTGCCAAAGGGGCGAACGTGAATGCGAAAGGCACCATGAATTCGACGGCGTTGCATAGCGCGGCGGGTTCTGGAAACAAGATTGTTGCCGAACTCCTGATTGCAAACGGGGCGGATGTGAACGCCAAGGAGATGGGTTTCGAAACACCGTTGGATTCGGCCGAAGAACTTGCCGGAGATGAAACACCCGAGGTGTTGGCCGCAAAAAAAGAAGTCGCCACCCTTCTTCGCAAACACGGCGGCGTGAAAGGCCTTGAGGATGCGCTCAAAAAAGCGTCGGAATCAGCCACCAAAAAAACTGAATAGCAGAAAACCAAGTGTTAGGCCGGATCGCTACTTGGTCCAATCTTCTGTTTGCAGGTTGGGCACCCGGTTAAATTCCCGTGTTTTGTGCGTCACCAACACCGCACCGTCAGCTCGTGCGGTTGAGGCTATGACCAGATCGGCTGGCCCGATTGTTTTTCCCTTTTTCTCAAGCTCACGGCGAATCTCCGCGTAGTGGAGCACGGCATCACCCCCGAATGGTAACCGCTCAAACGGGGCCAGAAACGCCTCCACCGCCTGAAGCACCGACTCGCGCTGGGTACTTTTTGAAACCCCGAATAGCAGTTCGGCCCGAACCATCTCGGGAATCTTTATGCGTACAGGCTTGATCGCCTTCAATCGCTTGGCCAAGCGGGTGTTCGCCTGCTTCAGCGCGTAGATGACAATGTTCGTGTCGAGGCAGTAGGTCACAACGACTCCCTCGCGACATCGTCATCGTGCGAAAGTTCCGGCGGAGCCTCGAGCCCGGAATCGCCGAGGCAGCCCATCAAGTCGAAGTAACCGCTTGGCCAGTTTTGCCCCTCATCGGCTGCTTTTCCGAGGCGTTCGCGTGCCCAGCCAGAGAGCGACTTACCCTCCCGCTTGGCCGCGCGCCGGGCTTTTTTCTGCGTTTTCTCGTCGAGATAGATCGTCAACTGTCCCACGCAGGAGAATCTGTCCAGCACACCGGGATAAGACAAGTATATTTCCAAGTATACTTGAAATCGGCCTCTACTCGTACAGGAGATGCTTGGCGCGGCGGGGGGTGAACTTGTCTAAAACGGGATTCCAGAGAGCCTCGATCTGAGCGACTGATTTGCCTTGGCCAAGCGCGTCGATTGTTGGCGGGTGGCAGAGGAGGCGACCGACCTTGGCCAACGGGAAATCGTTCGGGTACAACCTATGCAGCACTCGGGCGATGTCGATGCCCAGCAGGACGGCGCGGAGTCTGTGCCGGTCGGTGACGATGATGTTCACCCCACCGCACGACTCCTCCTTGTGCATGCTGTCGTTGGGCGTAAAGCGGATCGGGACGAACCGGACGCCCGGTTGGCCCAGCGCGTTAAGCCGCTTGGCCAAGCGTACGTCGTCGATGTACGGCGCGCCAATCACCTCGAACGGTGTGTCGGTGCCGCGGCCGACGGACATCGCGGTCTCCAGCAACCCGATGCCGGGATAGAGCATCGCCTGGGTGAGGTTGCGCATGTTGGGCGATGGATTTGTCCACGGCTGGCCGGTGGTGTCAAAGAGTTGGCCGCGTTTCCAACCCTCGATTTTCACGATCTGCAACTCGGTGCCGAGGCCGCGCTCTGCGTTGATCATCCGCGCCAGCTCGCCGGCGGTCATGCCGTGCTGCACCGGGATGTCGTGGTACGCGATGAACTGGCTTGGCCCGAGCCGAACCGGGCCGGCGACGGCGGTGCCGCCGATCGGGTTCACGCGGTCGAGCACGATGAATTTCATCCCGGCCTCAGCGGCAGCCTCCATCGCCAAGCCCATCGTCGAGATGTAGGTGTAAAACCGGCAGCCGATGTCTTGAATATCGAATACCAGCGCATCGAGTCCGGCGAGTTGCGCTGGCGTCGGCTTGCGGGTTTCGCCGTAGAGGCTGAAGATTTTCAGGCCGGAGTTCGCGTCGGTGGCGTCGCCGACTTTCTCATCGAGTTGGCCATGCAAACCGTGCTCGGGGCTGAACAATGCCGCCAATTCGACCTCGTTCGAGGTCCGCAAAAAGTCGAGTGTCGAACGGCGTTGCCGGTCGTGGCCGGTGTGGTTGGTGATGAGGCCGACCTTCGCGCCCTTGGGCAAAATGTTTTTGCGCTGCCGTAATATGTCAGCGCCGTTGAGCACGCCCGGCGCGTCGCCAAAAGAAAAACCGCGTAGCGCCTCGGCGGTCAGCGTGGCGACTTCGCGGCGCAGGGCGATGACGTTGCCGGAGCCGTCGGGATGCGTGCGGCTGCTCATGAGAATCACGATGGTGCGGGTGGCCGGATCGACCCAGAGCGAGCCGCCGGTCCAGCCGGTGTGCCCGTAGCCGCCGACCTCAAAATGGTTGCCGCGCGGGCTTGAATACGGCGAGTCGATGTCCCAGCCGAGGCCGCGCTTGGCCTTCATGCCTTTGGGCGTGTGCACCGAGGTCATCAACTCGACAGTCTCTTTTTTAAGAATGCGCCGGCCGTTGAGTTGGCCGCCGTTGAGCATCATGTGGGCAAAGCGCGACAGGTCGGCGGCGGTGCTGAACAACCCGGCGTGACCGGCGACGCCCCCCATGCGCCGCGAGGTCGGGTCGTGGACGATGCCGTGCAGGATTTTGCCGTCCACCCGCTCGGTCGGCGCAATGCGATTGCGCTTGGCCAAAGGCTGCAGGAATCCGGTGTCGCTCATGCCAAGCGGACGATAGATCTCAGCGGCGACAAACGCGTCGAGCCGCTGCCCGGAGGCCAAGCGGACGATCTCGCCAAGCAGGATGAAGTTGATGTCGCTGTAGCGAAACTGGGTGTCGGGCTGCGTGTTCAACCGCTCGGCCTTGGCCAAGTCGATCGCCTTGGGCACACCGCTCCACGGCGGCGTGGCCGAGAGGCCGGGGCGCAGTCCCGAAGTGTGAGTGAGCAGATGCCGGATGCTCACAGCCCCTTTGCCGTGCGCCTCGAAGCCGGGAATCCAGCGGCTCACCTTGTCGTCGAGCCGGAGTTGGCCACGCTCGGCGAGCAGCATGATGGCCGGCGTGGTGGCGATGACCTTGGTCAGCGATGCGCCGTCAAAAATCGTGTCGCTGGTCATCGGCAGCGACTCGGGCTCGACTGCCTTGGCCCCGTATGTTTTCTGATAGACTGCCCCACCATGCTCAAGCCGCACGACTGCGCCGGGTGCCTTGCCGGCGGCGATGGCACGCTCGATGACGGCATCCATCGCCTCGAGCTTGGCCGGATGAAAGACGGCCTCCGGGCGAACCGGCTGGGTCGGGAGGGTTTGGCAACCGCCAAGCGCCAGCCCGGCGGCGAGGAACAAAAAGGGGGTCTTGAAGTTCACCCGGCTCATTTCGGGCGGCACTGTATCGTGCCGGGAGGATTTAAGCAGGGTTTATCGCCCGCTTGGCCAAGCGGACTAATCCTGTTCGGCTGCCGACTCCTCGTTGCCGTGAACCCAGCGCCAGACCTTGCCCAGCGGATCGTAATGCTTGTCAACGACACGTTCCTTCAGCGGAATGATGGCGTTGTCAGTGATCGTGATGTGCTCGGGGCAAACCTTGGTGCAGCATTTGGTGATGTTGCAGTAGCCGATGCCGTGGGCGTTCTTCAACTCGGTGGTGCGGTCCTCGGTGTCGAGCGGATGCATCTCGAGCGCAGCGGTGTAGACAAGAAAGCGCGGGCCGATGAACTCGTCGTGCAGGTCGTGCTCACGAAGCACGTGGCAGACGTCCTGGCAAAGGTAGCACTCGATGCACTTGCGAAATTCCTGCACGCGGTCGACATCCTCCTGTGCCATGCGCCAGGTGCCGTCCTCGGCATCCGGTTGGCGCGGCTTGAACGGCTTGATTTTCTTTTTGACCTCGTAGTTCCACGATACATCGGTCACGAGATCCTTCACCGGTTTAAAGGCCCTGATGGGCTGAATGGTCACCGGCTCGCCCTCGGGCGTTTCCGCCAGCACTTCGTCCATGCGCGTCATGCACATCAACCGCGGGTGGCCATTCACCTCGGCGCTGCATGAGCCGCATTTGCCAGCCTTGCAGTTCCAGCGGCAGGCAAGGTCGTTGGCGCTCTCAGCCTGGATTTGATGCACGCTGTCCAGCACCACCATGCCCTCGGTCACGTCAGTGGAAAAATCCTCGTACGCCCCGCCGTCCGCATCGCCCCGCCAAATCTTGAAATCGACCTTCGCCATTACTGGTTTGCCTCGATGATTTTTTTCTGCGCGTCGGTCTGCGGCACCACCGGGACTTTCTCGACCTCCATGGAGCCGTCCGCCGCCTTGCGCAACAGCAGGTTGTGATTGCCCCAGTCGTCGGGATCCTTGTCCGGAAAATCGTTGCGTGTCTGCGCGCCACGACTCTCCTGCCGCAGTAAAGCCGCCCGCGCCGACGCCTCGCTGACAGTCAACAGGCACTTCAAGTCGAGCGCCGTGTGCCAGCCGGGGTTGTACTCGCGGTTGCCCGGGGCCGCCGCCTTGGGCGCCCGCTCGGTGAGCGCAGCAATCTCGTCGATGGCTTCCTTCATCAGGCCGTCCTCGCGGATGATGCCCACCTTGTCCTGCATCATTTCCTGCAGTTCGCGCTGAATTTCATACGGATTTTCGCCGTCTCCGTCGCGCTCCAGCGGCTCCAGCGCGGCCTTGGCGATGGCGTCCACCTCGGCATCGTCAATCTTGCCGCCGCCGTGTTCCTGCGCGTACTTGGCCGCGAATCCACCGGCGCGTTTGCCAAAAACCAAAAGGTCACTCAACGAATTGCCGCCGAGTCGATTCGCGCCGTGCAGCCCCGCCGCCACTTCGCCCGCGGCGAATAATCCGGGCACCGTGCTCATCTGCGTTTCCGCGTCCACGCGCACGCCACCCATCACGTAATGCGTGGTCGGCCCGACCTCCATCGGCTCCTTCGTGATGTCGAGATTGGCCAGTTGCTTGAACTGGTGATACATGCTCGGCAGCTTCTTTTTGATGTGCTCCTCGCTGTTCGAAATCTTTTCCTTGATCCACGCGATGTCGAGGAACGCCCCGCCGTGCGGACTGCCTCGCCCTTCGCGCACTTCCTTCAAAATACACCGCGCCACGTGGTCGCGCGTCAGCAGTTCCGGTGGCCGGCGCGCCTCCTTGTCACCCGTCACGTACTGCCAACCCTCCTCCGGAGAGTCGGCCGTGGATCCCTTGTACAGCTCCGGGATGTCATCAAACATGAACCGCTTGCCCTCGCTGTTGGTCAGGATGCCGCCCTCGCCTCGGACACCCTCGGTCACCAGGATGCCCCGCACGCTCGGCGGCCACACCATGCCGGTGGGATGAAACTGGATGAACTCCATGTCGAGCAAATCCGCCCCCGCGTGGTACGCCAGCGAATGCCCGTCGCCCGTGTACTCCCAACTGTTGCTCGTCACCTTGTACGCGCGCCCAATGCCGCCCGTCGCCAGTACGATTGCCTTCGCCTTGAACAGCCGGAACCGTCCGCGCTCGCGGTCGTACCCAAACGCCCCCACCACGCGGTCGCCATCCTTCAGCAGCTCGATGATCGTACACTCCATGTACACCTCAATGCCTTGGTGAACGCCGTGATCCTGCAGCGTCCGAATCATCTCCAGCCCCGTGCGGTCGCCCACGTGCGCCAGCCGCGGATACGCGTGCCCGCCAAAATTCCGCTGCAAAATCCGCCCGTCCTTCGTGCGGTCAAACAACGCCCCCCAAGCCTCCAGCTCGTGCACCCGCTCCGGTGCCTCCTTCGCGTGCAGCTCCGCCATCGTCGGGTTGTTCAAATACTGGCCGCCGCGCATCGTGTCGGCGAAATGCGTCTCCCACCCGTCGCGCTCATCCACGTTCGCCATCGCCGCCGCCATGCCGCCCTCGGCCATCACCGTGTGCGCCTTTCCGAGCAGGCTTTTACAAACCAATCCCACCGAACAGCCTTCAACAGCCGCAGCCTCGATGGCTGCGCGCAAGCCTGCGCCGCCGGCACCAATCACCAAGACATCATGCTCGTGTGTTTGAAAATCTCCCATTTAAAAAATCCGAATATCAGCCCACGTCCCGCTGGCGCACATCCACACGTATAAATCGGTGAACCCCACCCAAACCAAGCTGCACCATGCCCAAATCATGTGCTTGGAGTTCAGGCAACCGACACATTCGTAGCACTTGGAACGCAACGGCGCCTTGGAGAGCTTGTTGATTCCGCCACCGATCAGGTGCCGGAACGAGTGGCAGCCGAACGTGTATCCACCCAGTAAAATCACGTTGCCCCACAGCACGAGGCTGCCGACGCCGAGGCCAAACTCCCTTTCGCCGCCATCCGTGACAAACCACATTCCCTGCCATGCATCGTAGCCCAGAATGAAGATGAACGCCGCCGCCACATAGAAGAAATACCGGTGGATGTTCTGGAAAATGAGGGGGAACTTGTGTTCGCCACGGTAACTGTCCCGGGGCTCACTGACCGAGCAGTTGATGGGGTCGGCCCAGAACGCCTTGTAGTAGGCGCCCCGATAGTAATAACAGGTGAACCGGAACCCCGCCGGTGCCCACAGGATGAAAAATGCCGGCGACACCCAATGCGGCATCCAGCCCGGCATGGTTCCCAGCCAGGCATGGGCTTCCAGGGCACTTTTTAATTCGGCCGACAGCGTGGATAGATCATGGAAGTAAACGATCGGTGAAAAAAATGGCGAGAGGTAGTTGGTTCCTCCCTCCACCGCCAGAAAATGCAGCCCATGAAACGCCCGCCAGGTGGAGTACACGATGAACACCGACAGGCCAAAAAAGGTGAGCAGCGGCTGCACCCACCATGCATCGCGCCGCATGGTTTTTCCAAAACCGGTTTCTGAAAGGGAAGCTTGTCCGTTGGCCATTATAGTTGAACCGCTCGCACGAAAAGGCGGACGCAGGGATACCAATGCGCTCCCACAGAATCAAGAACAGATTCGCCCAACCCCCGCTTGGCCAAGCGCTGGGATTACATGATTTCCTTTAGCAGGAGGCCGGGGAGGTCTTCGATTTTTACCCGGCGCTGCTCCATGCTGTCCCGTTCGCGGAGGGTGACGGTGTCCTTGGTCTCCTCGCCGTTTTCGCCGATCGTGCCGAAATCAATCGTTACACCGAATGGCGTGCCGACCTCGTCCTGACGGCGGTAGCGCCGGCCAATTGCGCCGGTTTCATCGTAAAAAACGGTCATGTACGGCTGAAGCAGGGCGCGAACCTCCATCGCCTTGGCCACCAGTTCCGGCTTGTTTTTAAGCAACGGGAAAACACCCACCTTGACCGGCGCGATGCGCGGGTGAAACCGCATCACCACACGCGCCTCAGTCTTGCCTTTTTCGTTGGTGATCTCCTCTTCGTCGTAGGCGTCGCAGATGAACGCCAGCACGGTGCGGTCGGCGCCGGCGGCTGGCTCGATGACATGCGGCACAAACCGCTCCTTGGCCTCCTCGTCGTGGTAGGTGAGATCCTTGCCGCTGCCGGGATATTTCGGCTTGCCGTCCTCGCCCTGCTCGACAACGAGTTCATCGCCTTCGCGGACGAGTTTGCCCTCCATGTGCGAGCGCAGGTCGAAGTCGCCGCGATGGGCGATGCCCTCCAACTCGCCGTACTCCCCCTCTTCGCAGAACGGGAAGGCGTACTCGACGTCTGCGGTGCCGACCGAGTAATGGGAAAGTTCGTCCTGCTCATGGTCGCGCAGAATGAGCCGCTCTTTGTCGATGCCGAGATCGACGTACCACTGGAAACGGCGGTCGCGCCAGAATTGATACCAGTCGCGCGACTCGCTCGGGTGGCAGAAGAACTCCATCTCCATCTGCTCGAACTCTCGCGTGCGGAAGGTGAAATTGCGAGGCGTGATCTCGTTGCGGAAACTCTTGCCCTGCTGCGCGATGCCGAACGGCACTTTCATTCGGCTGCTGTCCACCACGTTGCGGAAGTTCACGAACATCCCCTGCGCCGTTTCCGGCCGGAGGAACGCCGTGCTGTCGTCGCTGCGCATCGCGCCGATGTGTGTCTCGAACATCAGGTTGAACTCACGCGGCTCGGTCAGCGTGCCAAGTTCCTTCGCGTCCGGCGCGAGCACTTGGCCGGTCTCGCTGAACGTCGTCAGGTCGGTGACTTCGCCGTGCCAAGTCAGCTTGTCGGCGTACTTCGCCTTGAGCTTGAAATACTGCAGCGCGCGCCGGGTGATCTCCTCTGTTGCGTCGCCGTCGGTGATGCAACTGATGAACGCCTTTTGGCCATCATGCTCCACCCAAGCGCCCTTGATGTGGTCGTGGCGATAGCGGCGTTTGGTCTCGCGGCAATCGACCATCATGTCGCTGAACAGGTCGTAATGGCCGGACGTCTTCCAGACGCGCGGGTGCATGATGATCGACGACTCGATGCCGGTCATCTGAAACGGTTTCGGCGCGCCCTCCGGCTGCACGCGCTCGTTGTGTGCGGTGACCATGTCGCGCCACCACGCTTCTTTGATGTTGCGCTTGAGCGCGACCCCGAGCGGGCCGTAGTCCCACAACCCGTTGAGTCCGCCGTAAATCTCCGAGGACTGGAAAATAAACCCGCGCCGCCGGCAGAGCGACACGATTTTTTCCATCCGATCGTTTGTATGGGTTCCGGCCATAAAAAAGGCGCGGCATCATCGCAGAGGCAAGCCGAGTGTCAAGGGAGCGAAAGCCGCAGGCCGTTTATTTCCGTTGAAAAAGGGGCGGATGTGCCGACAATCCCGGCGTGCTGTTCCGCCCCGGCAGAGTGTTTGCGCTGGTGCTTGCCGTGCTGCTCGTCGGCGCGGTGGCGGTGCTACTGAACCCGCGCAAGCCGCCGCCCTCCCCCGCGCCCAAGCCAAGCCAGACGGGCGGCCTTGTCGACGAGCAGGTGATGCAACAGGTCGCCGCCATCGAGGCCAAGCACCGCCATTGGGACACCACCGTATGGGCGGACGAGATGACCGCGCGCCAGTACGGCGAGGTGGCGGTTCAAATCTGGGACAGCCTCCGCGCCGGCGCCGACCCGTTTCAACTGCTCGGCAGCATGCCGTTTCGCACGATGCAGCTTGGCCAGGCACAGCCGGTCGAGGAGTGGGAGTCGGGCATCCGCCGCGTCCGCTTGGCCAAGGGCGGGCCGGCTTGGACCGCCGACCAGTTTGCCCAGGCGCTGGGCCGATGGAAGACCGACGGCTGGCAACTCGAACAGAGCGAGTGGCGGCATCGCCGTTTCGATCCTCGGGCCGGTGACGGGCCGACGTCGGTCTTTTGGCTTTCGCTGCACGTCGCCAACAGCCGCTTGGCCAAGCGCGGCATTCTGCGTGGCGACATCACGGTGCAGTGGCAGCCGGCGGCACTCACGCCGGAGAGGCTGCCCCAGCCGGACCGCATCGACCTGACCGGGCTCGAGTGGCTCGAGCGCGCTGGAGCGCCCGCGATCAATCCGGCCAGCCGGCAGGACATCCCTCCCAATGACGACAACATTTTCATCGACCCGCTCATCCTGCACGACTTCAACGGCGACGGTCGGGTCGAGGTGATTTTGGGCTGCAAAAACCGAATCTACCGCAACCTCGGCGAGGGGCGATTCAAGCCGGAACCGCTCTGCCCGCAATTCAGCGAAACCGTGTTCAACGTCACGCTCGAAGATTTGTCCGGGGACGGCGCGGTGGACGTGGTCGCCTGTGGGCATGATGGCATTTATCTCATTGAAGGCCAGCAGGATGGGAGGTTTCCAGGCAAGGCGCGGCTTGCTTGGGGGGCACCGGAAAAAGTGCTCGACCCGATGGTGCTGACCACCGGCGACATCGACGGTGACGGCGACGCCGACCTGTGGCTCTCCCAGTACAAATTGCCGTACGTGAAGGGCCAAATGCCGACGCCGATTTACGACGCGAACGACGGCTTCCCCGGCTATCTGTTGCTCAACGACGGCACTGGCAATTTGACCGACAACACCGCCGCCGCCGGGCTTGCGGCCAAGCGCCATCGCCGCTCGTACAGCGCATCGTTTGCCGACGTTGATGACGACCGCGACTTGGACCTGGTCGTCGTCAGCGACTTCGCCGGAGTCGATCTTCACCTCAACGACGGCTCGGGAAAATTCACAGACGCGACCGACCGGCTTGTCGGGAACCGGTACGGCTTCGGCATGGCGCACAACTTCGCCGACTACGACGCCGACGGCAAAATGGATTTGATGATGATCGGGATGAACTCGTGGACCGCCGAGCGGTTGTTGTCGATGAAACTGTCGGCACCGACGCACCGGCATTACACCGAGCGGCTGGGCGACCTCACATTCGGCAACCGGCTTTACTTTGGCGGCGGGGAAAAATTTGTGCAACGGCCGATGGGCGATCGCGTGGCCAACACCGGCTGGTCGTGGGGAGCGACGTCGTTCGACGTGGACAACGACGGCGACACCGATCTCTTCATCGCCAACGGCCACAAGAGCCGCGACTCGGTGAAGGATTACGAGCGGCAGTTTTGGTGCCACGACATTTACCACGGCAACTCCGAGCCGAACCCGGCGATGGAGGTTTACATCCAGGGCACTTCCAGCCGCCTGTACGGTGCCGGTTACTCGTACGGCGGCTACGAAAAAAACCGGCTGTTGCTCAATCGCGAAAACCGATCACTCGACAACGTGGCTTTTTTGATGAACGCCTCACACGCAATCGACTCGCGCAACGTCGCCAGCGGCGACATCGACGGAGACGGGCGGCTTGACCTGTTTTTCACCCACTTTTCCGTCTGGCCGGAGCCGGGGTCGCAGGGATTGCTGATGGCGCGGAACCTTTGGCCAAGCGACAACCGCTGGGTCGGCTTCCGCCTGGCCCGCAGCGCCGCCTGCCCGTCGCTCAATGGAACCAAGGTGCGCCTCCGGGCCGGCGGGCGCGACCAGTGGCGCTACATCGTCAACGGCGACTCGTACCGCTCGCAACAGGCACCGATTGCCCACTTCGGCCTCGGCCAAGCGGCGGTGGCATTAGTCGAGATTCAGTGGCCAAACGGCCAAACCACGCGCCTCGACACCCCGCCGCACGGGCAATATCACACCGTCACGGCTCCGGCCGAATGAACCATTCGGCGACGGTGTCGGCGAAGCGCATCCCCGGTCGCGTGAGGTGGAACCGCTCGTCGCTGCGGACGCCCCAGCCGGAGTCGACTGCGCGCTGCATGTCCCCTGCCCACCCGGTTCGCAGATCGTGGCCGGTGGTTTGCTCGAACAACCGGAACGGCCAGCCGGCGTTCATCCGCAGGCCGAACGCCGCCGTCTCGCCGGCGCTGGCCAACGGCGAAAGTTGCTCGACTGACTCGTGCGCCCGTTGGCCAAGAGCAAGTTGTTCGCAGTAGCGCTCGGTGTTGGCGATGTTGCGGATGCGGCGGCCATCAACGTAACCGGTTGCGCTTGGCCCGAGCGCCTGGCACGCGCCGGCGCGCCAGTAGTTGATGTTGTGCTGGGAAGCGCGCGACGGCAATTCGGCATCGGGCACGCCGTCGTGCCGCGCGAAGTTGGCCACCTCGTACTGCGCGAAGCCGGCGGCAGCGGCGGTGTCGGTCAACGTATCGTACATCGCGCAGGCCAACTCGTCGTCGACGTCAAATTCGCCGGCCTGCAACTGCTCGTAGAGCGGGGTGTCCTCCTCGTAGATCACCTCGTAGCAGGAGAGGTGTTCGCTGCCCATCGCGATGGCCTCGGCCATGGTGGCCTTCCAAATTTTCATCGTCTGGCCGGGGATGGCGAACATGAGGTCGAGGTTGATGTTGTCGAACCCGGCGGCGCGCAGCCGGTCGTACGACTTGAACACCATCCCGCGCGAGTGAATGCGACCGAGCCGGTCGAGCAGCCCCTCGTCGAGCGACTGCACGCCCATCGAGATGCGATTGACGCCGTGGTCGCGAAGGAGCCTGGCCTTCTCTGTCGAGACGGTGGCGGGGTTGCACTCGACCGTCCATTCGTCAGCGCCGAGCAGGTCGAATCGCTCCATCGCCTCGAGGACGCGCCGCCATTGCTCCAGACTCAACAGCGACGGCGTGCCGCCGCCAAAGAAGACCGTGCGCGGTTTAACCGACGGGGCGACCAGCTCCATCTCGCGGATCAGTGCCTCAACGTAGCGGTTCATTTGGCCGTCACCGGACGGCTCGGAGTAGAAGGCGCAGTAGTCGCACTTGGCCGCACAGAACGGCACATGCACATAAAGGCTGCGGACGGTTGGGGGGGACGCGCTCATGCCAAGCGCGGTAAATCAGGAAGCCTTGCGCTTCCGAATGTAGTCCATGGTGGAGACCACACCGGCCCCGATGAGAAATATGACCGTGCCAGTTGCGATCCCGATGCCGATGCCGATGCCCATCTCCGTGTAGGTTTCCGCCAGAAAACCTGCATCAGCATCGAACAACAAGGAGTAGCCAAACACTCCCGCAGCCAAAAATCCTATGAGTACACCCCAGAACATTTTTCAACCGGCAACCTGCCGGGTGGGCAACCTACCCGCCTTCGACCCGCTTGGCCAAGCGATTTTTGGCTTAATTTTTTGGCTCAATTGCCGTTGTCTGTCTGCCCTGCGCCGGCCCGGGCTGGGCGCGGCCCCGTCATGAATCAACCGGAATATCCCCCGTTTAACCTCACCCGCCTATTGCGAAACACGTTCCGCCCCAAGCCGGGCGAACGCATCTGCGTCCTAATCGACCTGCCCGATCCCGGCATGGCCAAGGGCTGGGCGTTCCTCGGCGACGAGCGATTCTCCATCCAGCGCCACGCGCGGGATTCGTTTTACGACGCACTGCACGGCGGCGTGATGGCCGGGCTTGGCCTGACCGGCGGCGGATTCTTCGCCTACGAGGAGACCGGCGGCAGCAATCTCGACCTGCCGGATCGCGCCGTCGCACCGGACGGCCGCGAGTTGAGCCTCGAGCGGGATGTCTATCCCAGCCACGACATCATCCTCTGCATCTCAACCCACTCCGCCACCGCGCCGCTGACCGCCTTGGCCAAGCGCCACGGCTTTCGCGGGGCGACGCTGCACGGTGTGAACGACGTCATCCTCCGCAGCGGCCTCGCTGTGGATTACAACGAGGTCAGCCGCGACGCCGAGAAACTGCGCCTCGCGCTGACCCGCGCCGACTATTTCGAGATTGAGTTTACGCTTGGCGACGACACGCACACGCTCCGTCTCGACTGCGGCCGGCAGGAAGCGCAGAAGAGCCACGGCATCTGTCTCGCCGACGAACCGGACGTCGCCAACCTCCCCGCCGGCGAGGTGTACTTCGTGCCGACCGGCGGCGAAGGCGCGTTCCCGATGCAGTACGCCGACGGCACGCTTGGCCTGCAGCAGGTCTCCGGCGGCCGCGTCACGCGTGCCACGCTGATCCGTGGCGACCAGACGGTCATCGACGCGCACAACGCCAAGCTGACCGACGACCCGGTCACCGGCGAACTCGGCGAGTTGGGCTTCGGCACGCAGGTGTTGCCGGTGTCCGGCCGCGATATTCAGGATGAAAAAATCCTCGGCACGATGCACGTCGCCACCGGCCGCAGCGACCACCTCGGCGGCGACCTGACACCGGATAAATTTGCCCAAGCCCAAAACGCCACGCACGACGACATCCTTTTTTCGCCGAGCAAAACCCCCGACATCACGGTCGCCCAAGTGCGGATGCACCGCGATGGCGAGTCGACCGTCGTCCTCGAAAACTACCAGCCGGCCGAACACCTCCTCCGGGCACTCGGTTGAGATGGGTTTACTTTCGCCGTAAGCCGCTTACTCTCCGCCGCACACGTCATGCGTTTACTCATTTGCATTCTCACGTTGGCCGGCTTCTCCGCCGGGGAACTTACCGCTGCGGACAAAAAACCGCTGCGCGCCCTGCTGATCACCGGCGGTTGCTGCCACGATTACGCCACGCAAAAGGATCTGCTCAAGTCGGGACTGGAAGCACGGCTCAATATCGTCGTCGATCACGCACACTCGCCGGACAAAAGCACCAACCCGCCGCTGGCCATCTACGGCAACGCCAACTACGCCAATGGCTACGACGTGGTGATCCACGACGAATGCGCCGCCGCCCAGACCGACCCGAAGGTCATCGCCGGCGTGCTCGCGCCGCACCGCAACGGCATCCCCGCCGTGAACCTCCACTGCGCCATGCACTCGTACCGTTTCGGCAACTTCCGCAAACCGGTCAAGCCCGGCGCGGCCAACGCGAAGTGGTACGAATACATCGGCCTGCAGTCCACCGGCCACGGCCCGAAAAAGCCGATCGCGATCGCGTTCGAGCACAACGTGCCGTTCATCACCAAGGGCATCAACGACTGGACGACCGGCAACGAGGAACTTTACAACAACGTGCAGGTGTTCCCCGGCACGAAGGTCGTCGCGCGCGGCACGCAGGGCAAAAGCAAGGCGGTTGTCGCGTGGACAAATGTCTACCACGGCACCCGCGTCTTCAGCACATCGCTTGGCCACAACAACTTCACCGTCGCCGACCCGCGCTACCTCGACTTTGTCGCGCGCGGGCTGCTCTGGGCCGTCAAGCGGGAGGACGCCCCGATCAAAAAGGCGGACAAATAACGCATGGCTGAGGGGTTTTACGAGACCTCCAAGGCACTCTCCGAGTACCTGCTGTTCCACTACGGCAAACCGGAGGAGGTGTTGCCGTGGGAGTTCGGGCCAAGCGATGCACTCGGCTACCCTGCCCGTTGTGTCAGCGAATGCGTCGCCGTTGACCGGCTCGGCGACGAGGCTCGCGCGCTCGACCTCGGCTGCGCCGTCGGTCGCTCGACGTTTGAACTCGCCCGGCATTGCGCCGAGGCGATCGGCATTGACCTGTCGGAAAACTTCATCGACGCCGCCGGGCTGCTGCAGCGCGACGGCCGGCTAGACTACTCGTTTGCCGTCGAGGGCGAGCTTGGCCAAGCGGCCACCGCCGAGGTGCCAGACGGCATCGACCGCGAACGCGTCCGTTTCGAGCAGGGCGACGCCACGTTTCTGCGGGACGGCCTTGGCCAATTCGACGTCGTGCTGATGGCCAACCTCCTCGACCGCCTGCCGTGCCCGGCCAAATGCCTCGAGCAACTACCCGGCCTCGTCGCCGCCGGCGGCCAACTCATCATCGCCACCCCGTGCACTTGGCTCGAGGAGTACACGCCAAAAACCGAATGGCTCGGCGGCAGCCAAGCGCTTGGCCAAGTGCAAACGCTCGACACCCTCTGCGAGATTCTCGCGCCCGCCTTCACGCTGGACGGCGAATGGAACCTCCCGTTCCTCATCCGCGAGCACGCCCGCAAATACCAATGGAGCGTCGCCCAAGCCACCCGCTGGATTCGCCTTGCACCGACTGGGTGATTCGGCGACGCTGTCGGGCCGTTCATTCAGTTCATCATGCACAGACTCGTTTTTGTTTTTTTGTTCATCGGCTTGGCCAATGGCTTGGCTGCTGAAACCAAGTTTGCTCCCACCGATTGGCCGAACTGGCGCGGCCCCACCTCCGACGGCCAAGCGCCGCTTGTCGACGGGCTGCCGACGGAGTGGAGCGAGACGAAAAATGTCGCTTGGAAAACCCCGATCCCGGGCCGGGGCCACGGCACGCCGACGGTGGTGGGCAACCGGATTTATCTCGCCACGGCGGATGAGGAGGAGATGTTTCAAGCCGTGCTTTGCCTCGACAAGGCGGACGGCAAGGTCGCTTGGCAAACCAAGGTGCACGAGGGGCAGTTCGCGATCGGGCTGAATAAGCACGCCTCACACGCGGGCACGGTGGTGGTGCATGACGGCGAGCGGCTGTACGTCAATTTCGTGATCGGCAACCGGGCGTTCGCCTCGGCACTGAGCCTCGACGGCAAGGTTCTCTGGCAGAAACCGGTCGGCAACTACAAGGTGCATCAGGGGTACGGCAGCTCGCCGATGGTGTACCGCAACATCGTCGTCGTGAAGGCCGACACGAAGATCGGCGGGGCGATCGTCGGGCTGGACAAAAAAACGGGGCGCGAACTGTGGCGGCGGGAGCGCCCCAACCTGCCCAACTACACCACGCCGGTGGTCGTCGAGGCGGCGGGGCGGCTGCAGATGGTGTTTTGCGGCTGCGAGTTGATCACCAGCCTCGATCCGTTGACCGGCAAAAAACTGTGGGAAGTGCCCGGCTCGACCGAGGAGTGCGTCTCGACGCTGGTCACCGACGGCACACACATTTTCGTGAGCGGCGGCTGGCCGAAGAACCACACGGCGGCGATCGTGGCCGACGGCTCCGGCAAAATCGTGTGGCAAAACCGTTCCCGCGTTTACGTGCCGTCGATGCTGATCCGCGACGGGTACCTTTACGTAACGATGGATGACGGGTTCGCGATTTGCTGGAACGCGGCGACGGGGAAACAGCAGTGGAAGGAGCGGCTCGGCGGCAAGTTTTTCACCTCGCCGGTGATGGCGGGGAACCGGGTTTACGGGACGAATCTCGACGGCAAAACGTTTGTCTTCGAGGCCAACCCAGACGCGTTCAAGCCGATCGCCACCAACCGGCTTGGCGACGAGGTGTACGCTTCGCCGGTCGTCAGCGGCGACCGGCTTTATCTGCGCGTCGCGTTCAAGGGAGACGAGCGCCGGGAGGTTCTTTACGCCATCGGCGCGCGGTGAACCTGCCGTTGGCCAAGCGCTTGGTCAATTTTAAGTCAGCGGCCAGAAGTGGAGGATCAACGGGGTGCCGAGGGTGGCGATGACGATTTCCAGCGGCAGGCCGACTCGCCAGTAATCGCCGAACCGGTAGCCGCCCGGGCCGAGAATCATCGCGTTGCATTGGTGGCCGATGGGCGTCAGGAAAGCGCACGACGCCCCCACCGCCACCGCCATCAAAAACGGGTCGGGCTGCAGGCCAAGCGTGCCGGCGATGCCGACGGCGATCGGGGCCATGATGAATGCCGTGGCGGCGTTGTTAATGATGTCGGAGAGGCACATGGTCACGACCATGACCAGGGCGATCATCGACCACTGCGGCAGCGCGCCGGTCAGGCCGTGGATCGACTCGGCGATCAAGCCGGTGCAGTCCGTCGATTGGAACGCTTGGCTGACCGGGATCATCGCGCCGAGCAGGACGATGATCGGCCATTCCACCTCCCGGTAAATGTCGCGGAGCGGCAGTATCCCGCAAAGGATGTAGGCCAGCACGGCCCCCAGAAATGCGATCGTCATCGGGAAACCGGTCATGCTCAACCCGATGGCTCCGGCAAAAATCGCCACCGACAATCCGATCCGCGAGAAGGTGCCCACCTTGAGCTCCCGCTCGGCCAAGGGCAGCAGGTTCAGGTCGGCGATGGTATCATTCATCTCCGGGGTTTTGCCGTGCAGCAACAGGACGTCGCCGATGCGGAAAACGACCTCCTTGAGTTGCTGGCGGATCGGCTTATTTTGGCGTGCGACGGCCATGAGCGTCATTGTGTTTCCGCTGCGGCGCCGGAGGTAGGTCCGCGTGCGCCCCAGCAACGGCGAGCCGGCGGTCACGATGGCCTCAATGAAGCCGGTGTGTTCGCCTTTCAGGTTGTCGATGCGATGCCGCATCTCCTTCGACAGACGCAGGCCGTGTTCCTCGATCAATCCCTGCAATTCCACCGGGTCGGCCTTGACGACGTACCGACAGCCCTCCTGGATGACTCCGTCTGGATTGGGGGGCAGCACACGGCCATCCTTCCGGATGAAACCGAAGAGCGTCATTTTTTCGCTGACGAGTTTCTCCACCTCGGCGACGGTTTTGCCGATCCATTCGCAGCCGCACGGCACGCTGATCTCGGTGATGTAGTCGTCAATTTGAAACAGCGATTCCATGCCCGGTTTCTTGTGGGACTGGGCGGGGATCAGCCGCCAACCGAGCAGCACGATGAACAGCAGGCCACTGGCCGCCACCAAGCCGCCGACTGGCGTGAAGGCAAACAGGCCGAACGCCGGTGCATCGGTCAGCTCCGCGCGCAGGCTGGCGATGATGATGTTCGGCGGCGTCCCGATCATCGTCATCATGCCGCCGAGGATGCTGGCAAACGCCATCGGCAACAGCAGGATGGTGGGCGAGCGCTGGCGGTCGACCGCCGTCTTCAGCGCGACCGGCAGCATGAGCGCAAGCGCGCCGACGTTGTTCATAAAGGCGGACAGCACCATGACCACCAGCGACAGGCTCAGGATGTGCGACAGCTGGTTTTTCGTGAACGGCATCACGCTGCGCGAGATCTGGTCCACAACGCCGGAGTTGCGCAGCGCGCGGCTGATGATCAGCACTGCCGCAACGGTCACCACCGCCGGATGGCCGAACCCCTCCAGCACCCGCTTCGGCTCCTCGACCAGTCGGGAGGCTTCCCCACCGAGAATTGCGTCCAGCGCCACCAGCGCCACCAGCGAGATGACCGCCACAATGTCGTAGCGCCACCGGTTCCACGCAAACAGCGCGAACATCACGACGATCAATCCGGTGACGGCAATCTGGTCTTGGCTCATGAAATAATTAGTCCAACGTCGGCCGAACAATAACAGGCTGGCCCGGCGCGTGAAACGCAATTCCACTTCCCCTGCCCGCTTGGCCAAGCGGCGGCGAAAACCGGACTTTGGGGATTGTGCGGCGGACGGTTTGCCGCTAAAAAACGGGCAGGATGCCATCCGTTGGAGACCAATTGAGAGCCGCCCGGGAGGAGCAGGGCAAATCGCTCGAGGACATCGGCGGCGAACTCAAAATCCGCGCCGACCATGTGCTGGCCCTTGAGGATGGGGATTTCGACAAGTTCGACGCCCCGGTGTTCGTGCGCGGGTTTGTCCGCTCCTACTGCCGGATTCTCCATCTCGACTCCGCCCCGGTGGTGGTCCAGCTCAACCAGGAGCTTGGCGGCACGGGGGCGCTGGCCAGCGATCCCGCCCTCTCCCCGGGCAGGAAGGGGTTCGTCGATCAACTCACCCTGTTCCTGACGCGCGTCAACTGGAGCATCTGGCTGCCGCTGCTCGTGCTGATCCTGATCGCCTCCATCGTCTGGGCCGTGGTTGAGGCGCAGGAGGCCAAGCGCGACCAACTCGAGAGCGGCAACTGGATCGAGAACCTGCCGGAGACCGTGTACCAGCCGTCGCGCATGATGCTCGAGTTGAAAATCAACGACCTGCCGGACGCCCCGGTCAAGCCGGACACCACCAACACCAACAGCGCGACCCCGTGATGCGAACGAGCAGCCAACCGGCACGGCGCACGCTGACGTTGGCCACCCTGCTCGCCGGCCTGCTTTCCCCCGCGGTTGCGGATGACGGGAACAGGATCGACTTCAACCGCGACATCCGCCCGATCCTCTCCAACAACTGTTACCCGTGCCATGGGCCGGACGCCAACCAACGCAAGGCCGGCCTGCGGCTCGACACGGAGGAAGGGGCGTTCCGCAACGAGGACGGCGTGCGCCCGTTCGTCGCCGGCAAGCCAAGCGGGAGCGAAGCGTACCGGCGCATCATCACCGGTGACCCGGACGACCTCATGCCCCCGGCCGACTCGGGGCTCTCACTCACTGACGCGGAGAAGGAGTTGATCCGGCGCTGGATCGAGCAGGGTGCCGAGTGGCAGAGGCATTGGGCCTTCATCCCACCCAAGCGCCCCGCCCTGCCGTCTGGCCAAGCGCTTGGCCAAGGGCGGGCGGTCAACGCGATCGACCCCTTCATCCTGGCCAAGCTCAGTGACGAGCAGCTAGCCCCGTCGCCGGTCGCGGCCAAGCGCACGCTCATACGCCGTGTCACGCTCGACCTCACCGGCCTGCCGCCCACGCCCACCGAGGTGGAGGCGTTTGCCGCCGACACGGAGCCTCGCGCCTACGAGCGGCTCGTCGACCGGCTGCTGGCCTCGCCGCGCTACGGCGAACAGATGGCGCAGGGCTGGCTCGACGCCGCCCGCTACGCCGACACCAACGGCTACCAGGCCGACCGGACCCGCAACCAGTGGCATTGGCGCGACTGGGTCGTCGATGCGCTGAACCGCAACATGCCGTTCGACCGGTTCACGATTGAGCAGCTCGCCGGCGACCTGTTGCCCAAGCCGTCGCTCGACCAGCTCATCGCCACCGGCTTCAACCGCAACCACATGCTCAACGGCGAGGGCGGCGCGATCGCCGCCGAGACGCGGGTCGAGTACGTCGTCGACCGCGTGGAGACCACCGGCACGGTCTGGCTCGGCCTGACGGTCGGCTGCGCCCGCTGCCACGACCATAAATACGACCCCATCTCGCAGCGGGAGTTTTACCAGTTGTTCGCCTTCTTCAACGCCGTGCCGGAAAAGGGCGGCGGCGACATGGAGCCCACCACCCGGGTGCCCACCCCGGATCAGGCACATCGACTGCGCTCACTCGAGGCCCAGTTGGACGCGCATCGCTCGGTGCTCGATCTTCCGTTGGCCCGGTTCGACCTCGACCGAAAAAAATGGGAGGCGCCTTACCGAAAGGAGATCGCAGAAACCGGCCGACTCGATGGCTGGCAGCGGCTCATGCCGGAATCCGCCGGCTCGACGGACGGGACGGAGTTGACGATTCAAAGCGACGCCTCGGTGTTGGCCAGTGGGAACCTGCCCGACCATGACAACTACAAGCTCACCTTCCGCACCGACCTCGGGGGCATCACCGGCCTGCAGCTCGAGACGCTGACGGATCCAAGCCTGAAGGGCGGCGGGCCGGGGCGCGACGGCAACTTCGTGCTGACCGGTTTCGAGTTGCTGCCCGGTGTCGACGAGGTCGATCTCGGCGACTTGGAGCCGCGCTTCGACAGCGGCGTGATGACCAAGGGTGCCAAGCGGCTGGACATCGACGTTACCGGGAAGGGGCTGCTCGTGCTCGACGTCGGCGACACCGGCAACGGCATCTCCTCCGACTGGGCCGACTGGGGCGAACCCCTCCTCGAAGGCCCGGCCGGTACCCTCAAGTTGACCGACCTCGACTGGCATTCCGCGACCACCGACTACCGCAAGGTCCTCAAGAACAAAAACGTGAAGGATCAGCCGCTGCGGCTCGACGGCCAGCCGCTCAAGTGGGGCATCGGCACCCACGCCACGTCGCGCATCCTCTTTCGTCTGCCCAACGGCTACACCCGCTTCAAGGCAATCGTCGGCCCGGACACAGGCGCGCTGGAAGAGGTCGCCAACCCGCAGACCTCCATTCGGTTCACTGTCAGCGTGAGTGCCAAGGACCGGCCGGGGGCACTCAAGCCGCTTCTGTTCGCGGAGGCCGAGGCGGAGTTCAGCCAGGACGGACTCCCAGTGAACGGCGCGATTGATGACAACCCCCAGACCGGCTGGGGCATCTGGAATAAGGAGTTTGATGACAACCCGCCGCGCAAGGCCATCTTTCGTCTCAAGGAAACGTGGCCCGCCGGCAACGGCACGCGGTTTACCCTGACCCTCCGCCACCGGCACGACGCAAAGAAGCATCTGCTTGGGCGCTTTCGGGTCTCGGTGACCTCTGCGCCGGAGCCCGGACTCGAAATGCGGGAAGGGTTGCCAGAGGAGATGATCCGAATCCTAAAGACCCCCCCGGCCAAGCGCCTGGCCGGACAGCGCGACACCCTCGCCCGGCATCACCGGTCACAGATGCCGGACTTCATCGCGGCCAAGCGCGGTGAGGAATCCACTCGGGCGGCAATCCGGAAACTCACCGACGCGTTCGGCAAAACCATGGTCATGCGCGAAATGGCCAAGCCGCGGGACACCTTTCTCCTCGTCCGGGGAGTCTACGATCGGCCCGACAAAAACCAGTCGCTCAAGCCGGGCGTCCCGGCCAGCCTGCCCGGCTTGGCCAAGCGCGGACGCGCCAGCCGGCTCGACCTCGCGCGGTGGCTGACCGATCCCGGGCACCCGCTCACCGCCCGCGTCACGGTGAACCGTTACTGGCAGCATTTCTTCGGCACCGGCCTGGTCAAGACCACCGAGGATTTCGGCGTGCAGGGCGAACGCCCCGCGCACCTCGCGCTGCTCGACTGGCTCGCGACCGAGTTCATCCGGTCCGGCTGGAATGTGAAGCATCTGCACCGCCTCATCGTCACCAGCGCAGCGTACCGACAATCCTCCGCCGTGACGCCGGAGTGGCTCGAGCGCGATCCGCAAAACCGCCTCATCGCCCGGGGATCGCGCCACCGCATGACCGCGCAGGCCATCCGCGACCAGGCGCTGGCGATCAGCGGCAAACTGTGGGATCGCATGGGCGGCCCGCCGGTCAAGCCGTACCAGCCGCCCGGCGTGTGGTCCGATTTCAGCTACGGAAAAATCGTCTACAAGCGCGACCGCGGCGAGGCGCTTTACCGGCGCAGCCTCTACACCTTCTGGCGGCGCTCGGTGAAGCCGGCGATGTTCTTCGACAACCCGGCGCGGCGGGTCTGCACCGTACGCCCCAGCCGCACCAACACCCCGATGCAGGCGCTCAACCTGCTCAACGACCCCACCTACGTCGAGGCCGCGCGCTGCTTCGCCGAGCACCTGCTGCGGCAGCCGGGGAGTGACGCCGACCGGCTTGGCCAGGCGATGACGATGGCCACCGGCCGCCCGGCCAAGCCGTCCGAAGTTGAACTCTTGGCCAAGCGCTTGGCCAAGCTGCAAACGCATTACGCCGACCACCCCGGCGACGCCAGCGAACTGCTCTCCGTTGGCGAAGCCAAGCCGGATCCGGCACTGGACGCCGCGCAGGTGGCCGCCCTCACCGGCATCACCAGCCTCATTCTCAACCTCGACGAGGTCATTACCAAGGAGTAACCGCCCGCTTGGCCAAGCGGGAGACAAACGCGGCCCGCCAAGATGTGCCTTGGCGGGCCACCAAGGCAAACACGCGAGCCGCGTGCGCTCCCCCAAACCGTCAGGCTGTAAGCCTGTATCTACGTAGCCAAGGGCAACGCCCTTGGGAACCAACCGGTGAACCCGATGTGCCCTGTCAGGGCACTTCAACCGTTTGGCTTCAACTCATGATTGAACACCCCTTTCAGAGCTGTTTTTTGTGGGTGACTTTTCCGAGGGCGTTGCCCTCGGCTACGCAGAAGTCGCCCTACAGGCGACAACCCGGGGCGTGCCAAACGAGGAGTAATCACCGCGCTCAGCCGCGCCAGGAACGCTCGATCTCCTTGGCCGCCTCGGGCCAGGTGGGGTGATCGAATTTGAAGCCGGACGAGCGCAGTTTCCCCGGCACCACCCGGCGGCTTTTCAGCAGCAGCTCCGTCTCGGTGCGCATGAAGAACGCGCCGATCGCGAGCATCCACGCCGACGCCGGCAGGCCGCGCTTCACGCCGCACGCCTCACGCAGCGCCCGCATGAAGTCACGGTTCGGCATCGGGTTGGGCGAGCACATGTTGACCGGCCCGCTGAGTTCCCCGTGCTCAAGGCACCAGTCGAGCATTCGCAAAAAATCGTTCACGTGCAGCCAGCTGACGTATTGCGTGCCCGGCCCCTGTGTGCCGCCGAGCCCGAGCCGCGTGAGGTTGCGAAACGCCTCGAACACGCCCCCCGCGCCGATGCCAAACACCATCGACAACCGCATCGCGATGCGGCGCGTGTCCGGCGTGTTCGCGTTGAACAGCGCCCGCTCCCAGCGGTTGACCACATCGACGGAGAACTCCCACTTGTTTCGCGGTTTGCCCGGCTCGACCGGGTCGATCTCGCCGGTGGCCTCGTCCATCGCGCGGTCGAGCGCGTGCCGGTAAACCGTCGCCGAGCTGGCGTTGAACCAGACCGGCGGCGGCGCGGCACACTCCGCGATCGCCTCGCCAATCACCTCGGTGGAAAACTCCCGCGATTCGTAAATCTCCCGCCGATTCTTTTTACCGTACCGGCAGTTGACCGTGCGCCCGGCGAGATTGATGACCGCCGCCGCGCCGTCGAGTTCGTCAGCCCACGCGTCGAGGTTGGCACCGTCCCACCACACGAAGCGGACGCCGTCCCGCCGCTCGTGCCGCCACCGGGACAGCACCACGACATCCCAGCCCTTGGCCGCAAAATGCCGGGTGACATGCCGGCCGATGAAGCCGCCGCCGCCCGGGATCACAATTTTTTGTCTGCCCATCGTCAAGCTTGGCCAAGCATCCCACGTCCCCGCCCAAAGCGCAACCAACGGGGAATCCGCGCTTGGCCAAGCGCGGGGAATCGGGGACGGGTACGATTTGACCCGGCGACGGTGGGGCGCGTATCGTCCCGGCCATGTTGGACACCCTGACGAGGCAACTGGCCGACGGCACGGAACTGACCGGTGAACAGGTGCGCGACGCCATCGGCAGTTTGACCGACGAGAGCGTCACCCCCGGGGCCAAGGCGGAGTTCCTGACGGCGCTCGCGGCCAAGGGCGAGACACCGGGGGAGATCGCGGCGTTCGCGAGTGAGCTGCGCGAAAAGGCGCTGCCGGTGCCGCTCGACGACAGAACGCGCGGCCGCGAGATGCTCGATGTCTGCGGCACTGGCGGCGACAAACTGGGGACGTTCAACATCTCCACCACCGTGGCGATCGTCGCTGCGGCGGCCGGCGTGACCGTGGCCAAGCACGGCAACCGGGCGATCACCTCCAAGTCCGGCAGCGCCGACGTGCTGGCCGCACTCGGCATCCCGACCGACCTCACGCCGGAGCAGGTTGCCGCGAGTTTGCGCGATCATGGTTTCGCGTTCATTTTCGCCCCCGGCTATCACCCGGCGTTCAAGCACATCATGCCGGCGCGCAAGCTGTGCGCCGAGCGGGGGCAGCGCACGGTGTTCAACTTTCTCGGCCCGTTGCTCAACCCAGCCCGGCCGACCGCGCAGCTCATCGGCGTGCCGGCGGGCGAGCTGTGCGAGCCGATCGGCCGCGTGCTGCAGTCGATTGGCATCCGGCGCGGCATGGTCGTCAACGGCCGCGTGGGCGACGGTGCGATGGACGAACTCTCGACGCTTGGCGAAAACACCATCGCCGAGTTTTATCAGGATCGCGGCTTCAGCGTCAGCCGCGACGAGCCGGGGCTGTTCCCGCTGCAACCGGCCACGCTCGACGACCTCAAGGGCGGCGACGCCGGGGAGAACGCGGCGACGATTCGCGCAATCCTCTCCGGCGACGATCGCGGCCCGCGCCGGGACGCCGTGCTGCTCAACGCTGCCCACGCGCTCTTCGTCGCGGCCAAGACCGGCTCGGCGCTCGAGGGGTGGGAGCTGGCCGCCTCGGTCATCGACGACGGCTTGGCCAAGGGCAAACTGGAGGAATTGATCGCCAAATAGACGGGCGAAACCGGGATGGCGGATTTCAGCACAAGGCAGATTGTCCTGATCACAGGATTGCCGCTCCTGGCACTGGGCGGCGCGGGGGCGCTGTTTTTCCTCGATCCAACGAAGCTGGCGTTTTTCCCCAAGTGCGCCTTTCACCTGGCGACCGGCTACGCCTGTCCCGGCTGCGGCTCGTCGCGGGCGCTGCACCAGTTGACGCACGGCAACCTGCTCGAGGCGGTGCGGCTCAATCCCGGGGTGATGTTCCTGCTCGGGATGGGCGTGACCGACTTTGGGCGGTACATCCGCTCGGTAAAACTTTCGGAGCCGTTTCATACGCTGTTCGCGAATGTCCGGCTGGTCATCGGACTGGTGGCCGGGATGTTGCTTTACGCCGTCGCGCGCAACCTGCCGTGGGCGCCGTTCACCGGGCTGGCCCCGTGACTCTCCGCTTGGCCAGGCGGTCTCCAGTTTTATCTCGCTTGGCCAAGCGCTTGGCCGTTTGAATGGGCCGGTGCCAAGGGAGTACGCCCTCAAGTCGTTCCGCGCGCCGGTCGAGTTGAACATCGACTACGAGTCGGAGCTCAACCCGCAGCAGCTCGCGGCGGTCACGGCCACGCCGGGGCCGGCACTGGTGCTGGCCGGGGCGGGCGCGGGCAAGACGCGCACGCTGACCTATCGCGTGGCGTACCTGCTCGAGCAGGGGATCCCGGTCGACCGCATCCTGCTGCTGACGTTCACAAACAAGGCGGCGCGCGAGATGATGGATCGCGTCGCGGACCTGATTGGCGGCGACACGGCGGGGCTGTGGGGCGGGACGTTTCACTCGGTCGGCCATCGGGTGTTGCGGCGGCACGCCGAGGCGATCGGCTACCCGAAGTCGTTCACGATCATGGACCGCGACGACGCCAAGGCGCTGATGAGCGCGGCGATCGACGAAGCCGGCATCGACACGAAGGAGCTGCGCTTCCCCAAGCCGGACTTGGTGTGCGACATCCTGTCGATGTCGCTCAACACCGGTCTGCCGCTTGGCCAAGTGATGGAGGAGCGCTACTCCTATTTCGACACGCTCACCGACGAGATCGGCCAAGCGCACGCCGCCTATGCCCAGCGCAAGCGCGCCAACGGCGTGATGGATTTTGACGACTTGCTCAACCTGTGGCTGCGCCTGCTGCGCGAACACAGCGAGGTGCGCGAGTCGTTTCAAGCGCGGTTCCAGTTTATTCTCGTCGATGAATATCAGGACACGAACCAGGTGCAGTGCGAGTTGATCGACCTGCTCGGCGGGCGGCACCACAACATCATGGCGGTCGGCGACGACTCGCAGAGCATTTACTCGTGGCGCGGCGCGAACTACCGCAACGTGCTCGAGTTCCCGGACCGGCACGACAACACGCAGGTGTTCAAGATCGAGACGAACTACCGCAGTACGCCGGAGATTCTCGACTGCGCCAA
>JACNJE010000036.1 GCA_014382705.1 Verrucomicrobiota bacterium | reverse complement strand
TCCCCTGTCCCCTGTCCCCTGTCCCCTGTCCCCTGTCCCCTGTCCCCTGTCCCCTTGGCCATCACGCCTTCTCCTGGATGAGTTCGCGGCGGCCGCCGCCGAGGAGGTCCGCGACGAAGTTGGTGGAGTAGACGCCGCGGCAGAATTCCGGGTCGTGCAGGACGGCCTTCTGGAACGGGATGGTTGTCTTGACGCCGGTGACGATGTACTCGTCAAGGGCACGGTTCATCTTGTTCATGGCGTCGCGCCGGCTGGTGCCGTAGGTGATGAGCTTGGCGATCATCGAGTCGTAATGGCTCGGGATGGTGTAGCCGGCGTAGGCGTGGCTGTCGAGGCGCACGCCGCGCCCGCCCGGGGCGTAGTACATCTCGATCTTGCCCGGGCTGGGCCGGAAGTCGTTCCACGGATCCTCGGCGTTGATGCGGCACTCGATGGCGTGGCCGTTAAACTTGATGTCGCTCTGCGAGAGCTTGAGCGGCTCGCCCATGGCAACGAGGATCTGCTGCTTGACGAGGTCGATGCCGGTGACCTCCTCGGTGATCGGGTGCTCGACCTGGATGCGCTTGTTGACCTCGAGGAAGTAGAACTTGCCCTTGTCGTCGACGATGAACTCGACGGTGCCGGCGTTGGTGTATTCGGCCGCCTGCGCGATCTTGATGGCGGCCTTGCCCATCTGCGGGCGGATTTTCCTGTGTTTGCCATCGAGCAGCGGGGAGGGGGTCTCCTCGATGAGCTTCTGGTTTCGGCGCTGGATGGAGCAGTCGCGCTCGCCGAGATGAATGATGTTGCCCTTGGCGTCGCCAAGGATCTGGAACTCGATGTGGTGCGGGTTCTCGATGAATTTCTCGATGTAAACCCCGCTGTTGCCGAACGATTTTTCAGCCTCGCTGCGGGCGGTGTGGTAGCCCTTGACCATCGAGATATCGTTGTGGGCGGTGCGCATCCCGCGTCCGCCGCCGCCGGCCACGGCCTTGATCATCACCGGGTAGCCGATATTCTTGGCGATCTTGAGCGCCTCCTGCTCGGTCTCGACGACGCCGTCGGAGCCGGGGGGGACCGGTACGCCTGCCTTGCGGGCCAGTTCGCGGCTCAGGGCCTTGTCCTCGAGCGCGTTCATCGCCGCAGACCTCGGGCCGATGAAGCGGATGTTGCAGTTTTCGCAGACCTCGGCGAAGTGGGCGTTCTCGGAGAGAAACCCGTAGCCGGGGTGAATGGCGTCTACATCGGAGATCTCGGCCGCGCCGATGATGCGGTCGATGCGCAGGTAACTCTCCGCACTGGCCGCGCCGCCAATGCAGATGGCTTCGTCCGCCAACTGGGCGTGCATGGAGTTCGAGTCCGCCTCCGAGTAGACGGCGACGGTGCGGATGTTCAACTCCCTGCAGGCGCGGATGACCCGGACGGCGATCTCCCCGCGGTTGGCTACCAATATCTTCTCAAACATTCGGGAGGTCCTGGCTGGCGGTCATGCTGCGGCGTTCCATCATGCGGGGCGCACCCGGAACAGCGGCTGGCCGAACTCCACCGGGCGGCTGTCCTCGGTGAGGATTTCCGTGATCACGCCGCTCATCTCGGCCTTGATCTCGTTCATCACCTTCATTGCCTCGACGATGCACACTACGGTGTCGGCCGTGACCCTGTCGCCGATCTCGACGTAAGACTCAGACTCGGGCGACGGCTTGCGGTAGAACGTGCCAATCATCGGCGACTTGATCTCCGGATCGGTTGGCTTCTCCGGTGCCGGTGCCGCGGCCGGCACCTCAGCCGCAGCGGGCGCGGGCGCCGCGCCCGTGACCGGCGGCAGGTAATGCTGCACCTGCACCTCCTCCGGCTTGCCTTCGCTGGCGGCGCGGCGCAGCTTGATCTTGAATCCCTCCTTCTCCATCTCGAACTCCGAGAGGGAGTTTTTCTTCATCAAGTCGACGATGCTTTTGATGTCCTTGAATTCCACGGTGGATGAGAATGTTACGTTGTATCGGGAAACACGAGCCACCACGCCCCATGCGCAACAACCCTTAACGGCGCGGAGGCTAGTCACCAGCCCCAAGGCGGTCAAGGTCGATTCCCCGGCCGGGCGGACGCGTTTCCGGCGTGACGCCGCGGCGCGGCCGGTGTTAATTCCCCGGAGGTGACACCGGAGGAAACCAGCGAACTGCTGCAACGCTACAAGGCCGGCGAGGTCGACGAGGCCGGGGTGCTGCGCCGGCTGTGCGCCGCGCCAATCGACGACCTCGGCTTCGCGCAGGTCGACGCACACCGGCCGCTGCGGCAGGGGTTTCCCGAGGTTATTTTCGGCGCCGGCAAGACGGCGGAACAGGTCGCCGCCATCGCGGCCAAGGTGATGGAGCGGGAGGAGCGCGTGCTGATCACCCGCGCCAACGCCGACCATGCCGCCGCCGTGCACGGGGCGTTCCCCGATGCCGTGCATCACGAGTCCGCCCGGTGCATCACGGTCGAGGCCAAGCGCTTGGCCAAACGCCCCGGCACCATCGCCGTGCTGTGCGCCGGAACGAGTGATTTGCCGGTCGCCGACGAGGCAGCGCTCACGGCGGGCTTCATGGGCAACACCGTCACGCGCGTAACCGACGCCGGCGTGGCCGGGCTGCACCGGCTGCTCGCGAGCATGCCAACAGTGCGCGAGGCCAGCGTCGTCATCGCCGTCGCCGGGATGGAGGGCGCGCTGCCCAGCGTGGTCGCCGGGCTGGTGCGCCGGCCGGTGATCGCGGTGCCAACGAGCGTCGGCTACGGGGCCAGTTTCGGCGGCGTGGCAGCGCTGCTGGGCATGCTCAACAGCTGCGGCAGCGGCGTGACTGTGGTGAACATCGACAACGGCTTCGGCGCCGGTTTCGCCGCCAACCAAATCAACGCCTTGGCCAACGGCTGAGCCGATTTCGCCCGTATCATCCAAACTTGGCCGATTTTTTTGGGCTTTGACTTGGTTTTGGTTTTTCTCCATTTTCCGCGCCGCACTGCTTGGCCGCGCCTGGCCAGGCGCGAATTGAAACCGCAGCACGCCGAACAGCATCTTGGGAAAAGCACTCGTCATCGCAGAGAAACCGTCGGTCGCGACCGACATCGCCCGCGTGCTCAAGGCGCCGCGGGACAAGTCGAAGGACTTTTTCGAGAATGCCGACTTTGTGATTTCCTCGGCTGTCGGCCACCTGTTGACGATCATCGTGCCGGCCGAACAGGAGATCAAGCGCGGCAAGTGGACCTTCGACAAGCTGCCGCACATCCCGTCGCACTTCGACCTCGAGCCGATCGCCAAGAGCGAGGCCCGGCTGCGGGTGCTGCTGCGCCTCATCAAGCGCGACGACGTCGACCGCTTCGTCAACGCCTGCGACGCCGGGCGCGAGGGCGAGTTGATTTTCCGCTACATCATCCAGTACGCGCAGGCGAAGCACCCGAGGAAAACGGCCGGCAAGTCCGTCTCGCGCCTTTGGCTGCAGTCGATGACACCGGATGCCATCCGCACCGGCTTCGAGCGGCTCCGCAGCGACGACGACATGAAGCCGCTGGCCAGCGCCGCCAGTTGCCGGAGCGAGGCTGACTGGCTCATTGGCATCAATGGCACCCGGGCGATGACGGCGTTCAACTCGAAGAGCGGCGGGTTTTACCTGACGCCGGTCGGCCGCGTGCAGACGCCGACGCTGGCTGTGGTGGTCGAGCGGGAAAAGGAGATCCGCGCCTTCGAGCCGAGGGATTTCTGGGAGGTACACGCCACCTTCCGCGCCGCCGCCGGGGAGTACACCGGCCGTTGGCTGGACGAGGCGTTCAAGAAAGATCCCACCGACGCCCACAAGCGGGCCGAGCGCATCTGGGAACAGGCCAAGGCGGACGCCATTCAAGCCAAGTGCACCGGCCAGCCGGGCGAAGTGAGCGAGCAGAGCAAGCCGACCCGGCAGGCGGCGGCGGCGTTGTTCGACCTCACGACATTGCAGCGCGAGGCCAACGCGAAGTTTGGTTTCTCGGCACGCAACACGCTCGGCATCGCGCAGGCGCTGTACGAGCGGCACAAGGTGCTGACCTATCCGCGAACCGACTCGCGCTGCCTGCCGGAGGATTACGTCGGCACCGTGAAGCAAACGCTCGAGTCGCTTGGCCAAGCGCGCTACGGCAAGATCGCCAGTGACGTGCTGACGAACGACTGGGTTCACGGCGGCAACAAAAAGGTGTTCAACAACGCCAAGATTTCAGACCACTTCGCCATCATCCCGACGCTCAAGCCGGCCCCGGCCACGCTCAAGGAGCAGGAGCAGAAAATCTACGACCTCGTGGCCAAGCGGTTCATCGCCGTGTTTTATCCGTCGGCGGAATTCCTCGTCACCACCCGCATCACCCGCGTGAAAGGCGAGCCGTTCAAGACCGAGGGCAAGGTGCTCGTCAAGCCGGGCTGGCTCGCCGTTTATGGCCGCGATCAGGCCAAGCCGGACAACGGGCACCTCGTGCCGGTCGAGACTGGCGAGTCGGTGCTGGCAGACGAGGTCAACGTCGAAGCCAAGGCCACCCGGCCGCCGGCCCGCTACTCCGAAGCCACGCTGCTCGGCGCGATGGAGCACGCCGGCAAGCGCGTGGACGACGAGGAACTGCGTGAGGCCATGCGCGACAAGGGCCTCGGCACCCCGGCCACGCGCGCCTCGATCATCGAGGAGCTGATCCGCCACAAATACATGGTGCGCGAGCAGAAGGAACTGGTGCCCACCGCGCAGGCGTTCTCGCTGATCACGCTGCTCACGGCGCTCAAGGTGGACGCCCTCACCAAACCGGAGTTGACCGGCGAGTGGGAATTCAAGCTTAAGGAGATCGAGCGACGAAACTTCGACCGCGAATCGTTCATGAATGAGATTCGCTCGATGACCGAGAAGCTTGTCGGCACTACCAAGACGTTCGACGGCGACACGGTGCCGGGCGATTACGGCGTACTGAAAACGCCGTGCCCCAAGTGCGGCGGCGTGGTGCGGGAAACGTACAAGCGATTCCACTGCGAGGTAGACGGGTGCGAGTTCAGTTTCTGGAAGACGATGGGCGGGCGGCAGTTCGAGTTGGCCGAGGCGGACGAACTGGTGGCCAACGGCCGCATCGGCCCGCTGGATGGCTTCCGCAGCAAGATGGGCCGCGCCTTCTCGGCGGAGCTGAAGCTGACCGGCGAACAGAAGGTGGAGTTCGATTTCGGCAACGACGACGAGGAGGAGGAGGAAGCCGACTTCAGCGGACAGGACCCGGTCGGCACCTGCCCCAAGTGCAAGTGCCCCGTGTACGAGCACGGAAAATCGTACGTCTGCGAGAAAAACACCGGCAAAGTGAGGGAGTGCAGCTTCCGCACCGGCAAGACGATCCTCAAGCGCGACATCGAGCGGGAGCAGGTTGTCAAGCTGCTCAAGGACGGAAAGACCGACCTGATCCCGAATTTCATCTCCAAGAAGGGCCGGCCGTTCAAGGCGTACCTCGTGCTCAAGCCGGACGGCGACGTCGGCTTCGAGTTCGAGCCAAGGGCCAAGCCGGCAGCCAAAAGCGGCCAATAGTCCCGCTTGGCCAAGCGCGAAGACCGCGGCCCGATTATTGCTTTTACAGTTTTGTTTGCGAGTTGCCACAACGGAGACGGTTGTGGTAGGTTCCTCCGTCCAAAGGGAATGGCTGACAAAAAACCGCCTAAAATAAGGGAGAAAAAGCCCAAGACAGACCGCGAGGATCGTTTCCCGAATCCGCGCTCATGGATGCTTTGGGCGCTGGGCATCTTCATGGTCGTGATGCTTTTTCAGGTCGGCAAAACGGCCGGCACCACCCAAGCCAAGAAGATCGATTATGCCACCCTGCAGGGCTGGATCGCCAATGGCGAAGTGGTGGAGGGCCACATTGAGTATCCCCCGCCCAACGCCTCCGCGCTTTGCACCATCACCGGGTTGCGAAGGGAAAACGGTAAAATTATCCCATTCTCGTTCGAGGACAAGCTGATCGAGGGCCGGGAGAATTTTCTGATCGAGAGCGCCGGATTCCAACCCCGCGAAAAAAACACCCTGCTCTCCGCGTTCCTCATCAACCTGCTGCCGATCCTGATCATTTTTCTGCTCATCTGGTTCGTGCTGATCCGGCAGATCCGCAGCGCCGGCCGCGGCGCGATGAACTTCGGCAAGAGCAAGGCCCGAATGCTCAACAAGGAGAAAAACAAGACCACCTTCAAGGACGTGGCCGGGGTCGATGAAGCCTGCGAGGAGGTCTCCGAGCTGGTCGACTTCCTCAAGGATCCGAAAAAATTCCAGAGACTGGGCGGCAAGATTCCCAAGGGCATCCTGATGGTCGGCCCGCCCGGCACCGGCAAGACGCTCCTGGCCAAGGCCATCGCCGGCGAAGCCGAGGCCGGCTTCTTCAGCATCAGCGGCTCGGACTTTGTGGAGATGTTCGTCGGCGTCGGTGCCAGCCGCGTGCGCGACATGTTCGAGCAGGCCCGCAAGAGTACGCCGTGCCTGGTATTTATCGACGAGATCGACGCCGTGGGCCGCTCACGCGGCCATGGGCTGGGCGGCGGCAACGACGAACGCGAGCAGACCCTCAACGCGCTGCTCGTCGAGATGGACGGCTTCGACACGCAGGACGGCATCATCATCATCGCCGCCACCAACCGGCCGGACGTGCTCGACCCGGCGCTGCTTCGCCCGGGCCGCTTCGACCGGCAGCTCACGGTGAACCTGCCCGACGTGCGCGGCCGCGAGGAGATTCTCAAGGTGCACGCCAAGAAGGTGAAACTGGCCAAGGCGGTCGACCTCAGCATCATTGCCCGGGGCACGCCCGGGTTTTCCGGTGCGGAGCTGGCCAATCTGCTCAACGAGGCCGCGCTGCTGGCTGCTCGCTCCAACAAGAAATCGGTCAACATGCCGGAACTCGAGGAGGCCCGCGACAAGGTGCGCTGGGGCCGCGAGCGCCGCAGCATGGCCATGACAGATGAGGACAAGAAAATCACCGCCTGGCACGAGGCCGGCCACGCGCTGGTCAACGTCCTGCTCGACAAGTGCCACCCGCTGCACAAGGTGACCATCATCCCGCGCGGCCAAGCGCTGGGCGCCACGATGTCCCTGCCCAAAGACGACGTCCTCAACCGCCAAAGCAAGGAAATGCGCGAGACCATCGCGATGACCATGGCCGGCCGGATTGCCGAGGAAACCGTGACCGGCGACGTCTCCACCGGCGCGGCCGGTGACATCCAGCAGGCCACCAACATGGCCCGCGCCATGGTCACCCAGTGGGGCATGAGCGACAAACTCGGCATGGTGCTCTACGGCAACAGCGACGAGTACGTCTTCCTCGGCAAGGAGATTTCGCAGAACAAGTCCTACAGCGAGCAAACCGCCCAGCAGATCGACACCGAGGTGCGGCGCCTGATCGACGACGGCTACAAGCTGGCCAAGGGCCTCATCGAGAAGCACCGCGACAAGCTCGACCTGATCGCCAACGCGCTGCTGGAGTACGAAACACTCGACGGCAAGCAGGTCGAGGACATTGTCCGCACCGGCAAATTCACCCCCACCGACCGGCCACCCGACGTCGATCCCCCCTCGGGAGCCGACGCCGTCACCCCCACGCCGGACGCACCCAAGAGCGGCAAGCCGAAGCTCGACGACGGCCTGGGCGACCCCGCCCCCGCGACCGCCTGATGTTTCAGGCCGCGAATCATACCGATTCTCCAGAAACCGATTGACTTGTCGCAACTTGGGAAGCTACCGTGCCCGCCCCGGACTGAGCGCATGCCCAAACTGATTGTTTTAACCGAAGGAATTGAGCCGACCTCGTTTGATTTGACGAAGGAGGTCACTTCCGTCGGTCGCGTGGATGATAACGACATCACCCTCCCGCACCCGTCCGTCTCCGGGAGCCACGCCGAGCTGGTGTTGCGCGGCGAGGACGTGCACGTCCGCGACGTCGGCTCCACCAACGGCACCTTCATCAACGGCAACAAGGTCGCCGAGTCGCCGCTGCAGCCGGGCGAGGTGCTTACCTTCGGCGAAGTGGAGCTGAAGATCGACGGCCCCCGCAAGGCCCAGTCCCACGACAAGCACCTCGAGCAGGGCGTCCGGCTCGGCAACCTCGACGACGCCCCCAAGGGGCCGGCCAAGGGGTTCAGCAAAAAGTCGGACAAGTCCGGGAAGTACTTCGTCATTTTCGGCGTGATCGTGGCCGTCGTGGTGATCGCCGCCGTGGCCATGGCCTGGCTGAAATTCAAGGGCGGGTGACGCGCTTGGCCAAGCGCACATTCCCGCTCAACCCTCTCGCAACCAACGCGCCGCCTTGGCCGCCGCGTAGGTCACGATGATGTCCGCACCCGCGCGGCGCATCGAGAGCAGCGACTCCATCGTCACCGCCCGCTCGTCCACCCAGCCGCGCTTGGCCGCCGCCTGCACCATCGCGTGCTCGCCGCTCACCGCGTACGCCGCCGTCGGGCAGCCGAACTCTGATTTTACACGATAGAGGATGTCGAGATAGGCCAGCGCCGGCTTCACCATCACGATGTCCGCCCCCTCGCGCAGGTCGAGCGCCACCTCGCGCATCGCCTCCTCCGCGTTGGCCGCGTCCATCTGGTAACTGCGCCGATCACCGAACTGCGGGGCCGACTCCGCCGCGTCGCGAAACGGCCCGTAAAACGCCGAGGCAAACTTGGCCGCATACGACAGGATCGGCGTGTCGCCGAAACCGCCCGAGTCGAGCGCCGCGCGAATCGCCGCCACGCGGCCGTCCATCATGTCACTTGGCGCGACCACATCGGCCCCGGCCTCGGCGTGGCTCACCGCCGTCCGCGCCAACAGCTTGAGCGACGGGTCGTTGTCGATGATCGCCTGGCCGCCGCGCTTCTTCACCACGCCGCAGTGGCCGTGGCTCATGTATTCGCACAGGCAAACATCGGTCATGACGAGCAGCCCTGGCAGCTCGCGTTTCAACTGACGCACCGCCTTTTGCACGATGCCGTTTTTGGCGTAAGCACCCGAGGCGCGGATGTCCTTCTTCGACGGGATGCCGAACAGGATCACCGCCGGGACACCGGCTTTCTGAGCCGCAGCCGCTTCGCGCACCGCCTCGTCAATCGAAAGCTGAAACACCCCCGGCATCGACGGCACGGCATGGCGCAGCTTACGGCCGGGGCGGACGAACAACGGCAGGACGAGCTGGTCAGCGTGCAGCCGAGTTTCGCGCACCATGCGGCGCAACGCGGCCGAACCGCGCAGGCGGCGCGGACGGCAACTCGGAAACTCTCCGGTCACGAGAGACGGCATGCGCGGCATGATAAACAAACCCGCCCACAAGCCAAGCGCTTGGCCAAGTGCTCATGTGCCGATTCGGGAGACCCACACCGCCAGCCCAATAATGCCAAAACAGATGGCGAAGCAGACGGCGAACCCCCAAAAGTCCTGCGCGGTTGGCCGCTGAAACTCCAGCGAGCTGCCGGGGAAAAGCTTGTGCTCGTCGAACCGATCCGGCTGCGCGTAGCTTTTCTCCATTGCGGCGCGGTCGCCGGCCGGGTCGGGATCGACCGGCGTTTTCATCTTCACGTACAGCCGGTCGAGCGCCTCCTTGCTGTTCGGCTTGGTCAACAGGCTGGCGACGATCATCACGAGGAACGGCACCACCGTGGCGAACGGCAGGTCGAGCGTCTTGATGGCCGCCTTGTCCATTGAGGCCAGGTCGACGCCCAACTTGTCAATGATGAGCATGTCCAGCCGCAACCGGCCGCTGCCGACGAGTTCGCAGTCGTACTCATAAACAACCTCCTCGCCGCCCGGCACGTTGCGGCGGTCGATCTCCCTGAGCATCTCGTCGCCCACCGGCTTGACGCTGCCGGTCCAAAAGAGGGCCACACCGCCGCGCCGCTTGGTTTCCGTCATCGGCTCACCGGCGGCACTGGCCTTGCCGCGCGAGACATCCAGCGGCAGGGCGGCTCGGGTGACGGTGCTCTTGATGACGTGGCTCGTGCGCGTGAACGCCGGGCTCTTGGCCAAGCCGGGGCTGAGCTTGGGCACGGCGATCGGCAGCACAAAGAAAAACAGCAGACAAAACGTAAACGTGATCCACGCCGCGCCGGTCGTCGCGCGCCGCCAATACATCCCCACCCAGAACACCGCTGCAAACAGCATCGGCACAATCCAAGTGAGCTGCAGGTTGGCAAACATGTCGTAAATGGTCAGCGAGAGCGCCACCGAGCCGGCAACGACCAGCGCGCCGACGATGCGGGCCAGCCTGAGGCTCTCGGCCTCGCTGGCGTCCGGCTTGATGTACGGATGGTAAATGTTCCGCACCACCAGTGCGGCGCAGACAATCATGAAACAATCCACGGTGCTCATCAACGCGGCCAGCAAACAGGCGACCATCAGGCCCACCAAGCCGATTTTCAGCGGTCCGAGAAGCTTGAGCGTGGCCACGCCCCATGCCTTGTCGGCATCCTTCACCAACTCCAAATCGCTGCCGTAAAGGGTGAGTACAATCAGCGCCGTGATGACCCAGCCGATCGTGCAGAATCGCTTGATAAAATTGCCGGTCACCAGCCCCACGCGGGCGTCCCATTCGCTCTTGGCCGTGCCGCCGCCGGTCACAATGAAATGCGGCGTCAGCACGATGCCGATCATGTTGATGATGACAATGGACACGATCGCATACAGCGGAAACTCACTGGCCGTACTCCCGCCGATGATGGTGAACGCCTCGTCGCCGAGTTGCTCGTGCATGAGGCGAAAGGCATCCATCAGCCCGTCGCCCTCGCTGCCAAACTTCTCCACCACCGCAGAAAGACCAAACGGGATCAGCATCACCGAAAGTGCGATGATGCAAATGCCCTGAATCAAATCCGTCCAGTACGCAGCCGAGATTCCCCCGAGCAGACCGTACGTGATGACAACAACCGCGACGAACGGCAGGAGCGAGTATTGCAGCGGCACCCCAAACAGCGTGTCCCCGAGAAGCGGCACGGCCACCTTGCCGATGGCGGTGAACATCATCGCCCCGTAAGTCATGTAGAAAAAACAGCCGAACAATGCATATGCGACACCGATTTTCTTCGACTCGTACCGCTCAACAAACCAGTCGCCGAACGTCAAACTGCGCATTCGCCGGTACCACACCGCGCTGATCCAGTACACCGGCGTGACAAACAGCCAATACATCACGCTCCACATGCCGCTCATGCCGTTGTGGAACGTGCCGCGTGCCGTGTTCACCGGGTCGGCGGAGCCGGTGCCCGAGCCGAATGCGGCGAAGGTCTGCATCAGCTTGCCGAAACTGCGGCCAGCCATGAAGAAATCCTCCTGCCTCTTCTGTTGGCGCATCAGCCAAAAACCGATGCCAGCCATCCCGGCGAAGTAGAGAAACAGAACGATGTAGTCGATGGTTTGCATAAGCTTCTGCGATCGGTTGATCCAGGTTGAACGGCGGACAGTCGATGCCGAATCCGGAACCAATGCAAACAAAAACAGGCCAAGCGCTCGGCCAAGCGGATAAAGGGTTGAAAAAAACGCTGGTCCGCATGAGCCTCCGCCGCCTGCCAATGAGCGTTTCAAATCAAAACTTGAGGGTGAGCTGTCTGCTGCTTGGCTTGGCCTTGGCGCTTGGCCAAGCGCCAGCCGGAGCGGTGGCCGCCAAGTGGTCCCGGCCCAACATCCTGTTCTGTATTTCCGACGACCAATCATACGCCCACACCGGAGCCAACGGCGATCCGGTGATTCAGACCCCGGCGTTCGACCGCGTCGCGCGGGAGGGTCTTCGGTTCGTCCACGCGTTCTGTGATGCCCCAACCTGTGGCCCGTCACGCAGCGCTATCCTCACCGGCCAACACATCTGGCGGCTCGAGGAGGCGGGGAACATCCACAGCACGCTGCCGGCGAAGTTCGCGACTTATACGGAGGAATTGGGCAAGGCTGGTTACGCAGTGGGATTCACCGGCAAAGGCTGGAGCCCGGGCAGACTCGAGGCTGGCGGCCGGGCGTCAAACCCGGCCGGGAGCGAGTTCAACTCACGCCGGCTGAACCCGATCCGCAAGGGAATGTCGGTACGGGATTATGCGGCCAACTTCGACGACTTTCTCGGAGAGGTGAAGGACGGTCAGCCGTTCTGTTTTTGGCTGGGCACGCATGAGCCGCATCGGCGCTTCGAGCAAGGGATCGGCGCGCAAAGTGGAAAGGATCCGGCAAAGGTGAATGTGCCACCGATTTTTCCGGACAACGACACCGTGCGCCATGATCTTTTGGACTACTTCGTTGAGGTTGAGCATTTTGACAAAATGGTCGAACGCGCGATGGCATCGCTCGAAAAAATCGGGCAGCTCGACAACACGATCGTCGTGGTGACGAGTGATCACGGAATGCCGTTCCCACGAGCCAAGGCAAGCCTGTACGATGACGGCTCGCGAGTGCCGTTGGCAATCCGCTGGCCCCGAGGCATCCGCAACCCCGGTCGAACGGTGAATAGCCTGCTGAACCTGAGCGACCTCGCGCCGACATTCCTTCAAGCCGTGGGTTTGGATGCCCCGGAAATGATGACCGCCCGCAGCTTGGCAGATGTGTTCGCCGATAATGTGACCGCAAAACGGGATGCGGCGTTCATCGCCATGGAGCGTCATGATGGCTGCCGAAAGGGCGGCAAAGGGTATCCGTGCCGGGCGATCCGCACTGCGGATTTCATGTTCATTTACAACTTTGAGCCAAGCCGATGGCCGTCCGGATCACCGGATGCAGCCGTGTGCGCACGCGGCATCCCGTACGGCGAGATCGACAGCTCCCCGACCAAGACTTTCATGATGGAGCATCGCAACGAGCACGGCGTGGCACGCCTCGCCGAACTGGCGTTTGGCATTCGGCCGGCGGAGGAGCTGTACGACCTGAAAAACGATCCGCACCAGATGAACAATCTCGCGGGCAACGTCGAGTACTTGGGGAAACAAGGGGAGCTGCGCAACCGGCTCTTTGAACATTTAAAAAAGACAAAAGACCCCCGAGCGCTTGGCCAAGACGCCCCGTGGGATTACTACCCGTACTACGGCTACCGCCGAAACAAGGATTGGAAGGTCGACCCGAAACCGGCCTCCACAAACTGAATTTTAAATCACTGACGTCCCATAGGATTCTTTGAGCGGCTGATTTTGTCTGAAAAGCCCTTT
>JACNJE010000103.1 GCA_014382705.1 Verrucomicrobiota bacterium | reverse complement strand
CCCACAAGCCGGCGCGGTTCGTGATGGATCGATTCCCGAACATCTACCGGACCTGTCTCGGGTACGGCATCGACATCACCAAGGAACCGATCCCGGTTGTGCCGGCAGCGCATTACCAGTGCGGCGGCGTGCGGGTCGGTGAGCACGGTGAAACGGATCTGCCCGGACTGTACGCGATCGGCGAGGTTGCCTGCACCGGCCTGCACGGCGCGAACCGGCTCGCCAGCAACTCGCTGCTTGAGGCGCTCGTCTACGCCCACCGCACCGCCGAACACATGCTCACCCATCCCGTGAAACCGCCTGCCGCCGATCTGCCCAGGTGGCAGTCCGGCAGCGCCACTGACCCGGACGAAATGGTCGTCGTGGCGCACAACTGGGACGAGCTAAGGCGCCTCATGTGGGACTACGTCGGCGTCGTCCGCACTGACAAGCGTCTCAAGCGCGCGCTGACCCGTGTGCAAAACCTGCAGGAGGAGATTCAGTCGTATTACTGGGATTTCACCGTGACGAGCGACCTGCTGGAGCTGCGCAACCTTGCCACCGTGGCCAAGCTGATCGTCCGCTCGGCACTTGAGCGGCGAGAGAGCCGCGGCCTCCATTACACGCTCGATTACCCCGATCCGGTGGACGCCCTCGCCCAACAGGACACCCTCCTGCGCCGCGAGTAACGGTTGGCCAAGCGCTTGGCCAAGCGACGGCAGTTTCGGGCAGGAGGGACGGGTTCCACCCCGTCCCAAATCTAAGACAATAAAATGGGGCAAGGTGGAACTTGCCCCTCCCGTATGCTCAGAAGCTGGCGCTCAGGCCGGCGCCGAATGTCCTTGGCCAACCGGGGATGTGCAGGATCAGGCCGGCGGGCCGGGGCGCGGCCGGATTGGAGAAGTCGGTGTAGCGCAGGTCGAGCGCGTTGTTCGAGTAGCCCTCGTCGCCCAGGTTCCGGGCGTAGACGAACAACTCCCAGTTGTCCCGCTTGTAACTGATCCGCCCGTTGACGAGCGCGAAGGCGTCCTGCTCGGCGGTGTTGGCCTCGTCGAGCCAGTAGCTGCCGATACCCTGCACCTCCCACAACATGGTGAGGTTCCACGGCAGCTGGATGTGCGCCGCGAGGTTGGCGGTGTACTCGGGGACAAAGTTGATGTCGTTGCCGCCGAACTCGTAGCCGGCCGCCATCGGGCCAAGTATGCCGCGCAACACGTTGTCGGTGTAGCGGTCGAACTCAGCGTTCACCAGGCCAAGCGCCGCGCTGAGCGTTATGGTGCTGCAAAGCTTCGCCTCTGCCTCGATCTCGACGCCGTAGCTGGTGGCCTCCTCGGCGTTGACCATGTAGGCCTGCGTCGGGTTGACCGGGTTCAGGCGGTAGACCTGGTAATTCTCGAAGTCGCTGTAAAAGGCGGCGACGCGGGTGTGTACGCTGCCGTCGTTCCATGCCGAGGCCCAGCCCAGTTCGTAGTTCCACGACTCGGCGGAGTCGTACTGCGCGCTCTCCGGTGTGCCGCCGTAAAAGTTGAAGCCGCCGGACTGTAAGCCCTTGGCCACACTGGCGTAAAGGGTGTCGGTCTCGCTCAGGCTGTACGACGCCCCGAGCTTGGGCAGCACGTCGTCCCAGTCGTTGCTGGCGTTGACCGAGGAGGCGCTGTTGCTGCGGTTGATCGATCGGTCGCTGTTCTGGTAGCGCAACCCGCCGCTCAGCGTCAGGCCATTATTGAGCGCGAAGCTGCTTTCCCAGAACACCGCCGTGTCCTCATCGGACAACGTAGAGGTGGTGTAGTCCGGCACCGGCCCAGGGATGAAACCATACTGCGGGTGAAACATTCCGGCCGGATAAAGCGAGCCGGAGACGTTGTCCATCGCACGATCGGCGTAATAGGCGCCCAGCGTCCATTGGTACGACTCGCCGGCGGCGCCGGAGCCAAGCCGAATCTCCTGCGACACCTGCTCGACATCCGGCTGGCTGACGCCGATCACCGGAATGAAGCCAATCTCGGCGATGGGCTGCGGGATGGCCGTAAAATCAAAGTCCTGCTGCAGATCCTGTTCCCAGTTTCGAAAGGCCGTCACCGAGCTGAAACTCAGGTGTTCCCCGCTGAAGTCGGCGCTCAATGCGTACGTGTTCACGTCGGTTTCGACATAGCCCGGCACATCGCGGTTGACCCGGTGCGGGCCGGCGTCGGTGAGCGGGCTGTACGTCGGCATGAAGCCGTCATCGTGCCGCTCGCTCGATGCCGTCAGGCGGATCGTCCAAGCGTCGCTGGGCGTCAGGACGAGCTGCAACCGGCCGGCGAAGGTTTCGCGCCCGTCGATTTTCTGCCCCGTCGGCAAATTGGTCACGAACCCCTCCCGGTCGTTGTAAAGGCCGCTGAGGCTCAGGCCAATCTGCTCGGTGAGCGGCCCGCTGGTGTTCAGGCGGTACTGCTCCGTGTTGTGGTCGCCGAAGCCCAGCCCGGCTGCGGTATGCCACGCCGCGCCCGGCTGGCGGGTGCGCACGTTGACGATCCCGCCCGGCGCGGCGCCGGCGGCGAAACGCGTCCCCCGCCGCCCCCGCAGAAACTCGCAGCGATCAATGTCGGAGAGCGACAGGCCGCGGCTCCTCATGTCGGCGGTCGGGAGGCCCGCGGCGGACCTCCACACCCCCGGCTGACCCGCCCCGGAGCTCTTTCCCCGCCGGGCCCCGCCGCTCGCCATCCGCACGCGCC
>JACNJE010000138.1 GCA_014382705.1 Verrucomicrobiota bacterium | reverse complement strand
GCTAACCACAGTCTAGCGCCTCCCCTTCGGTGTCCTTTCTTAATGAGTCAACAGGTAAGTCCCGATTCAAAAAAATATCTATACACGTAAATTTTCGCTATGGATGCTGCGGAAATTGCTCCGGGGTTGCTCCGGCAAAAATACTGCTGACTAAAAGGTGTTGAAGAATGGAGGAAATTAGGAAGTTGCGCTCTTCCCAAAACTGGCGCGCTACCAAACTGCGCCACGCTCCGACGGCCCGATGCTTTAAGCCAAGCACATCGCCGCCGCAAATCCCGAGATGCCCACCGCCTTGCCGCTAGGCCAAGCGGGTGGCAGTCTGCCGGCTTCGAAGTGACTGTATCGTGAATACCTCATCTGTTTTTTCTGTGACCAAGCCTGGCGCGGCCAAGTGGTGGGCTTTTTTTATCCTGTTGTTCGTTGCGCTTGGCCAAGCGGCTGCCGCCGAGAGCTGGTGGCAGTTTCGCGGGCCAAGCGGAGACGGGCATACGGCGTCCACCGGCCTGCCGCTGAAGTGGTCGGAGTCGGAAAACGTCACGTGGAAGACGGCGATTCACGATCGCGGCTGGTCGTCGCCGGTGATCTGGGGAGATCAAGTTTGGTTGACCACAGCCACGGCGAATGGTCGAAAGTTGTTCGCGGTTTGCGTCGATAAAAACAGCGGGAAGATTGTACACGACCTGCATTTGTTCGACGTGGCCAAGCCGATGCGGATCACGAAGGACAACACCTACGCGACGCCCACGCCGGTGATCGATGCGGGGCGGGTGGTGTTGCATTTTGGCACGTACGGCACGGCTTGTCTGGACACCGGCACCGGCAAGGTGTTGTGGAAGCGGCGCGACTTGAACTGCGACCATGAGGCGGGGGCCGGCCCGGCCAGCTCGCCGACACTCGTCGATGGCAAGGTGGTGGTGCATGTGGACGGCCGGGATGTGCAGTACATCATCGCGCTGGACATCGCCACCGGGAAGACGGTCTGGAAAACACCGCGCTCGCTCGATTACTCCAAGATTCCCGTTCACCATCGCAAGGCCTACTGCATGCCAGCGTTGGTGCCGCGCGGTGAAGGCGGCAGGCAACTCGTCAGCCCGGCCGGGCGGGGGTTGTACGCTTACGATCCGGAGACCGGCAAGGAGCTGTGGCATATGCGGCACCGGGGTTGGTCGGTGGCACCGCGGCCGGTGTCCGGTCACGGGCTGGTGTTTGCCACGGTGGATCGCGACCGGCCGGAGCTGTGGGCCATCCGGCTCGACGGCAACGGCGACGTGACCGACACGCACATCGCATGGAGATCAATCCGCAGTATGCCGCAGCGCTGCTCGCCGTTGCTCGTGGGCGATTTGTTGTTCGTCGTGAATCGCGGCGGGATCGCGACTTGCCTCGAGGCCAAGACCGGCAAGGTTGTCTGGCAGGAGCGGCTGAAGGGCGGCTATTCGGCGTCGCCCATCCATGCCAAGGGTCGCATTTATCTGTTCAACGAGGAGGGGTTGGCCACGGTGATCCGGCCGACGCGCAAGCTGGAGGTCATCGCCAGCAATGCCTTGGCCAAGCAGCCGTTCATGGCGACACCGGCGGTGGATGGCGACGCGTTTATCATGCGCACCGGCGGGCACTTGTACCGGGTCGAGTCGGCGAAATAGGTTTCATGAAATCGCTGGCAGATTGTTTGCTCTACGGGTTTGTGGACTCGGCCTATCTGGACGGCCGCGACCCGGCCGAGCTGTGCCGGCAGCTGTGCGATGGCGGGGCGGATCTCGTGCAGCTTCGCGCCAAGGACTGGCCGGTCGATGACATCGCCTGCTTGGCCAAGCGCTTGGCCCCGATCACGGCCGATACCGGTGTGCGCTTGGTCATCAACGACCACCCCGAACTCGCCGCCGAGGTCGGCGCGCCAACGGCGCACCTTGGCCAGGAGGACTTTTTTGACGCCGGCCACCGGCACGTCGATGACGTGAAACCAAGCGGCTCGGCGCTCGAGCTTGGCCTAAGCTCGCACGCACCGGAGCAGGCCAAGCGCGCCTGCGAGTGCGGGGCGGAGTACGTCGCGATCGGCCCGGTGTTCGCCACGCCGACCAAGCCGGGCCGCCCGCCGGTGACGCTTAATTACGTCCGCTGGGCCGCCGCAAACCTCGACCGGCCGTGGTTCGCGATCGGCGGCATCGACCTCGAAAATCTCGACGACGTGCTCGCCGCTGGGGCGCGGCGGGTGTGCGTCGTGTCGGCGATTTTGCGGGCGCCGGATGTCGCCGGTGCTTGTCGCCAATTCAAGGAGCGCCTACTCTGCGCCGCCCGTTAGCGGGGCGTTACCCCTCTTAACTTTTTATCCGGCAATAAAATGTTAACTTTATGAAAAATCATCCGAAGATTCACCCTCATCCGGCCTGCGGCCACCTGCTCCCTGAGGGAGAAGCAACCCAGTGCGAATGCGCTTGGCCAAACTCCCTCTCCCAGCGGGAGAGGGCCGGGGTGAGGAAGAACGCCCAACACCTGTCCAGATATGCGGCATGCTGTTAAGTCGCTGGATTAATCATTAAAAAAATGAGCCTGCTAGTTTTCGGGTCCACTGCACTGGACTCCATCGCCACGCCGAAAAAAAAGAACCCGCGCCTGCTCGGCGGCTCCGGCAGCCACGCCGCCGTCGCGGCCAGTTTCTTCGCCGTGCCAAAGCTAATCGGCGTGGTCGGCACCGATTTCCCAAAAAAATACATTTCGCTGCTCGAGCGCCACAAGGTGAACCTCAGGGGACTGAAGGTGCGCGACGGCAAAACCTTCCACTGGGCCGGCGAGTACGAGGTGAACATGAACAACCGCCGCACACTCAGCACAGAACTGGGCGTGGTGGAGGGCTACTCACCGGTGCTGCCGGCGGCGCATCGCAAAGCCAAGTACATCCTGCTGGCCAACAACCCACCCGGCGCGCAGGAGGCAATCATTGAGCAACTCGACAAGCCGAAGTTCGTCGTTGCCGACACGATGGATTTGTGGATGAACGTCGCGATGAACGACTTGCTGAGCCTGCTCAGGCGCGTCGACATGCTCGTGCTCAACGACAGTGAGGCGCGGCAGTTGACCGGCGACGCCAATGTGGTCTCCTCCCTGCCCAAGCTGCACAAGCTCGGCCCGAAATATGTGATCGTGAAAAAGGGCGAACACGGCTCCATTCTCTCGTCCCGCCGGGGGCTGTTCGTCGCGCCGGCGTTCCCCTTGGCCAAGGTCGAGGACCCGACCGGCGCGGGCGACTCGTTCGTCGGCGCGATGACCGGTTACCTCGCCAAAACCGGCGGCTCGGTCGACGCCAACATCCGCAAGGCGATTCTTTACGGGAGCGTGGTGGCGTCGTTCTGCTGCGAAGGCTTCGGCCTCAACCGCACCACCAAAACCACGCGCACGGAAATCAACCTGCGACTGCGCGCGCTGGAAAAAATGACGCGCGTGTAATCCCCCGGCGATCAAACAGCGACGTGACTGACCAAGCGGTGCGGGCATATCGCGGGAGCGTATTCGAGTGCGCTGCTGTGCAGCGCTTTCCCTCTTCACTAAAAACACTTGCCCAACTCAAAGCGGCGCACTGCGCCGCACTCCACGACGCTGGCGCGAACGACGCGACTCCCTGAGGGAGAACGCGTGAGAACCACAACCCGTGCGGCACGGTTCAACCGCCTAATTCGTCCAGCGCCGCGAGCACCTCGGCGGCGTGGTCGGCGACTTTCACCTTGGGCCAGATTTTTCGGATCACCCCGCCGGCGTCGATGAGGAAGGTCATCCGCTTAATCCCAAGAAAAGTCCGCCCCATGAACGACTTGTCACCCCACACGCCGTACGCCTCGCAGATCGACTTGTCCTCGTCTGCAACAAGCGTGAACGGGAGGCCGAACTTGCCGATGAACTTGTCATGCCGGGCCGCCGAGTCGGCGCTCACGCCCAGCACCACCGCGCCCTTGGCCGTGATCGCGTCGTGGGCATCGCGGAAGCCGCACGCCTCCTTGTTGCAGCCGGGCGTGTTGTCTTTCGGGTAAAAATAAAGCACGACCGCTTGGCCGCGAAATTGGCCAAGCGACACCTCGCCGCCGCCGCTGGCCGCCGCCGTGAAGCCCGGCGCCGTATCGCCTTCCTTTAGTTTCATCTCCTTCATGCCGGCGGCAGCGTCGGGCCGCGCTTGGCCAAGGTCAATCCCGTGGCGAATAACCTTGCGGGTTGCCGCGCTTTTCCTTAGCCACGGTCTGTGGCGGAGAACGCAACACAGACCGAGGCGGCCGAACTGCACGAGCGCAGCGTCGAGCTGTGGCTGGGCGGGCGGCGCGAGGAGGCCATCGCCATGTACCGCGAGGCGCTTGGCCTCGAGTCGGACGCCATCTCGCTGCAGCTCCGCGACACGCTGCCCAACTCCTACAGCGACCCCAATGCCACGCCGGACGGGCCGATCAACCTGCAGCAGCAAAACGCCTTCGCCGCCTACCGCAACACCGCCCGCCTGACCACCGACGACGCCCGCGCCTGGTTCAACATCGGCCTGACGCACGAAAAGGAGGGCCGCGCCGCCGAGGCCGGACAGGCGTACGTCGAGTCGTTCAAGAGCCACCACCGCACCCACGCCGCCAAGGAACTGCAGGCCAAGAGCAAGTCGGCCGTCGGGATTTGCCGTCGCGTGACGGAGATCGACCCGAAAGACGCCAAGGCGTGGATCAACCTCGGCGCCGCGCTTGGCCAGGTGGAGCAGCCGGACGAGGAGATCGACGCCTACCGCAAGGCCATCCAGCTCGCGCCCAAGTATGCCGATGCCTGGTACAACCTCGGCGTGGCTCAGGCCCGGCGCGAGGAGGACGTCGAGGCGATCCACGCCTACAAGCAGGCGTTGCTGCTGTCGCCGAAATTTGCCAAGGCGTGGTTCAACCTCGGCGTGTTGCAGGGCAAGCTCGGCAATCCGCACGAGAAAATCCGCTCCTACCGGAAAGCGGTCGAGGCCGACCACAACTTCGGCGAAGGATGGCACAACCTCGGCGTGATGCTCAACGCAGTCGGGCAAACCGAGGAGGGAAACAGGGCGTTCACCCGGGCGCGCAAGCTGCTCAACCCGAAGTTCCGCATCGCCGAGTCGATCGAGTTCAAGTCCGCCACCACGCCGGGCGGCGCGCCAGACCGGCCAGCCGCAACCCCTCCAGCGTGAGCCGCGGCTCGACACACCGCACCGACGGCAGTTTGGCCGCCATCAACGCCGCGTAGCCGCCGGTCGCCACCACCGGCAGCTTGGCCGTACCCAGCTCGCGCTTCAGTTGCCGCACCAGCTCGGCGATCAATCCGCGATAGCCGTGCACCGCGCCGCTGAGCATCGCGTCGCGCGTGTTTTTGCCGACGACCGACTCCGGCTCGGCGATCTTGACGCGCGGGAGCAGCGCGGTTTTCTCGTGCAAATAATCGGTCATCGCCGACAGGCCCGGCGCAATGATCCCGCCGGTGTAGTTGCCGGACGCATCGACGACGTCAAACGTCACCGCCGTGCCAAAATCAACCACCACCACCGGCGCGCCAAACCGCGCGTGAGCCGCGATGGCGTTGGCCAGGCGATCGGCGCCGATCGTCGATGGCTTCGGGTAGTCGATGCCGATGCCGGCCACCGTCCGTGCCGTGAGCTGCCACGCCGCGCACTGCCAGCGCGCGCGCACCAGCCGCTTGAGCGCCGGGTTGAGCCGGGGCACCACGCTGCAAAACACCGTGCCAGCCAGCCGGTTCACCTTGGCCAAGCACAGCAACTTGGCCAACGGCCGCTCCGCTTGGCCAAGCGCGAGCGACTCGCTGGCCAAGCGGGTGTCCGCCACGATGCGCTCGCCGTCGGCCACGGCGGCATGCGTGTGCGTGTTGCCAATATCGACGAGCAGAACCACGGCGGCGGAACCTGCCACGCCCTTGGCCAAGTTTGAAGTTTCAACTTGCTTTGCTTGAAACTTCAAACTTGAAACTTGAAACTCCCCTCCTTCGCTTCATGCCGATCAACGACCGCATCCGAGACAAGCTGAGCCAGCTCCCGCACAAGCCAGGGGTGTACCTCATGCGCGACCGGTTCGGCACGGTAATCTACGTCGGCAAGGCACGGGCGCTGCGCAAGCGGGTCAGCCAATATTTCCACCCGGCCCGCCGCCACGGCTGGGACCTGAAACTGGCGGCGCTGATCGAGGCGATTGAGGATTTCGACGTGCACGTCGTCAAGAGCGAGCCGGAAGCGCTGCTGCTCGAGGGCAAGCTGATCAAGGAGTTCAAGCCTCGCTACAACGTCAGTTTTCGCGACGACAAAAATTTCCTGCTCATCAAGGTGAACCTCAACGACCCGATCCCGCGCTTCACCTTCGCGCGGTTGCGCCAGCAGGACGGCGCGAAATATTTCGGGCCGTTCGCCAGCGGCGGCGCGTGCCGCCGGACGATCACGATGCTGCGCAAAAAATTCAATCTGCGCGGCTGCCGCCCGCTCAACCCGGGCGAGCGCGATTACAAGCATTGCCTCTACGGCCATCTGCAGCACTGCTCCGCGCCGTGCGTCGGCAAAGTGTCGCCCGGTGACTACCGGCAACAGGTCGCCGAGGCGTGCGACTACCTCGAGGGACAAACCGGCGAGTGGGAAAAGGAACTGGAGGCCAAGATGCAACAGGCCTCCGAGTCGCGTGACTACGAAAAGGCCGCCCGCTACCGCGACATGATCAGCGACCTGCGCGAGACCACCCGCAAGTCACGCAAGTTCACCCGCATGCCGGTGAAGCTGCCGGGCGCGATCGATCCCGCCCGCGACCTCGCTGCGCTTGGCCAGGCGCTTGGTCTCACCGAGCCGCCCAAGCGCATCGAGGGATTCGACATCTCGAACATCAGCGGCACGTTCATGGTGGCGTCAATGGTCAGTTTTTTGGGCGGCAAACCGGATCGCGCGCAGTACCGTCGGTTCCGCATGAAGAGCGTCGCGGCACAGGACGACTTTGCCTGCATGGCCGAGACGGTGCGGCGGCGCTACAGCCGGCTCCAGCGCGAGGCGCGCCCGATGCCGAACCTGATTTTGATCGACGGCGGCAAGGGCCAACTCGGCATGGCGTGCCGCGAGTTGGCCAAGCTGGGCCTCGGACAAGTGCCGGTGATCGGCCTGGCCAAGGAGTTCGAGGAAATCTACCGGCCCGGCGAAAGCACCCCGCTGCGGCTGGGCCTCGACAGCGGTGCGCTGAAGCTTCTGCAGCGCGTGCGCGACGAGTCGCACCGGTTTGCCAACACGTACAACGCGGAGCTGCGGTTGAAGAAAATCTCCGAGAGCATCCTCGACGAGTTGCCCGGCATCGGCGGCAGCCGCAAGGCCGCGTTGCTCAAGCAATTCGGCTCTGTGCAACAGTTGCGAAAAGCCAGTCTCGAGGAGATCCAGCAAGTCTCCGGCTTCGGCAAAAAATCAGCCCAAGCGCTGAAGGCATTCCTCGAGACGCGAACCCGCTGAATCGTCGACCGGCTTGGTTGGGTTGAACAATTGATCTCTCACTCCCGCCGGGAGGGGTATTCTCGGCCCGCGCTTGGCCAAGCGCGGCCGGCACGATTCCTTCTCCCTCAGGGAGAAGGTGGCCGCAGGCCGGATGAGGGTGAAAACAGTCGAACGTATGATTGCGCAAAACTGGTTTTCTCCCTCTCCCCGGCCCTCTCCCGCTGGGAGAGGGAGCTTGGCCAAGCGCGGCCGGCACGATTCCTTCTCCCTCAGGGAGAAGGCGACCGCAGGCCGGATGAGGGTGAAAACAGTCGAATGTATGATTGCACAAGACAGGTTGTCTCCCTCTCCCCGGCCCTCTCCTGCTGGGAGAGGGAGCTTGGCCAAGCGCGGCCGGCACGATTCCTTCTCCCTCAGGGAGAAGGCGACCGCAGGCCGGATGAGGGTGAAAACAGTCGAATGTATGATTGCACAAGACAGGTTGTCTCCCTCTCCCCGGCCCTCTCCTGCTGGGAGAGGGAGCTTGGCCAAGCGCGGCCGGCACGATTCCTTCTCCCTCAGGGAGAAGGTGGCCGTAGGCCGGATGAGGGTGAAAACAGTCGAATGTATGATTGCACAAGACAGGTCTTCTCCCTCTCCCCGGCCCTCTCCCGCTGGGAGAGGGAGCCACTGCGTTCGCGTCAGCGTCTTGGAGTGCAGGGCGTGCGCTCCCCGTCGCCGCTCACTCTTTTGGCTTGCCGGTGGTGAGTTGGAATTTCGGAACCGACTCGGCGATGAACTTGGCCATCTTGTCGAAGGTCGCCTCCTCGTCGCCGGGGCTGCAAATCGCAAAGTAGGTCACGTAGGCCCAGCGCTGCAGCACGCCGTCGCGGAGCAAGCCCTGAGTCATCATCCACATCCGGTCGAGATGATGCGTCGCCAGTTTGCCGTCGGCGACGAACCAGTAAATGTAAACTCCGCCAACTTGCAGTTCACGATTGTTCCGATTGACAGTGTTTGAAATCGTCAACCTCATCACCGGCAAATCATAAGGGTACGGCTTTTGTATCGGGATATTGACGACTTCACGCTTGTCAATCGTAAAACCTTGACCGGGCAGACAGTATTCCGGCTTGTGGATCGAGGTGCGGTCTTTTCCCATCAACACCACGGTGGTCTGGATTTGAGTATCATCCTGCAAAGTATATATTCGGCGGCCAAAAGTTGTGTCATCAGGCAACAATTCAAGCTCATCTTCAGTCATCTCCCTTGTCTTGGATGTGCAGTCGAAAACGATGACTGGTAATGCCACAGCGTCGGTTGAAATGATTTGACCCTGGGTGTTCACCATCTCCATTGCCTCCAATTTCAACCCCGGCTTTTCCAGGGTCTGTCCTGCTGTGTTATGCCTTGTTAAAACAAACGCCGCAGACACGATGAGCGTCAAATAAATAGCAATTATTGCCATGCCCTGCTTACTCATTTACGTCTTCCTTTGTTAATTCAGCATCGGAGTCGACCTCTGATTCTCCAGGATTAGAGCGACCATCCTCCTTGATTAGTCTGCCAACGACAAAAATGCCGACAAACGCAGTGACGTAGGGCATCAAATTGAGGAGCGCGTTGCCGTGGAAAAAATCTCCCGCTGCCTGTCCGCCGGAACCGTTGATTGCCTCGGTCAACTCAGCAGCAAGAATAATTGTTGTCATCCGGAGCATGTTACCGGCCATGGCTAACGGAAATGCCGACAAAATAATCATCACCATTTTCCATCGTCTTGTGAATGCAACGAAGCCATATATTGTGGAGAACGCCAGCGTGACAACCAGGCTGCGCAGTCCAGCACACGCGGCTGCAATTCCAAATTCAAATCTGCCTTGTGTGTCCAATATTTTTACGCCCTGCTGGACGATCTCCACTCCGAGCAGTGTCCTCAAAATCCAGCCGGTGAAGTCAGCGGAAATATGCTGCAACGGCACGGTGATAAATTCCGACAATGTCCCAAGCGGCACGGCGAACGCAAACAGGAAGCAGGGAAAGAAACTGGCCCGCAGCCAGGCCGGTCCCCACACCAGCCCGGTCAATGCGTAGACGCCGAGGTAAAACCCGACGATCGAAATGCGCGATTGCTGGATGACGTAGCCGAGCAAATGCACCGCCAGCGCGAACGCCACCAGCGCCATCGCCGGCCACCAGTTGCGCTTTGGAGCGGCGAGCAACTCGTCGCGTTTCCAGTAGCACAGCCCAAGCACGATCAGCGGGATGATGTAGCCCAGCTCGTCGTCCTTCGAGTTGCCGTAGGCGTAGTTCATCCAGCCAAAAAGCGATGCGGTATCGACGTAACCAAATGTGGAGTTGCCGAGCAGGTGAAAGAAAATCAGCCAGGTGCCGAGCAGCGCGAGGAACAGCGGCTTGTCCGGCATCCCCCGCCAAAAGCGGGACAGCTCCTCCCCGATGGTGGGGCGGCTCGCTTCGGCGCTGGATTCAGTTTTGCTCATGACCGGCGCGGCGCAGCGTAACGACCCAAGCGCGGGACGGCGATGAAAACCGGCGATTCCGGGCAGTGCGGGATGTCCGTTTAATGATCACGCGCTCTCCCTCTCCCCTGCCCTCTCCCGCTGGGAGAGGGTGTCAGTGCAGTCGCGCCAGCGTCGTGGAGTGCGGTAGTCCCTTCCGCTTTTGAGCGCGATTCAAAGCGGGGCGGGGCACCGCACTCCAAGACGCTCCCGCGCACATCCTCGCCGCTTGGCCAAGCGCGGCGTCCTCTTGACCCCCCTCTCTGCGGCCCTCCGCGCCTCGGCATCCTCTGCGTTTAAAAAAACGGCTCACGCCCAGACGCGCCGGAGCAGTTGGATAAAATTGCCGCTCATGATTTTTTTGATGTCGGCCGCCGAATAGCCGCGTTGGCCAAGCAGGCCGGGCAGCTTTTGCAAATCGGCGATTGTGTCGAGATCGCCCGGCGACTGCTCGCGGCCGAAGCCGCCGTCGAGGTCGGTGCCGATGCCGGCGTGGTCGGCGTTGCCGGCGAGTTGGCAGACGTAATCAATGTGATCGACCACGTGCGACAACGCCACGCCGGACGACTCCGGGGTCGTCACTCCGCGCTCCCAGCCGGGGATCAGCATCCACGCGTCGAGTGCCGCGCCGATCACGCCACCGCGCTCGATCACGCGCCGGAGTTGCTCGTCGCTGAGCTGGCGGTCGCCCGGCACGAGGGCGCGGCAGTTGCAGTGGCTGGCCCAGACTGCGCCGCCGAAAATATCCATCGACTCGTCAAGCGACTCGTCGCTCAAATGCGTCACGTCGAGAATGATGCCGAGCCGCTCCATCTCGCGGAGCAAATCCGGCCCCGCTTGGCCAAGTCCACCGCTCTCGTGTGTGCCGGGCGCATAGGTGCCCGGGCCGTAATGCGCCGGGCCAAGCGCCCGCAGGCCGCTCTCGTACGAGCGTTCGAGGTGCTGCAGCGTCACCATCGAGTCCGCCCCCTCGAGGCTCAAAATATAGCCCACCGGCAGGTCGTCGCCTGGCCCGTCGGCCCACTTGGCCAAGTGCGCCTCCAGTTGGCCAAGGTCGGCGATCTGCGTCATCTCCCCCCGGCGCTCCATCTCGCGGTACCAGGCGAGCTGGCCCTGCGTCTGTGCCCAGGCCTGTTCCGGCGAATGCCAGCCGGGCAGCGGGTTGCCGCGCTTGGTGTAACGGGCGATCTGCGTGGCGACACAGAGGCCGATGTTGCCCCGGCGCATCTCCGGCAGGGAGACGGTGCCCCGGCCGCGATCCTTCTTGTCGGTCTGGCCGGCTTCGCGCCCGCGAATCTCGTCGAGCGGGCGGGACAGGTCGCGGTTCCACTCGAGTGCGTTCATCGAGAGATCGAGGTGGGCGTCGAGAATGAAGGGGGTGCTGTCGGGCATAATGTGCGCTTGGCCAAGCGGCGCGTCAGTCAACGACAGAACCCCCGGCCTGTGAAGCCCCGAGTTGCCAAGCGGGGCGCGCTTGGCCAAGCTGGGCGTGATGAAAGCCATCGCCGCCGCCCTGCTGTTGTTCATCGCCATGACCGCCCAAGCCAAGCCCATTGCCATCGTCATCCACGGCGGCGCCGGACGCATCGACCGCGACGCACTCACCCCCGAGCGCGAGCGGCAGTACCACGCCACGCTCGAGCAATCGCTCCGCGCCGGGCACGCCATTCTCGCCCGAGGCGGCAGCGCGCTCGACGCCGTCGAGGCGGCGATCGTTGTCATGGAGGACGCGCCGGTGTTCAACGCCGGCAAGGGCGCGGTCTTCACCGCCGAGGGCAAAAATGAACTCGACGCCTCGATCATGGACGGCAGCGGCCTGCAAGCCGGCGCGGTCGGCGGCGTAACCACGGTGAAGAACCCCATTCGCGCCGCGCGCGCCGTGATGGAAAAGTCGCCGCACGTCCTGTTCACCAACCGTGGGGCGGAAAAGTTCGCCAGCGACAACGGGCTCGAGATGGTCGACCCTAAATACTTCATCACCGAGCGCCGCTGGAAACAGATTCAAGCATGGCTCAAGCAGCAGGAAGCCAAGGACAAGCCCCGTGCCGCCGCCGAGCCGGACCGGCACGCCGACTACTTTGGCACCGTCGGCTGCGTGGCGCTGGACGCCAACGGCAACCTCGCTGCCGGCACCTCCACCGGCGGGATGACCGGCAAGCGCTTCGGCCGCATCGGCGACTCGCCGATCATCGGCGCCGGCACCTACGCCGACAACCGCACCGCCGGCATCTCCTGCACCGGCCACGGCGAATATTTCATCCGGCACGCCGTCGCCCACGACATCAGCGCGCGAATGGCGTACAAAAAAGAGAGCCTGGCCAAGGCCGCGCGCGACGTCGTGCAAACCGTCCTCAAGCAGGCCGGCGGCTCCGGCGGCGTCATCAGCATCGACGCGCTCGGCAACATCGTGATGGAGTTCAACACCCCGGCGATGACCCGCGGCTCCATCGACCGTGACGGCAAAACAAAAACTGCCATCTTCAAGTAAGGCGGTTTCAACAAGTTTAGGAATCGGCCTTTCAAGAAACTGCTGAATTAAATCGCTTGTTCCCGGTGGCAAATTGTAGAGAATGCCCGCCCTCCGTTCGGCATGCGGCCGACAAACCTCTCCGGGCGGGCGAATGGCGCAGCGGCTAGCGCAGCGGTCTTACACACCGTTGGTCGGGGGTTCGAATCCCTCTTCGCCCACCATCTTTTCCTAGAATAAAGCAATATCTTCTGGATTTCAGACCTAATTCAGACCACATTGGCGCATGCAGGCGAAGCAATTGGTCTTTCCAAAGCCCAAGGAACACCCCATCGGCCAGAAGCCGCTCACCTTCAGAGATGGGTCTGTTAGCGTCAAAATCTACGGCACTTGGAGCCATTCCAAGATAACGGACCCATCAAGCGGGAAGAAAATTAAGAACTATATCCCCGAGTTTACCCTTCGGTACTACCTTGGTAACAACAAGCAGCAGCAGAGATTTACCGACCTAGGAAAAGCCAAGCTCCATGCTAAATCGGTTCTAACCAAAATCCGCAACAACGAAACCGAGGCCCTCAAGCTTACGGGGCTAGATAGATCCGCCTATGTGGAAGCCAAGTCGATCCTCAGTAAGGTGGATGGCTCACCATCCTTAGTTGCCGCCATTCAGGAATACGCTGCTGCTAAGAGGATGCTAGAGGACGGCCGCACCTCGTTGGAACAGATCGCCAAGGACTACGTCCGTAGAAGCCGAGCTATTGAGAGGCAGGTCAGTGTGGCGGAACTTGTCGAAGAACTGATCGCAGTTAAAGAGAAGTCCAACCTAAGCGACGACTACATCAGAACCCTTAGGCGACTTCGGAGGTTCGGCAAAGACTTCCAAATAAATGCGCATGAACTGA
>JACNJE010000037.1 GCA_014382705.1 Verrucomicrobiota bacterium | reverse complement strand
AAATCGCCGACTACCTCGACGCGCGGCTGACGCTCGATCAACCCGTCAACATCCATCTCACCGGCTGTCCGCACAGTTGCGCCCAACATTACATGGGCGACATCGGCCTGCTCGCCACCACTATAAAAACCGCTGACAGTACTGAAACCATCGAAGCCTATCACGTCTTCATCGGCGGCGGCTTCGGCAAAACCCGTGCCCTCGGCCGCCAAATCGCCAAGTCCATTCCATTAGAAAAACTAAAGCCCTCCCTCAAAAATTTATTGAGCACATTCCAAAACCAAAAACAAGCCGGCGAATCTTTTCAACAATTCACTCAACGCCACGACGAACAGGCCTTGGCCAAGCTACTCGACAAGGAAGGTCTGCCTGCGTTCAGCTCTCCCGCTTGGCCAAGCGTTGGGCGCAATGCAACAGGTGGGGACGACTGTCCCTAGCCGTCCGGGGCGGCCGCTGGGACAGCACGCCCTTTTTTTTACGGCAGACGGGAGCGGGCGTATTGCTGCTTGGCCAAGGTTTCCGGCTTGAGGATGAACGGACTGGTGGCATCGACGTCCACCCATGGGCCATTGACGTTTTCGGCGGTCTGCAGGATGCCGGTCCACTCGATGATGAGGTTGCCGGAGCCGTTCCGGACGATGCTGACGGTGGGCGGTTCGTCGGCGGGCGGTGGCTCGGTGATTAGGGCCAGGCGCAGGTCGTCGATGCCGTGCACGGCGTTGGCTCCGCCGGTGCGGGCGCCGAAGCCGAACCTCGATTTCTCGTAGGAGGTGGACGGGGTGGCGACGTCCCAGAAGACGATTTCATCCTTGAACATTACATCGACCGTGCCGTCGTTCTGAAGGCGCACGGTCATGTCCGCAAAGTCGAGGCCGGTGAGCAGGTCGGCCTTGGGCACTTTTTTGCTGGCGAGGATATTGTCGCCGAACTTCAGGTCGATGGCCGGGGCCTCGCCTCCACCGTTATTCCAGGTGTCGATGCAGACTCGGATGCCGGAGCCAACGCCTTCCTCGCCCTGCCAGGTTCTCGGGGGGATGTCGTCGGCGAAGTTGAACGACAGGCCGTCGGCCGGGCTGTCGGTGCCGCCGAGGTCGACGCCGGGGCCACCGATGCGCACCTGAAAGTTGGCGATGAAGCCGAACACCTCCGTCTTGCCAAGCGGGCTGCCGATGATCCAGGAGCCGCTTTGGCTGTTGAGCGCGTCGGTGAGCATGAGGTAGCCGGAGTCGTCGATGCCCTCAAACTCGGAGAGGGAGGCGTGGCCGGAGAGGCGGCTGCCCTTGGGTGGTTTCGGCGTGTTGAAGTCGTAATGGAAGTGATCCTCGGGCATCACGATGCGGTCGGTGGTGGTGAAGCTCCATGTGTCCTCCTGCCTGGCCCCGTCGTCGTCGGTGAAGCTGAGGGTGACCTCGTGCGGGAGCAGCTCGGCCAGCCCGTTGGCCGGCGCGTGGATGATGGTGGTGAAGCCGTCCTCGTGGCTGACGTCGGCAGCAACCTTGGTTCCGTTGATGGAGAGGCGGACCGAGTCGGTGTCCAGTGCGGTGAGGGTGTCCGCCACAACGATCTCGACCGGCTTGGTCGGGTACACGGCCTCGGAGCCGGGCTGTGGCGAGCGTGAAAGCAGGAGCGGCCGCGTGGCCCGGGAGGAGGCCATCCGGAGATCGTCGATGGCGTGGATGGCGTTTTGCCCGCCGGTGCGGGCGGCGAACCCGTACAGGCCGCCCACGATGCCGGTGAACGGGGTCTGCACGTCGTGGTGCACCAGCAGCCCGTTGAAGGCGACGTCGGCGGTGCCGTCCGGTTCCACGCGGATCAGCACGTCGACAAAGTCCAGCCCGGTGAGGATCTGTTTTTTGTCCAGCAGGGCGGTGGCGACGAGTTGGGTGCCGAAGCGGATGTCGATGGAGGGCGCCTCGCCGCCGCCGTTGTCGTAGGTGTCGAAGCAAAACCGCAGGCCGCTGCCGGCGCCGTTTTCCGCCTCGGCCCAAACGTCGTCGGGGAGGTCTTGCGCGAGGCTGACGGAGAAGCCGTCGGCCGGGTTGCCCGAGCCCTCGAGCGCTTCGCCAGGCCCGCTGATGCGCAGCTTGAACGCCAGCGCGAAGGCGTTGATCCAGTCGCCCTCATCCTGGTCCTCCAGGATGAATGCGCCGGCTTCGTTGTTCACGTTCATGGTGAGTGTCATCACGCCGCTGTCCTCCATGCCGCCAAACTCCTCGGCGTAGGCGGTGCCGTAAATGTAGCTGTCATCCGGCTCCATGCCGTCGTTGAAGTCGATGACGCGCTCCACGTCCGTGATCTCAATGAGCGGCGCGGTGCGAAACGCCCACGCGCCGGTGATCTCGTTGCCGTCGGTGTCCTTGAACGCCACGGCGACGGCCTGTCCGGCATCCGGCTTCAGGCCGTCCGGGGCGGAGTAGGTGAGGGTGACTTTGCGACCGGCCGCTTCAACCTCCGGAGTCACCGGTTCACCGTTGAGCGTTAGTTGCACCGTCTTGGCGTCAACCTCAGCGATGCCGTTGGCGATCTCGACCACGATCCGCGCGTCGGACAGCACCTCGCTGCCGTCGGCGGGGGACAGCGACGAAATGACCGGCGAGGGTGGGCGCGTGACGGCGATCCGGAGGTCATCCACGGCGTGCACCGAAAAGGCGCCGCCTGTCCGTGCGGCCAGGCCGATTTTCCCGTTGGCGAAGCCGGTGAACTCTGTCTGCACATTGTCGAAAACCAGCATGTCGTTGTACACCACATCCACCGTGCCGTCGGTTTCCACGCGCACGATGAGATCGGTGAACTCCGTCCCGGTGAGCAGGTCGGCCTTGGGCATTTTCTCGGAGGCCACGAGTGCGCCCCCGAACTTGAGATCCACCGCCGGGGCCTCGCCGGCGCCGTTGTCCCATGTGTCAATGCAGACCGAGATTCCGGAGCCGGCCCCCTCCTCGGACAGCCAAGTGCCGTCCGGCACGTCCGGGGCGAAGTTGAAGGAAAAGCCGTCCGCTGGGTTGGGGGAGCCGCCCAAATCTTCTCCCGGGCCGCCGATGCGCAGCTTCATGGCAACCCCGATGCCGTTGATGTTCGCGCCTTCGTTGAAGTCCTCGATCACGAACGAGCCTTGCTGACTTTGGGTGGCCTCGGTCAGGATCAGCGTGCCGCTGTCCTCCACGCCGCCAGCGAAATCGACTATTGCGGTACCGTAAACCTCCGTGCCGTCCGGCACCTCGCCATCATCAAAATCGAACACCAGGTCCGCCTCGCCGATGGTGACGAGCGCGGACGTGGAGAATTCCCAGCCAAACTCCAGCTTGGCCCCGGCGTCGTCCGATGCCGTGATGGCTGCTGTGTAGGCCGTGTCCGGGGCAAGGCCGCCCTCGGGGGCATGGGTCAAGGTCAGGACAACGCCGTCCTCGGTGACCTGCACCGGTGCCGCCTCGCCGTTGAGGGTGAGCTTGATGGAGCCGGTGTCCAGCGGACTCAAGCCGGCAGAGAGCACCACCACCACGGGTGAGTTGGGGGTCACGACCGCCCCCTCGCCCGGCTGGAAACCGGAGAGTACCGGCTTCTGGACGGCAAAGGTGGTGATCGCCACGTCATCGATCCAATGATTGTTGTTTGCGCCGCCGGTCCGTGCGCCAAAGGCAAAACGCGCCCCGGCCACCGGCTTGAAGTCCAGTTCCAGGTCGGTGAAAATCTTGAGCCCCTTGTACTCGAGGTTCAATTTCCCTTCCTTGAGCGAAACGTTCACGTCCACAAACTCATCCCCGGTGAACAGGTCGGCCGGCTCGTCCGTTTCCGGATCGATGACGTAGGCATCTGCCTCCGCGAGACGGCGGCTGCCTTCAAAATGGGCGATCGCCCGGCTGTTGCCACCGATGAAAATCTCAATGGCCGGCGCCTCGCCGCCTCCGCTGTCCCACGAGTCGAACGCGACACGCAGCCCGTCTCCCGCGCCTTCCTCGGCCGGGCTGAACACGTTGTCAGGAATGTTCCGCCCGAAGCTGAAGCTCATGCCGTCCGCCGGGTGATCCGAGGCGTTGCCGCCCATCAACATCCGGAAACTGGCCTCGAATTCCCCGATCGTCTGCCCCTCGCTGAAGTCGTCCACGATCCATGAGCCGTTCTGGCTGGCCTCCGCCACGGTCAACTGTAGGACGCCATCCTCGCCGTCGTCATCAATCCACTCCACCACGGCGGTGCCGTACACCTCGGAGCCGGCCGAGATGTCGTCATTGAAATTGGTCTCGAAGGTCCACTCCGCCCGGGCGGCCGTCGCGCTCAGCAGGCCGGCCAGGGCCAGGCGTGCCAGAAGATCATGAAATCGTTTCATTGTTCGGCTTGGGTAATTGACGATGACGCAGGCCGACACTCCGCTTTCCCCCGGTACGGGTCAACCATTTTTGGCCCGAACCCCGGGCGGTTTGGAGGGACCGGCGCTTGGCCAAGCGGGCGGGCTGAAGGCTTGCAGCCCGTGGGCAACGGGGTACATTGCCGGTGAGTTTTGCGATGAAAAAAATCTGGATCACCATCGCCACCGTTGCCGCCATTGCCGGGATTGCGCTGCTGCTTTCCGGGGGGGAACCGCCAGACGCCCCGGCGGAGCAACCGGAGGAGGTCAGTGTCCCCGACGACCGTGTCGGCAGCGGCATCCGCTAACCGCTTAGCCAAGTGTTATGGCCGAGAAAAATAGGGGAACCGCGAAGGAACGCTAAGTTCTGTTTCTGGACACGGAGTTTCACAGGTCGTTGATTTATCTGCGAAAATCTGCGTCCTCTGCGGATTCTCGTTTTTTTCTGGTGCCCCCTCACTTCACCTTGAGCCATTGGCTGGCGCTGTGGCTGTTGAACTCGGGGGCGTACATGCCCTGGATGTTCGCGATGCCGGATTGGTAACGCCCGCGATGGAAGATCTTCACCGGATACTCGAACACGTAGGTGCCCTTGGGCAGGTAGTCGATGAAGAAATGGCTTGAGGCGTCGCGGGTCGATTCGTAGTAGGCCAAGCCGTCCTGGTAACGGTGGCCGGAGAGCACGTTTACCGGTTCGGTGCCGCTGCCGCGCTGGTCGTTCAGGTGGACAAATTCCATGTCGCGATCCGTCCGCAGCACCAGTCGCACGACCAGTTCGTCGCCCGGCGCGAGGTCGCGGTCGATCGGCTTGAGCAGTTGGCCGGCCTTGCTGTTTTCGCGCACATAAATCTCCTTGGCCAAGCGCAGCGGCGTGGCCCCGTGCGGCGTCACCTTGGCCATCTCCTCGAGGTATTGCCAATGCAGGCTGCCCCACGCGACGCCGGGGTCGTGTTGGGTCATTTCCACTTGGCCAAGCGCGGCCGTGATCTCGCCGCGCCCGAATCTGTGCTGATAAAACCCGGTGCCGGCCTCGGCGTTTTCCGGCTTCACCGTCCCACCGCCGAGCGACACCTCGACGAGCCGGGTGGAGGCCAGCAGGTTGTGGCCGCCGAGCAGGATCGAGTAGACGGCGTCGGCGGTGGCCTTGGTGGTGCGCCACGCCTGCGTCTGTTTTTGCTTGATGAGCCAGATCTGGCATTCGCGCACGGCCTCCCTGTCGGCGGTGATCTCGTTGAACGCCTCGATCATCATCGCCTGCGTCTCGATCGGCGCACGGTGCCACCACCACGAATGCTCGGTGTCGCGCCAGTACATCCCCAGTTCCTCGTCGGTCACGCTGTGTTCGAGGATCGACTTGACCACGTCGCGCGGCACCTGCCCATCGCCCAAGCGATGCAGTGCGATCGCGACGTGTGCCTGAGACTGGCGGCTGCCAAGTTTCAGCCAATGCTTTTGCGCCTGGCCGACGAAATAGTGGAACGCCTTCTTGTGCGCCTGGCCAACCGGGCGATCTTTCAAATAAAAACTGCGGCAGTAGAGGTAGAGCGCGACCGTCGAACTGAGGTTGTTGTCCTTCAGTCCATCGTTGCGGACAATGCGGTCGTACCGTTTTTTGATCCAGCCGTCGAGCCGGCCAAGCGCCTTGACCGCTTGGCCAAGCGGCACACCCTCGACGCCGAGATGGCGCAGCCGCGCAAAGCCGGTTGTGATGTACAGCGTGATATAGTCGTTGCTGCGGGCGCCGGGCATCCACGGCCAGCCGCCGTCGGCGTTTTGGGCGCGGCCAAGCTGCCCGAGCAGTCGCTTGGTCTCGGTGGCGAGCCGGTTTTTGTCGAACAAAATGCCGACGTTGCGGCGCGCTTGGCTTTCGTCTTTGGCTTCACGCACCCACGGCGTCTCGAGCAGCAACAGGCTCTTGAGTGCCTCGTTTTTTTCGAGCGGACTGTCGAGCGCATCGGGGCCTTTCCACAGGTCGAACACGCGGCGGATGCGCGGGTCGGAGTTGGCGATGTGCGCGGCGAGCGTGTTGGCGTAAAGCCGGTTGAACGTCTGCTCGGTGCACTCGTGCGGGTACTCCATCAAATACGGCAGGGCGAGCACCGCGTACCACGCCGGGTTCGACGCGACCTGCACGGTGAGCGACTGGTGGCGCAAGCTGTCCGACTCGCCGGACGTGATCAGTTTTTCAAAACGGAATTTTCGCGTGCCCTTGTCGCGGATCGGCAGCGGCAACGACTCGGTGACGAGGATGCGCCGTGAGAGCACGGGGAGGTAATTTTCCTCACCGTCCGCCTGGTCGCCGGCGGAGGCGGTCACCTGATACACGAGCGTCGGCGCACCGTCCGGCACGGTGAGCTGCCACGAGAAACTGCGCGACTCGCCGGCGGGGATGGCGAACTGCTGCTCCGGCGACGAGTTGCCAAGCAGCGCGTTGGCGGCGGCCTCGGTCTCGGCGTTTTGCAGGTTGAGCTTCACGCTGCCGACGCGCTCGGTCTCGCCGGTGTTGAGGACGCGCGCGGTGAACTCCAGCACGTCGCCCTCGCGCAGGAACCGCGGCGGGTTCGGCCGCACCATCAGGTCGAGCGACGTGACGGCCTTGCCGTCGAGATAGCCGGAGCGCGTCTTGGCATCGTGCGCGAACGCCATCAGCCGCCACTCGGTCAGCGCCTCTGGCAGGGTGAAACTGAGCTTCACCTCGCCGGCCTTGTTCGAGACGACGTGCGGGAAAAAGAACGCCGTTTCGTTGAGGTTTTTGCGGATGGACACCGGGACGGACTCGGCCGGTGGCGACGGTTCACCGAGCCTTCCCAGCTTGTCCTCCCCGGCGAAATAAGCGGTGCTCGGCTCTGCAAAATCCGCAACGGCCAGCCCCGCCGCAAGCCCCAGGTTGACGGATCCGTCCTCGGCGACCTCGGCGTCGGCGAGTTGGACAACGCTTCGGCCCCGCCGCGTCATTGTCTTGCTCCTGATGCCAAAGCGGGAGTGCCACTGGATGATCTCGGCGGGGAACGCCCGGTAGCGGTACGGCGGGATTTTGACGGTGGCGCGTTTCCAATTGCCGAGCAGGCTGCTGAGGCTGCGGCCGTGGTTGGCAAACGTGAACTGCGCGCTTGAGTAGTCGTGGCGATAGATGCCGAACTGCCGCTGCCAATGGTGCGGCGCGAAGGCGTCGAGCGAGGCGTCGTACAGCGTGGCCACCATCTCGGCGACCGCCATCTCGGCGCCGGGGCCGGTGATCGTCGCCGTCCACGTTTCCTCCTGCCCCGGGCGAAGCTTGGAGACGAAGCGCTTCCACGTCACGTTGAGCTTCATGTTCGACCACGGCACGGTGACGTGATGCGTGCGTTGCAGCATCCGGTTCTCGCGCACCTGTGTCACGTGTACGGTGAAGCCGCCGCGCATTTCCCCGGTGACCGGCACCTCAAGCAGCCGCTGCGTGCGGCCGGGCGCGGTCCAAAACCGCTGCGTGATCTTGTGCCGATGCTCGACCTCGACAAAGGCGCGGCCCGCATCGTAGCCGGTGCCCCAAAGCAGCCGGAACGTTTCGCCCGGCTCGAGGCTGTTTTTCTCCGCGGTCACCAACTGCGGCAGGCGAATGGCCAAGCGCTTGGCCGCCGGGTCGAGCACCTGAAGCGAAAGGATCGCCTTGACCGTTTTGCCCAAGCGATCCGTGGTCTCGAACACCGCGCGATACACGCCGACCGGCAGCTTGGCTTCGGCCTTGGCCAAGCCGTTGGCATCGGTCTCGACGTCGTGCGTGGAGACCGCTTGGCCAAGCGGCCACGTCTCCGGGGCGGCGCCATCGACCTCCGGCTTGGGGGCGCGGATCAGGCTAGCGCGCTTGACCGTCGCCGGTTGCTCGAGCGCGTGGATCGTCAACGTGCCGTGGGCAGGCTCCGGCACGCCGCCAAGCGACCGGGTCGTGATGCTGAACGCCACCGGCTTGGCCACCGTCTGCCACGCATCCGCCGTCATTGTCGCCTGCAACGTGGTGTAGCCGACCGGCACGGTGGTGGTGTCGCTGCGCGTCTCGCCGCTGCCATCGGTCACGTCGGCAGCGACGCGGTAATGAAAGATCGGCTCGCTCTCCTGCGGCACGGCGGCGTCCGGCACGGCGTCGAACTCGATGACGAACGAGCCGTCCGGCTGGGTCTCGAACGTCCCGTGCGCGATCTGCCGCTGCTGCGACCGAATCGGCCCGCCGCCCCGGTAATGCCATCGCCACCAGACTGGCCAACGCGCCTGCCGCATGACACTGAATTTGCCCTTGGCCAAGCCGATCGGCGCGCCGGTGTAGTCGGTTGCCTTGCCGTTGAGCCGGACGGTCTCGCCGAGCTTGGGCGACCGCCCCGGCTTGCCCAACTCGACGAGAAACTTGGGCCGCTTGTATTCCTCCACGCGAAAGTAGCCCTGCCCGTGTGGGGCCTTGTCGGTCGCGACCTGGTACTGCCCGGTGAGCCGGTTTTTCGGCGCGGTGAAGCTGCCGGAGAACGAGCCGTAGCCGTTGGTCTTGACGTCGAGCCGCTCGACCTCCTCGCGATTCGGGTCGCGCAGCACGACGCTCATCGTGCGTCTCGGGATGACGTTGGAATCGACCTTGGCCTGGTTCCACGCGAGAGCGATGCCCTTGAATTGAACCGTCTGGCCGGGCCGATAGATCGCGCGGTCGGTGAAAAACATCACCGACTCCCGCGGTTCGGGGTCGTTAATCTGGCCGCCCCAGTAATTATTTCGTCCGGTCGTGCCGACCTGCCGCCCGTTGTGTTGCACGAGGAAAAATCCATAATACTGGTTTTTGGATTTTTGAAAACTGAACCTCCCTGACTCATCCGTGGCGTCCGTTTTTTTCACGTATTTGCCGCGGTTATTTTGCAGCCAGGCGTTCACTTGGGCACTGTTGACCGGCTCGCCGGAGTTGCCCTCGACGACGAACCCCTCGAGCCGGTTGGCCCGTGAGCGGATCACCAACGCCAAGTCGCTGATCCACACGGTCGAGTAATTCGTGCGATTGTCGTTCTCGGAAAACGCGGCGTCCGCGCTGGAGATGAGATAATAAAATCCCGGCTTCACGTCGCTGGGCACGGTGAAATGCTCCGTGCGCGGCTGGTAATCGGCGGTCGGCGGGAGGTCGTGCCGCCATGTCTTGACCGGTTCGCGCTTGAGCAACGCGCGGCGATCCTCCTGCCGCGAAACGCGAAAGTTTTTTTCGCGCAGTTTATTCCAGTCGCCCGGCACGAGCCGAAAGTGTGCCTCGGTGATGTTGCGGTACGTGACGGCAAGCTCCGGCCACGGCGCGTTCCAGACCGACTCGGTGGCGACAGAAATCGACTTGGCCTCAATCTGCGCGACGAGGTTGTGGCAATGGTTGCCGCCCCGGGATTCGGGGAACGCATCGCGCCCGGCGATCGCCACGCGGCGAGCCTCCACGGAGTCGCCGTCAGCGTGAAGCGTCTGCGCCCAGTGATACCGCGCCCAAGCAGAGAGCGGCCCCGGTTCGCGCTCGGCGATCGACTGCATTGCCTCGACGAAGCGGTCGTTCGCGCCGTCGCCGGTGGCGATGTTTTTGCCGTGCAACAGCCGCAAAATGTCGGCGTCGATGAGCGCGGACGAGTCGGCGTCGTCGCGGTGAAACCGCAGCACGTCCTGAAACAACCGAACCGCCTTGAGCCGCGGCGACCCGGTGTCGGTCGTCTGCGGTTCCCACGCGAGAAACCGGTCCAGCGGCCCAAGCAACGGATCGTTTGCTCTCACCTCGAAGGCGTCCTCCGGCTTGGCCGCCGCGAACTCGCCGGACGAGTAAAAGCCAAGCGCTTCGTGCGCGATAAAGTCGAAAAGCGTCGGCCGGTAATGCTCCGGCAGCGTCGGCTGGGTCAGCAGGTCGGTGAAGTCGGCGGCGGGGATCGTTTTAAGCCGTCCATCTGCGAGGGCGTTGGTGAAGTGCAGATCGATCTCGCGGTAAAGCCGGGGCAGATCCCACGTCGTGAAATCGTCGCCGAGCGGCTGCGCGGTGGCGGTGCGCTGCAGGAAGCGATAGCGGTTCGCGCGAAAATATTGCCAGTACCAATGGCCGAGGATCGTCTGCAGCAGCGGCTTGGCCTCGGCGGGAGTCTTGTCGAGCTCGGCCCGCAGGCGGGTGATTTTTTCCTCCGGCTTGTTGCCCTGCACCGCGCCGTCGTGCGTGATGCGCTTGGCCAGAGCCTTGATCGCCTCGGCGTGTTTGCCATCCCGCAGCGCCGAGTCGTAAATCAACTGCAGCTTGGCCGCCGCCGTCTTGGGCCGTCCCTTTTTCTCCGCCTCGGCGACCTCCTTCCACAACGCCTCGCGGTCGGCCGGCTGCGCTTGCGCGAACGCCAGCCCGGCCGCCAACGCCAAACAAGTACCCAGCAATCTTATCATCCGTAACCCAACAGTAACACGACGCCGTCCCGGCGGAAATATTAGGGATTAATTCCCCGCTTGGCCAAGCGCTTGGTTTTGATTTGTGCGGGGATGTGGTGGCGGATAGGTTGCGGGTGTTTTTGTGAAGAAGATATTCCAAATTTTAGTCCGGCGTTTAAACGGTTTTCCACATGACTCCGTGAGGGTTGTGCGCTCTCCCTCTCCCCACCCCTCTCCCGCTGGGAGAGGGAGCTTGGCCAAGCGCGTCCCGCTGGGTTCCTTCTCCCTCCGGGAGGAGGTGGCCGCAGGCCGGATGAGGGTGAACCGCCGGATGGTTTTTTGCCAAGGTCACTGTTTGATCGCTGTTGTTTTGCTGTTTGGCTTGAGCGGCGCGGCGACGGAGTTGGGGAAAAGCGTTGGCCTCGGTGCGGTGGATGATCCGGCCGCGCTGGGATTCGATTCGGCCAAGCTCGATGCCGTGTTCGCCGTGCAGAAGAAGCTTATCGCGGACAAACTCGCCGCAGCCAACGCTGCGATCATCGCCCGCGACGGCAGGGTGGTTTACCACCGCGCCGCCAAGTCCGGACTGGCGCACGACAGGCCGATCACCGACGACACGGTGTTCCCAATTTGGTCGATGAGCAAACCGATCACCAGCGTCGCGGCGATGATCCTGTTTGATCGCGGCGCGTTCAAACTGGACGACTCGGTGGCGAATGCGCTGCCGGAGCTGGCCAAGGTGCGGGTCAAGGCGGGCGACGGCAAAACCAAGCCGTTGGCCCGGCCGATCACGTACCGCGACCTGCTCCGGCACACGGCCGGGTTTGCCGGGTACGATGGGTTCTATCATCAGGACGGTTTCTGGGGGAAAACCACGCGCGCGAAGAGTCTCGAATGGATCATCGGTGAGTTGGTCAAAGTACCGATCGAACATCAACCAAGCGCAAGGTACACGTATGGGATGAGCACGGCGGTGCTCGGCCGAGCGGTCGAGGCGTTGTCCGGCAAGTCTCTCGATCAGTTTTTGCGGAAGGAAATATTTCGTCCGTTGGGCATGAAGAATACGCGATTTTATCTGACCAAGCGCAACCGCAAACTGTTCCAGCCGCTGAGTGTGTTTGTGGATGGCAAGATACGCGCCGGCAAACCGGAGGAGGACGAGTTGCCGTATGCGAAGGACGTACCACTCTATCTTGGCGGCGAGGGGTTGACCTCAACAATGGCCGACTACGCGCGCTTTTGCCAAATGCTCGTCGACGGAGGCAAGGCTCCGAACGGTAAACAGATCCTGAAACCGGCGACGTTGAAGTTGATGTGGACGGATCAACTCGGGGACATTCCCGGCTACGATGACCGGAAAAAGGGCAACAGCTTCGGCCTTGGCTTTTATGTGTTGAACGACTTCAACCAATACGGTGCCGAGGGCGTGTTTGGTTGGGGCGGATATCATACGACGCATTTTTGGATCGATCCAAAAAACGAGATGTACGGCATTTTTCTGAGTCGGCGTTATCCATTCCAAGCGGAGACGCTCACACGGTTTCGTAAGGCGGTTTACGAAGCGATGGAGTGATCGGGCATGACGACGTGGCGACTGTTGATCGGGTTGGGGTTGGCCAAGCGCCGGTGGACGCCCGCTCCGAACTACTGGCCGCAGCCAAGGCCGGTGACTCCGATTTTCCTGACGGCGAACACGTCGTCCTCACCCACTTTTCGCACGTTGGTCAAGTCACCACCAAGGCCGGCGAAACGATTTTCGTGGTGGACCGGCGCGCGGTCCTCGCCGGAACGCTCGCCCCCCGAGGGCAGAATGCGATCCTCTTTTTCAGCGGCGACTTCCGGTATCTCGGCCAACTCAAATACGTCCATAGTCGCCCGCTTTGGTGTGAGGGCTCACGGCTGTTTCTCTCCGGAAATCTCGACGGTTTTTTCAACCCGGTCAAAGGCAACGCGATCGATCTCTCCGACGGATTCGCCAATCTGAAAGGCCACCGAAACTCCGCCTACGGAAGCTCCGTCGGCATCGAAAACTGAGCTTGGCAGTTTTGGTGTAAAACAGAACTTGTATCGATATACATATTGTGCAACGTTTTCTGAAACGATATGAGTACTGTTACCGTTTCACCAAAATATCAGGTCGTGATTCCCAAAGATGTGCGGGATGGCTTGGCGTTGGAGCCGGGAGACAAAGTCGAGGTCATTCAGCTTGAGGGGCGCATTGAACTGGTGCCGATTCGACCGGTCGAGTCGCTGCGTGGGTTTCTCGACGGGGTGAAAAATACGTTCGAGAGGGAAGCGGATCGATGCCTGTCGTAGTCGATTCCTCGGGGTGGATTGAGTACTTCACGGGCGGTCCGAACTGTGATCATTTCGCGGCTGCCATCCAAAATGAGGACGAACTGGTCGTGCCCGCAATCACGATTACCGAGGTGTACCGCTGGGTGTTGCGCGAGGCTTCTGCGGCGGACGCACTCACTGTGGCAGCCTCGATGAAACAGGGCAGAGTTGTGCCGCTGGATGATCGGCTCGCGGTCATTGCAGCGGAGATCAGCCACAAGCATCGACTCAGGCTTGCCGATGGAATCATCTACGCCACTGCACGTACCGCTTCCGCTGAATTGCTCACGCAGGATGGCGATCTTGAAGGCCTATCGGGCGTTCGCTATTTCGTTCACCCGTCCAGAAAACGTAAAAAATCCGGTCGGTAACTGCTGTTTGCTCGCGCTTGGCCAAGCCTGTTGACTCATTAAGAAAGGACACCGAAGGGGAGGCGCTAGACTGTGGTTAGC
>JACNJE010000038.1 GCA_014382705.1 Verrucomicrobiota bacterium | reverse complement strand
GGGTGTAGCTCAATTGGTTAGAGCGCCTGCCTGTCACGCAGGAGGTCGCGGGTTCAAGTCCCGTCACTCCCGCCATCTTCTTCTCCCTGATTTCCCCTTGACGCGATTCGATTGCCAAAATAAATTTCGGGCGTTCACTACGAACCAGAAGACCCGAAAAACGATGAAGCATTTCATTCAAGCGATACCGGCCTGCCTGCTGCCCTTCATGCTGCTGGGGTGCGTCACGATGGGCGATCGAGTCGATGTCAACCGATTGTTCGTCCATTCCGATCCTCCCGGGGCGCAAGTGACGTTGTCTTCCGGGGAGAAGGGGGTCACTCCTTGCCAGTTTTTGTTGCCCACAAGAGGGAAAGCGATGGTCGTTATCGAAAAGGAAGGCTACGAACAGCAAGAGGTTTTTGTTGAGGCAGCGCCAACCCTTAGGAGTGTCGTCCTGAGTGGATTAGCCACCGGTGGTGGAAGCCCATATCCAAAGGAACCTGTGTACGAATTTAAACCGAACCCGATCGAGGTGAAGCTAAAACGAAAGGAGAACCCGGCACAATGAACTGCACGATAAAATTGGCAACGATCGCCTTGGCTGTTGTTTGCACGGGATGTGGGACAACCAAGGAAACGCTTTTCATAAACTCAGACCCTACGGGAGCCCGGGTGACGTTATCCAACGGGATGGGAGGGGCAACGCCGTGTTCATTTATTGTGCCGCTAAAGGAGAAAACCGTGGTGACCATCGAGAAAGACGGGTTTGAACCGGCGCAGGTGACAGTCGCGAAAAAAGTTTCAAAGAACATGGTCGCGGGCCGTGCCGTTGCGGCGGTGCTTGTCGCTCCAATTGTCGCCGTCGGTGGATCTGGCGGTGGTGGTGTAATCGGGCCTGTCAGCAAACTGGAACCCAATCCGGTCAGCGTCAAACTGCTTCCCCTTCCGAAGAATTTGCCGCCTCAAAAGAGCCGAGCCGATTAACCAAAAACCCATGCTGCTTCCGAGGTTCAGCCCCTTGGGTGGTATTGCTGGTGGACGGCTTTGAGGCGTTTGCCGGCGACGTGGGTGTACACTTCGGTGGTCGCGATGCTGGAGTGGCCGAGCAATTCCTGGATGACGCGCAGGTCGGCGCCATGTTCGAGCAGGTGCGTGGCGAAGCTGTGCCGCAGCATGTGCGGCGTGATGTTCCGCTCGATGCCGGCCAAGGCGCAACGTTTCTTGATGCGCCCCCACATGGTTCCCGCCGCGAAGGCAGTACCGCGACTCGTGAGAAACAGGTTGCTCGGGCTTTTGCCCGGCTTGGCCAGTTTGTTGCGTCCGGATCGCTCATAACGCTCGATGGCCTCGACGGCGCGGCGGCCGACCGGCACGATGCGCTCCTTGTTGCCTTTGCCGATGACTTGGATGAACCCGGCATCGAGCCGCAGTTGCTCGAGCCGCAGTCCGCGCAACTCGGCCAAGCGCAGGCCGGAGGCGTAGCACAGTTCGAGCATCGCGTGGTCGCAGAGGGTCGACGGGGTTACCGGCTCGATCGGCCGCAGCAGTCGCTCGATCTCCGCGTCGGTCAATGCCTTGGGCAGGCGTTTCCAGCGGCGGGGCAGGGTGAGGGTCTCGGCGATGTTTGTCGGCAAAAACTGTTCCTGTACGCAGAACCGGTAGAACGCCTTGAGCGCGGCGATCTCGAGGTAGAGGCTCTCGGTGCTGAGCTTGGCCGGTTCGCTGCGGGGGCGGCCGCGTTTTTTTGGCGCGTCGTTGTCGGCCGGCATCGGGCTGTCGCGCCGATGGCTGAGGTAGCCGAGCAGGTGTGTTAATTCGACGTCGTTCCAGCGGGTGAGTTGCTGCCCGTCGGCCCAGTCGGCGAATCGATTGAGGATGGCGCTGTAGGCTTTCTGGGTGTGCTCGGACTGTCCCCGCTCGTGGCGGAGGTATTGGCCGAACTCCTCGATCAATGCCTGCATCTCCCGGCACCGATGCTACGGGCGATTTGGCCTTGCGGTCAACGGGCTTGGCCGTATCGTTCGGGCCGTCTTGAAGTACGCCTTCTCCAGCCTGTTGGTAGCCACGTTGACAGCAGCCTCGGCGGCGCAGGCGTGCCGCTACACGGTGCGCGACGTCGGCTTCGCGGACCTGGGCAGCGAGCGGTACACGTTTTTCTGTTTTATCGACGAGCAAGTGCCGGGCGGACAGGCGGACCGGCTTGGCCAAGCGGCGTCGGTGCTGCTCGGCGATGGCAACGTTCGGTACGAGTTGGTCGACTTGGCCAAGGGCGGCCATCCGCAGGCCAAGCGCTTGGCCAAGCGGACGCCGGGCGTGCCCGCCGGCCTGCTGCGGTCGCCCGATGGCGAGTTGGCCCGGACGATACCGTTCCCCGCCGCCACGCCGGACAACCCGGAATGGGCGTTCCTGTCGTCGGTCGTCTCGTCGCCGGCCCGGGAGGCACTCGTCAAGAAACTGATTCCCGCTTACGCCGTGATTCTGTTTGTCGAGGGCACCGACGCGGGGCAAACCCAGCGCGCCCGCGACGCGGTGGACGGCGCGATCGAGGCGATCACGCCGCTGCTGCCGCAGATGCCCAAGCCGGTGGATCACCCGCCGGAGGTCGTCGTCGTGCCGGCCAAGCGCGTGGCCGGGGAATCGGTGCTGTTGTGGAGCCTTGGCCTCGATGCCGAGCCGGTGCCGGAGCCGCAGGCCGTGGTGTTGATGGGGCGCGGCCGCCGGGTGGGCCAGCCGATGCGGGGCGGCCTGATCACGCGCACGGCGCTGCAGGAGGCGTTGGCCGTGGTGGGGCAGGATTGTGAGTGCGGACTCGACCGCGTCTGGATGCAGGGCGAACGCTTTCCGCTGGCGTGGGGCCGGGAGGAGCGGACGGCCGCCTACGCCGCGCTGGGCTTCGACCCGGACAACCCGCAGGTGAAGGCCGAGATGAGCCGCATCATCGCGCGCGGCCCGAACTCGCGGCCAAGCGGGTTGACGCAAACCACCTCGAGCAACTTCGACCAGTTGGCGCTGGGGTACAGCGAGGAACTGATCGAGTTTGAACCGGAGCCGCAACCGTCTCCGACCGACCCGTCACCGGTGCGGGAACCGGACGCCGAATCGAAACCGCTTGCCGAGCCGGAGGCTGAAGAGGAGCCGCCAACGCCGCAAGCCTTGGCACAAACCATATGGCGGACGATGGCCCTCATCGCCGTGGCCGCGTTGGTCGGCGGCGGATTGATCCTGCTGCGGAGGGCGGGGAACTGATGACGGTCTGGGCGCACATTCTGCGGGAGGTTGGGTTTCGGAAACTCAACGCCCTGTTTTCGCTGCTTGGCTTGACGCTGGCGGTGACCATCGTGGCGGCGTCGCAACTGCTGGCCGAGGCGGACGAGCGCGAGACGCGCCGGGTGACCCGCGACATGGGGTTCAACCTGCGGCTGATCCCGGCCAAGACCGACCTAGGGCAGTTTTACCGCGACGGCTTTTCGCGGCACGCGATGGAAGCCGCGACGCTTGACCGACTGGCGACGCAATTGACAAACAATGTCTCGTTTAACCACCTCGTCGGCTCGCTGCGGCGCGACTACACCATCAACGGGCAGGACATCCTGCTGGTTGGCCTGTCGGAAACCTACGTCGCCCCGGGGCAGGGTAAAAAGCCGATGGGCTTCGAAATCAAGGAGGGCACGATCCACATCGGCTCCGAGATTGCCCGCTGGCAGGAATTGAAAAAAGGGGATGCAATGCACGTTGGCGTGCGGCGCTTCACCGTGGCAAACGATCCGATCGAGACCGGCACGCCGGACGACATCACGATTTTTGCGCGGCTCGAGGATGCCCAGTCGATCCTCGGGTTGACCGGCAAGATCAACGAGATCGAGGCGATCGACTGCCTCTGCCTGACGGCCGACGAGGATCCACTGGCGATTCTGCGCCGGGAGATCGGCGGCATCTTGCCGGAGGTGCAGGTGGTGCATCAGCGGATACTCGCCGATGCTAGGGCCAAGCAGAGGCAGACGCGCGAGAAGGTCAACGCTGTGGTGCTGCCGTCGGTGCTGGTGGCCGGCGCGGTTTGGGTGGCGCTGCTGGCGGTGCTCAACGTGCGCGACCGGCGGCAGGAGATCGGCATCCTGCGCGCGCTTGGCAAGGGGGGCGGGCGCATCGCCGGGCTGTTTCTCGGCAAGGCGGTGCTGCTTGGGTTTGTGGCCGCGGCGCTCGGCGTGGCGCTCGGAACTTGGGTGGTGCTGGAGTTTGGGCCGTCGCTGTTTCCGGTCACGAAGAAAGCGATCCACGCGAATTGGGCGCTGGCCGCGCAGTTGATCGTGGCGACGCCGGTGTTCGCGGCGCTGGCCAGTTTCATCCCGGCGATGTTGGCGGTATCGCACGACCCGGCGGAAACCTTGCGGGAGGATTGAGGATGATACGCTGCGACGAGGTCACGAAGACATTCCGCAAAAACGGTGCCGAGGTCGTGAGCCTCGACCGGTTCACGGCGGAGATCGACGAGGGGGAATTTGTCGCCGTGCGCGGGCCAAGCGGTTCCGGCAAGACCACGCTGTTGCTCACGCTCGGCGGCATGCAGCGGCCAAGCGCCGGTGCGGTGCAGTTCGGCGGGCGCGACCTGTACGCCCTGCCGCCGGCGGAACGGGCGCGGCTGCGATCGGGCGAGATCGGGTTCGTGTTCCAGATGTTCCACCTCGTGCCGTACCTCGATCTGCTCGGCAACGTGCTGTTGGCCGCCCCGGGCAGGCCAAGCGATGCCGAGCGCGAACGAGCCGCCGGGTTGCTGGATGACCTCGGCTTGGCCAAGCGGGCCACGCATCGCCCCGCAGAACTCAGCGCCGGGGAACGCCAGCGTCTGGCCGTGGCCCGTGCGCTGCTGAACCGGCCAAGATTGATCCTGGCCGACGAGCCGACCGGCAACCTCGACCCGGAGAACGCCGCCGAGGTGATTCGGCACCTGGCGGAGTTTCACCAAAACGGCGGCACGGTGGTGCTGGTCACTCACGGCTCGGCGGCGGACGAATACGCCGGGAGAATGCTGCGGCTCGATCGGGGCCGCCTCGTTGGGGACTGATGGGTTGTTCGTCCCCCCCGTGACTGTTAGATTTTCGGCATGGAAGCGGTCATGCTGCCACTCTTGATCGGCATCGCCTTGAGCGCCACGTGCGGGTTTCGCGTCTTTGTGCCGCTGCTCGCGGTGAACATCGGCGCGCGCGCGCTGAACTCCGACGGGGCACCGCGGCTCGAGTTGGCGGACGGGTTTGCCTGGATGGGCAGTGACGTCGCCCTGTTGATTTTTCTCGTGGCGGCGATTGTTGAGATCGGCGGCTACTACATTCCGTGGATCGACAACCTGCTCGACAGCATCGCCAGTCCTGCGGCGATCGCGGCCGGAACTGTCATCACCGCCTCCTTCATCACCGGCATGGAGCCGTGGCTGCAATGGGTGCTTGGCCTGATTGCCGGCGGGGGCGCGGCCGGCGCGGTGCAGGCGACGACGGTGGTGACGCGGGCCTCGTCGACCGTCACCACCGGCGGCTTGGGCAACCCGATCGTGGCCACTGTCGAGACGACCGGCGCGTTCCTCGGCTCGGCGCTCGGCATTCTTGCCGCGCCGTTTGCCGTCGCTCTGTTTGTCCTGCTGCTTGGGAGCGGACTGTGGATTTGGTGGCGCCGCCGCAAACGCAAACTGGCCGAGGCGGCCTGACGGATGAACCGGCAACGCGTCAGACTCCTGTTCGCCGCCGCCTGCGTGGCGATTGCCACGCCACGCGTGCTGGCCGCCGACCACTGGGCATACCAGCCGGTGGTTCGCCCAAGCGTGCCGCAGGTGGAAAATGCCACTTGGCCAAGCGGTGCGATCGATCGTTTTGTCTTCGCCAAGCTCCGCGAAAACGGGATGCGCCCGGCCCGGCGCGCCGACCGGCGGACGTTGATCCGCCGGGTGACCCACGACTTGACCGGCCTGCCGCCGTCGCCGGGTGAGGTCGTGGCGTTCGCGGCGGACGACTCGCCGGGGGCATACCGGCGGCTCGTCGAGCGGCTGCTGGCATCGCCGCGATTCGGCGAGCGCTGGGGGCGTCATTGGCTCGACGTGGCGCGGTATGCCGACACCAAGGGCTACCTCGCCGGGAATCAGGCGCGGCTGTTCACCCACTCCTACACGTACCGTGACTATGTGATCGACGCCTTCAACGCCGACCTGCCGTACGACCGGTTCATCCTTGAGCAGCTCGCCGCTGACAAACTCGAGTTGGGCAACGACAAGCGGCCGCTCGCCGCGATGGGATACCTCACGCTGGGCCGGCGTTTTTTGAACAACCCGCACGACATCATCGACGACCGCATCGACGTCGTCACCCGCGGCATGATGGGGCTGACCGTCAGTTGCGCTCGCTGCCACGACCACAAATACGACCCCATCCCGATAGCCGACTACTACTCGCTGTACGGCGTCTTCGCGAGCAGCCACGAGCCGGGCGACAAGCCGTTCATCAGCGACGCGACCGACCCGGCGCAGCGGGCCGCGTTTGAGGAGGAACGCCGCCAGCGCCGGGACAAGCTGGAGAACTTCAAGCGCAAGCAGTACGTCCGCGTTCGCGAACAGGTCAGGCAACAGACCGGCGACTACATCTGGGCCGCGCACCGGGCGGCCAAGGTCGAGGCCGGCAAGGTCGACGAGCTGGCCCGCAAGGCCAAGCTCGACCCGGAGGTAACGCGCCGCTGGATGCGCCACCTGGCCAAGCGGCTGGAGAGCGGCGACCCAGTGTTTGCCGCTTGGTTCGCCCTAGCCGAGCCGGGCGGCGAGCCGTTGGCCAAGGCGCACCCGGCGGTGCGGGCGGCGCTTGACGGGGCCGGGTCGCTCGAGGCAGCGGCCAAGTCGCTTGGCCAACTGCTGTACGAGGCCAAGGCTGATCAGCCCAAGCTGCACGCCGTCGTTCACTCCGACGCCTCCCCGGCCAAGCTCTCCGACGGCGACGTGTTGCGCATTATGGACGTAAAGGGCCGGGAGGGCATCCGTTCCCGCAAACGCCGGTTCGACGAACTGGAGGGCGAACATCCCGGCGCGCCCAACCGGGCGATGGTGCTGCTTGACAACGCCTCGCCGCACAATCCGCGAATCTTCCTCCGGGGCAACCCGGGCGCGAAGGGCGAGTCGGTGCCGAGGCAGTTCATTGCCGTATTGTCGGCGGGGGAGCGGGAGCCGTTCGGCGGGGGGAGTGGCCGGCTCGAGATGGCCCGCGCGATTGCCAATCCGAAAAACCCCCTCACAGCGCGGGTGAAGGTCAACCGCGTCTGGCAGCGGTTGTTTGGCAGCGGGCTGGTCACCACGCCGAGCGACTTCGGCGTGCGGGCCGGGGCGCCGTCGCACCCGGGACTGCTCGACTGGCTGGCGGCGGAGTTCGTGGACAGCGGCTGGTCGGTCAAGGCGCTGATTCGCCGCATCGTCACCTCCGGCACCTATTGCCAGGGCGAGACGTCGCACCCGGAATACGCCGGGCGCGATCCCGACAACCGGCTGCTTTGGCAGATGAACCGCAAGCGGCTCGACTTCGAGGGGATGCGCGACTCGGTGCTGCGCGTGTCCGGCGCGCTCAGCCTCCGGCAGGGCGGGCGCTCGGTTCGCATCGACGACGACCCGGAAGCCAACCGCCGGGCGGTGTACGCCTTCGTGAACCGTCAAAACCTGCCGAACCTGTTCCGGACGTTTGACTTCGCCGGGCCGGACACGACCTGTCCGCAGCGGTTCACGACCACCGTGCCGCAGCAGGCACTGTTCCTGTTGAACAGCCCGTTCATCGAGGCACAGGCCAAGCGCTTGGCCAAGCGGGAGGAGGTGCGGGCGGTCGCGGACGAGAGCCGCATCCGCGTGATGTACCGCCTGGCCTACCAGCGGGAACCGTCGCCACAGGAGCTCAGCTTGGCCAAGCGCTTTGTCGACGAGTTCGTGCCCAGCGCCGTCGCCTGGGAGCGGCTTGGCCAGGCGCTGCTGGTCTCCAACGAGATGATGTTCGTCGATTAGCGGTGAAGAAGGAGGCGCGAACCGAGATCCCCCGCAAGGCAGTTTATCGACTGTCGGTTTACCTGCGATGCCTGCATCGGCTGGAGAACAACGGCATCCGCACTGTCTCGAGCGAGGTGCTGGCGCGGGCGGCCGGTCTCAAGTCCACCCAATTGAGAAAGGATCTGACCTACTTCGGGCAGTTCGGCACGCGGGGGCTGGGCTACGACGTGAAGCAGCTCATCGGGATGATCTCCGAGCGGCTCGGCACCAACAGCTTGCAGCCGGTGGTGATCGTCGGCATCGGCAACCTGGGGCGCGCCCTGTTGAGCTATCGCGGCTTCGAACGGGAGGGGTTCGGGATCGTCGGGGCGTTCGATGCCCGGCCCGACCTCTGCCCGGCCGGCGGCCTGTCGTTGCCGGTGCAGCCGATGGAGGCGCTCCCGGCGGTGATCAACGGGCACGGGGTGAAGATGGCGGTGCTCTGCGTCCCGCCGTCCGCCGCGCAGGAGGTGGCGAACCAGTTGATCGAGAACGGCGTGGTGGCGATCCTCAACTTCGCCCCGATCGTGCTGTCCCTGCCGGACGAGGTGACCGTCAATAACGTCAACCTCGCCATGGAACTCGAGAACCTGAGCTACTTCGTGAACGAGTGACGAGTCGTCACTCCGCCTTCGGTTTTTCCTGCTGCGGGACGCGGAGGTTGATGTGCAGGTCGCGCAGTTGCTTCGGCTCGGCGGTGCCGGGGGCGTCGCTCATCAGGTCGGCGCCCTTGGCGGTTTTCGGGAAGGCGATCACTTCGCGGATGCTGTCCGCATCGCACAGCATCGCGATGAGCCGGTCGAAGCCAAGCGCGATGCCGCCGTGCGGCGGGGCGCCGAACCGGAACGCCTCCAGCATGTAACCGAATCGTTCCTGTGCCACCTCGGGCGGGATCTGGAGCAACTCCTCGAAGATGGTTTTTTGCAACTCACGCTGGTGAATACGAATGGAGCCGCCGCCCAACTCGACGCCGTTGACGACGATGTCGTAATGCTGTCCGCGAACCGACTTGGGATCGCTTTTTAGCTTGGGAATGTCCTCGGGCACCGGCGAGGTGAACGGGTGATGGCTGGAGTACCAGCGATTCATTTCCTTGTCGAACATCAGCAGCGGGAACTCGATGACCCATAGGAAATTAAACTGGTCGGCCGGGAGGCTCATCTTGCCCATCTCGGTCAGTTTCTCGGCGCAATAAAGGCGGATTTTTCCGAGAATCTCGCACGCGTTGAGCCACTCGTCGGCGGCGAACAGAATGAGGTCGCCCTCCTCGATGGCGAGTTTCTCCTGCAGTGCTGCCTTCTCGGCATCGCTGAAAAACTTGACGATTGGCGACTTCCACTCGCCGTTCTCGACCTTGATGAAAGCGAGGCCTTTTGCGCCGAAACTCTTGGCGTAGTCGGTCATCGTCTCCATTTGCCCTTGGGTGACACAGGCGAATCCCTTGGCGTTTAGCGCCTTGACCACACCGCCCTTCGCCACCGTGCCGCTGAAGACCTTGAATTCGCTCGAGGCGAAGTCGTCGGTCATATCGACCAGTTCCATGTCGAAACGGGTGTCCGGCTTGTCGATGCCCCAGCGGTTCATCACCTCCTCGAACGAGACACGCGGGAACGGGGTGGGAATGTCGATGCCAAGCGCGGTTTTCCAGACTCGCGCCAGCAGGCCCTCGATGAGCGAGTAAATGTCGTCGCGCTCGATGAACGACATCTCGATGTCGATCTGCGTAAACTCCGGTTGGCGGTCGGCGCGCAGATCCTCGTCGCGGTAGCAGCGGGCGAGCTGAAAATATTTCTCCACACCGGCCACCATGAGGATTTGCTTGTACTGCTGCGGCGACTGGGGCAAGGCGTAAAACTGGCCGGGATGCAGCCGGCTCGGCACGAGGAATTCGCGCGCGCCCTCCGGCGTGCTCTTGAAGAGCGTCGGAGTCTCGATCTCGAGGAAGCCTTCTTCCTCCATGAACACCCGTGTCGCGGTGGCCACCCGGCTGCGAAGGCGCATATTGTGGATCATCTCCGGCCGGCGCAGGTCGAGGTAACGATGCTTGAGGCGCAGTTCCTCGTTGACCTTGGCGGCGACCTCCGGGTCGTCGATGCTGAACGGCAGCACGTCGGCGTGGTTGAGCACCTCAAGTTGTTCGGCCACGACCTCGACGAGGCCGGTGTCGATCTTTTCGTTCTTTGTGCCGTCGGGGCGGAGGCGAACCTTGCCGGTGACGCTGATGACGCTCTCGCTGTGGAGCCGCGAGGCGGTTTCGAACAGTTCGGCCGGCAGATCGCTCGGGTCGAACACCGCTTGGGTGCGGCCTTCGCGATCCCGGATGTCGATGAATAGAACCCCGCCCAAGTCCCGGTTGGAGTGAACCCAGCCGTTGAGCGTGACGGCTTGGCCAACCTGTTCCTCACGGATTTCGTTGCAGTGATGCGTGCGCTTCATTATTTAAAATGCCCTGTCCCCGAAAAATGGGCGGTGGATGTTGCCGGGAAAAGGCCCGGTTTTCAAAGTTTATTTGGGGGGGTCACAAGTTGAGCAGTTCCCGCTGCCACGGCAGGATCTGTTTGCGCTCGTCGCCGTCCTCGAGTGAGAGTTTCACGAGCGTGGAGCGGCTGGCAATGAGCGTGGGATCGATGTTGAGCGCCTTGGCCTGCTTGTCGCGCAGGACTTTGAGCGACTCGTAAAACAGTTTTTCGCTCTGCGTGATGCGGCGGCGCACCGTCCGGGGCGTCTCGGGATACTCCGAAGGCGGCAAATCCAGCGCTTGGCCAACCGCGTCGCGCAACGACTTGAACCGGCGGTTCGACAGCTTGGCCGGCCAGGCGGTTTTGCGTTTTTTGTCGCCCACGGTCTCGGCGAGCTGGACGAGATCCTCGTGGCGGACGATGAAGTACGGCGGCTTGTTGGCGTCGACGGCCTCGCGCTCCCGCCATTGCCACGTGGCTCGCAGGATCGCCTGTTCGCGCCGGTTGAGCCCGCTCGAGCCCTTGAGCCGCCACGCTTGGTTTGGGTCGGTCTCCTTGGGGGCGGCATGTTCGCGGATGAGCCGGGCACAGATCTCTTCATGCCAGGCGATGCGTCCCTGGGCCTTTAGATCGTCGCGCAGTTTGTCCGCCAGCGAACGGAGATGCCGGCTGTCGTTGAGCGCGTAGTTGGCCATCTTGTCGGTCAGGGGCCGGCGGGTCCAGTTGGCCTTTTGTGAGCCCTTGTCGAGTGTGATGCCGAGCAGTTTGGACAGCAGATCGTTCAGCCCGAAGGCCGCGAAGCCGAGCAGCCGCGCCGCCCACATGGTGTCGAACACCCGCGACGGAACGAACCGTTTCGCGGCATACATCAACCGCAGGTCGTTGTCGCAGCCGTGGATGAGCAGTTCCTTGTCCGCCAAAGCCTTGAATAATGGAGAGACGTCCAGCTGGGCGAGAGGGTCAATCAGCACGTCCGTGCCGGGCAGGCTGATCTGCAGCAGGCACAGTTTCTCCGGGTACGAGTGCAGGCTGTCGGCCTCGGTGTCGAGCGAGACCCAACTGGATTTTCGTAACGCGGGGAGAAACTCCTTTAACTGGACTTGAGTATCAATCAAGCGGCGCGATTGTGTCAGCGCGTCCGAGCTTGCCAAGGCAAAAGCGCGGCGCGACGGCTTGACGAATCGGCGGGAACCGTTTTTTCTCTGCTTCCCACGGGGAACCAATCATGAAAAATCTGGCAAACCAATTCAGCGCAACCGCCACGGATTACGGCGAAAAAACGGCGATTTTCTGGGGTGAGGAGCAATACACGTTTGGCCAGGCACACGCCGTGGCCGCCGGCTTGGCCAAGCGGCTGAGGGAGGAATTTGGCCTGCAACCGGGCGACCGGGTTGGGTTGTGGCTCAAGAATTGCCCGGAGTTCGTCTTTTCCCTGTTCGGCATCCTGCTGGCCGAGGGGGTGGTGGTGTCGATCAATAACTTCCTCACGCCGGACGAGGTCGGCTACATCCTCGGCGACTCGCAGGCCAAGGTGCTGATCAGCGAGGCCTCGATGGCCGATGGCACCGCGGCGCTCAAGGCCCAGCTCGATGGCCTGGCCGTGATCAATGTTGAAGAGCTTGGCCAAGCGGACGCCGGCTCGGTGCCTGAGCTGCCGCCGGCCAGCCAAGCGGGGGAGGAACTGGCGCTGATCATTTACACCTCCGGCACCACCGGCAAGCCGAAGGGCGCGATGCTCAGCAACAACAACCTGCTGCGCAACGTCGAGGCCGTGATGGCCGAGTTGGAACTGGCGCCGGAGGACCGCATGGCCTGTCTACTGCCGATGTTTCACAGCTTCAGCATGACGGTCTGCGTCCTGTTGCCGATGACGCAAGGCCTGTCGATCGTCGCAATCCGCTCGCTGCATCCGCCCAAGAACATTATCGCTGAGATTATGCAGCACCAGGCGACCGTCCTGCCGGCAATCCCGCAGCTGTACCGGGCGCTGGCAAACTCTCAACTGCCGCCGAACCTGCCGTTGCGGGTGTGCTGCAGCGGTGCCGCGCCGCTGCCGCTGGAGGTGCTTAAGGCGTTCAACGAAAACGTCGGCATCCCGCTGCTTGAGGGGTACGGCCTCAGTGAGACCAGCCCGGTCGCCTGCTTCAACCCGCTGCACGGCGAGAGAAAGCCCGGCTCGGTCGGCCTGCCGCTTAAGGGAGTTGAGTTCCAGATCTGGAACGACGCCGGCGAGGTGCTGCCGGCCGGCGAACAGGGGGAAATCTGCATCAAGGGCCACAACGTCATGATGGGCTACTGGAACAATGAAGAGGCCACGGCGGCGGCGATCAAGGGCGACTGGTTTCTATCCGGCGACATCGGCTACCTCGACGACGACGGCTATCTCTACATCACCGACCGCAAAAAGGACATGCTGCTCGTCAACGGCATCAACGTTTACCCGCGCGAACTGGAGGAGGTGATCTACCAATTTGACGGTGTAAAAGAGGCCGCCGTGATCGGCGTCAACGACCCCCGAAAGGGCGACATGGTTGTCGCCTGCGTGGCCCCGAGCGAAGGAGCCACCCTCGAGGACGCCGCACTGCTGGGCTTCCTGAAGGACAAGCTGGCCGCCTACAAGATGCCGCGCAAAGTGATGCAGATGGAGGCCCTCCCCCGCAACGCCACCGGTAAAATCCTCAAGACCAAGCTCCGCGAAATTGCCGCCGAGCAATACCGCCGCTAGGCCGTCTCCCCACGCCCATGTTTGAACAAGCCTTCAAGAATATTGATGACGTCCTGCGCAAAGAAGCCGGCTGCTCTTCTGAGCTCGATTACACCGAGCAAACCTCCTGGTTACTCTTCCTCAAATACCTTGATGACCTTGAGGTGGCCAAGGCCATGGAAGCTGAGCTGCGCGGCAAGACCTACGAGCCCATCATTGCCGAGGAGTTCCGCTGGTCCAAATGGGCCGCGCCCAAGGATGCCGAGGGCAACTTCGACCACAACAAAGCCCTCACCGGCCCGGACCTCGTCGACTTTGTGGATGATAAGCTCATGCCTTATCTGGAAAAGTT
>JACNJE010000165.1 GCA_014382705.1 Verrucomicrobiota bacterium | reverse complement strand
CTCGCCAACCCCAATTTCAACCCTTCATGACCCCCTCAGATAAACAGAGTTGCTGTAAGGGGTGTTCAACAGACTCAGGCTTACAGCCTGATTGCGGACTCGCCAGTGCCTAGTCCTCCGCGCTTGGCCAAGCGCTACTTCACCTCGCCCCAGATTTTTTTCAGCAGCTGAAACATCCGTGGGTCGTGTTCCTTCAACTCGGCGCGGACGAACGGGTAAAAGTCGTTCACGCCGAGGTACGCCTCGGTGCACTCGGCAAAATACTCCATCTGGTTGGTCAGGCCGTAATGCTTCACCGTTCGGCCGGTGTAGAGCAGCACTTTCTCGTAGATGCCGTTGGCCTTGGCTTCGTTGTAGGCGTCGAGGACGCCCTCGTTTTGAAATCCGTTTTCGAGCACTTGGTCGTGATAGGCGTGCGCGAGTTCGTGCAGGATGACATACGGGTGCTTGGCCCATTGGCCGCGGCTGAGCAGCGCCTTGGCCTGGGGGATGTGCACATGCTTCACGAGCCTCGGGTCGTGCCGGTTGGCGCGGAGCCACGTTGCGCCGGGATGATACTGCATCGAGCCAAGCGGCTCGTAATGGTGATCCAGCCAGATCGGCAGTTTTTGCAGCGCCTTCACCTTGGCCTCCGGCAGGATGAACTTGATCCGCTGCAGGTGGTTGGCCAACGCCTTGAAGACGTTTGCCTTGAACGTTTTGTGCTCCTTCTCCAGCAGTTTGGGATCGACCTTGATCGTCCAGCCCTCGAGCTTTTTCACGACCGGGTCATAAAACGTTTTTTCCGTCTCCTCCGCCCCCGCTTGGCCAAGCGCACCGAACACGAGCGCGATCGCGAGTATCATTTGTTTAATCATTTTGGGCATATTGAAATTATTTGGCGGTCAACCTGAGCAGCGCCCGGCCAAGCGCGTCGCCGATGAGAAAGTAACTCTCGGCATTGCCGAACCAGTGGTGACCGTGGCCGACGTTCGGCGATTCCTTGGCCGGTCGGGCGAACTGTGTGGTTTGCACAAACGCCGTGTTTGGGCCAAGCGCCTTGGCGGCGGCCTTCTGTGCGGCCCGAATGGCGAGCATGTTTTTACCGGCATCGGGGCCGCCATTGCCGAGTTCGCCGATGACGACCGGCAGGTCAGGTTGCTTGAATTCCTCACGCACATCTCTGACGAGATTGATGAGGTTGGCTTCGTACTCCCTTAAGGCATCGTCGTCAAACATGTCGTTCCAGCCCTGAAACCAGACGAAGCCATTGAGCTTCGGTTTGAGCTTGGCCAACTGCGGGAATTCATCGCCCAGCTTGACCAGAGCCTCACGGTATTCGGCGACCATTTTTTGATAGAATTCGCCGGTGACGCCGCCGGAACTGGGCGGGCGGAAATCTTTATGGATACTTTTGCCCCCCCACGCGGTTTTGATGAGCAGCACCGGCTCGTCGTACGCCTCGCCGACGAGATGGCCGAGCTGAAATTCCGGCCCGATATGGTGTTTGCCTCCGTAGCCGGTGAAGCCGATCGTCAGTCCACCGGTCTTTAATTCGTCCCCGGTTTGGTGCCGGACAAAGACATCGTTACGAACCACCCAGTCGCCTCTGTCATCGACGATGTGTTTGTAGAGGTGAGCACGCTTCGGTTTTTTCATCACGTTTTTCAGGATGCCCCTGCCGCCGTTGTAATATTCCGGATGATCAAAATCGACGACGCCCTGTCCCTGCATATTGGACTGGCCGGCGAGCAGGAAGACCCGGAGTTCGTCGGGTGGCTTGAGGTGCTTGTCGAGAAAGGCGTAGGCGGACTCCAGCGCGGTTTTGTTGAAGATGGCGAGAAGGTGACCGGCCCCCTTGATGACGTGCAGGTCGGTCTCGACACCCGCCTCCTTCAGCGCCGCGTGCAGGGCGGTTGGGCCGGCGTAGCCGATCGTGCGGTGGGTCTTCACCGGCACAAGCAAGTCCGTTGAGCCGTTGAAAAAGAAAATCGGGGCATCCTCCTTGTCGACAAAAGCGGCAGGCGATGCTGCGTCATAGATTTCGGGCTTTTCCCCGCGCGAGCCCCCCAGCCAATAGGAGAGCGCCTTCGAGTTTTCGCGGGTGGCCCGGAAATCGGTCGGTGCGCCACCGGCGACAGCGGCGACGATTTTTGTGCCGACACCCTTCGGGTCGTCCTCCTTGGCCAAACCGGTCGTGGCAAGCAGCGAAACCAGTTGCCCGCCGGCCGAGTAGCCGATTGCGCCAATGCGGCTGGGGTCGGCCTTGTACTTGGCTGCGTGTTGGCGGATCCACCGGACGGCGTCGCGGCAGTCTTCGATTTGCGCCGGGCTTTTGTGCTTCGGAGCGAGGCGGTAGTTGATCGCAAAACAGGAAAACCCGCGCCGCGCCAGACTCTTGGCGTACATCGTGAGTTGGGTCCGGGAACCGGCCCGCCAGGCGCCGCCATGGACGACGAGCACGGCGGGAAAGGGGCCGTCACCTTTCGGCACGAAGACGTTGAGCCTGAGTTTTATGCCGTCGATCTCTTTGTAAACGAGATCCTGGGTGCGGTCGAATCGGTACTCACTGGCACACACGCTGGCCCCGAGGCCAAGCAGCAGAAACAGTGCAGCAATACGATTCATGTCCGGGGAGTCTCCAGTTTCAATAGCGAGGATTCAAGCAAACCCTTTTGGCGGTTGCGCTTGGCTAAGCGGCCATTTGGAGATCGCGACGACCACTGCCAAATTGAGCGCGAGGCCGAATATGCCGGCGTGGATGCCACAGTTCGTCAGCGTGCCGGCCGGGTACAGCGCGAACACCAGCGTTAGCCCGCAAAGGAGTCCCCAGAACGGCGCGCTGGGCTTTATCCCACGCCAATGCGCGCCGAGGATGAAGCCGGGGCCAAGCTGCATCAGCATGTCGAACTTCATATCCATCAGCTTGACCAGCGTTGGTTTGTTGTCCCCAAGTGAGTTCAGGTAAATCGCCACGGCGGCCATGATGGTGACCACAATCCACGACATCGACTTGCCGATCAGCGTTAGCCGCGCCTCACTGGCTGCCGGGTTGATCTGCCGGTGGTAGATGTCCTTGGTCAGCATGGAGGAGATGGAGAGCAGCACCGAGTCGGCGGTGGACATCAGCGCGGCCAGCACAGCAGCGAGCAGCACCACGACCAGCCAGCGGTGGAACGGCGACTCGTCCATCACGATCCGGCAGACTTCGCCGAACACGCGGTCGGAGTCGGCGTCGGTCAGCGTGGCCAACTCCGGCGAGGCCGCCGCCGTGACGCCGACCAGCACCGCGATCAGCGACGCCGTCAGCGGCAGGAACGCCATCGTCGCCACGCCGTTGCGAAGCACCCGCTGGCTGCGTGCTGCGTAAATGCGCTGGATCGCCTGCGGGTACAGCGCGCCGCCGATGCCCACCACGACGATATAGCTGAACCAGCGGCGGATGCCCAGCGCGTCCGGTGCGGCCACCTTGTCCGGCCGGGTTTCCTTCAGCGCCTCGTAGCTCTTGGCCAAGCCGCCGAACTGGTCGAGCACGACAAATAGCAAGATCGCGAAGCCCACCATCAGGATGCCGCCCTGGATCATGTCCGTCCACGCCACGGCCCGAAAACCGCCGAGCGTCTCGTACACCAGCATGATCACCGCGAGCAGAATCACCCCGGCGACAAACGCCGTCCGCGGGTCGAACGTGGTCATGCCCTGCAGCAGCAGGCCCATGGCGCTGAGCTGCGCAATCAGGAAATTGCCGATGGCCACCACCATCGTGATCGACGCCAGCACCGTGTACGGCCGGTGGCGAAACCGGTGCTCCAGATAATCCGCCGGCGTGATGAACGTCTCCCGCTTGGCCAAGCGATGCAGCCCCGGCGCGAACACCAGATACACCACGATGATCGCCATCATGAAATGCACACTCATCAGCCAGGCGTAGCCGATCCGGAACGTCTTGCCGGTGAACGCGAACAGTGTGTTGCCGCTGTACTGCGTGGCGTAAAGCGTCAGCACCAAGACGAGGAAGCCGACGCCCGAGCCGGCGAGATAAAAATCCTTGAGCGAATTCTCCGTGCGGGCGCGCATGCCCCAGTAGCCGATGCCGATCAACGACAGCAGATAAACGGCAATGAAGCCGAGTTCCGCCGGGCCAAGCGGGATGTTGCTCACGAGCCGCCCTCCGCGTCATCACCGCCGCTTGGCCAAGCGCGAAACGCCGCCCAAGCCGTCAGGCATGAAATCAAAAACGAAACCGCCGTGCTCACCGCCACCCAGAGCGGCATCCCGAGCACCAGCGGCGTCTCGCCGCCACCGTCGCCCCAGTACCACGGCACCGCCACGATGAAGAGCAGCGCAAAGCCAAGCGCCAGCAGTCGAGGCAGTCGTGAAGAATTCAAGTCGGGATTGGGCATCCGTGCAGCGGCAGCTTGTCCCGCCGCCCGCTTGGCTGGCAACCCATTTTTGCCGGGATTGAAAACGGCTTGCGCTTTGACGGCATCACGGCATCATGTCCGCCCTTCACGGCGCGGATCTGCTGCGTCGTCGCGAGTGGGGTCATAGCTCAGTTGGTAGAGCGTCGCGTTCGCAATGCGAAGGTCTGCGGTTCGATTCCGCATGGCTCCACCATTCATTTTAACCCTATTTTTAAAGGGTTAAATGTACTTCAACCAGATTCTCTCTTTTTGGTTATTCACCGTTAAATTGCTCAATTGTGGATAAATAATTCGTTTTGTCCCACTTTTGTCCCACTTTGGGGTATAAAAAACATCCATAAACTGCTATGTTCGAGATGGAACGGGGTAGCTAATGAAGTTCACATTAATTCAAAGAAAAGAGAGCGGGCCTTGGTACTTGCGGGTTCGGTTGAACGGCCTAGACCAGAAGATTAATCTCGGAACAAACAGTAAACGTGAGGCGAACAAACTCGCCCCTGTCAAGTATGATGAGCTTGTTCGGACCGCAACCGTAGACGGGGCATTTAATGAGCTAACGGTGCTCTTAGGTCGCCTTCCAAAAGAGGAGTCAAAGAGGAAACGTGCCGAGTTCCGGGCCAAGCTAAATGTTGCCAAGTCGGGCGATTTACCGACGATGTCTGATCTCTGGAAACGGTGGGAGAAGCTTCCATCAACTCAAAGGAGAACTTCACACATTGATGACGTGGCTCGTTGGGAGCGTTGGATCAAATTCCTATCCGATAAAGACCTTGAAGATTGTCGCCTGGATGAAATTGACGAGCACGTAGCAAATCAGTTTGCACTTCATTTGGATGAACAACAATTGACCCGCCACTCGAAACTTCGAATCCTCGCCCTACTAAAAAATGTTTTTGCCGAGTTTGCCGACGAGTTTGGATTCACTCTAAACCCGTTCAGTTCTGCTTCGTCAAAGTTGTCCAACCATCAGGTGGATGCAACCGAGGGGTTGCCAGATAAGCGTGAGCCATTTTCAACAGAGGATATTGCGTCGATTGTCGGTGTGCTTAATCCAACTGTTGTCCAACCCGATGTGGCTTTGCCTCCGATAATCCGACGAAATCGACGACAGTATTATGCACTCGTGATGATCATGATGGGAACCGGTTTGCGGTTGAAGGATGCGGTCTATCTGCAATCCAAACAAATCAAAGGGAGTGTGCTGGAAATGTCTCCGTTCAAGACTCGCTGGAGGGGTGACAAAATTGTACAAGTCCCCATTCCTCGGTGGGTGGCATCTGTTATTAACGAGTACTGCCGTCCCGATGAAGAGGGTAGGTTGATGCCCGGATTGAAGGATGAGTACGATAAATCGCGGCAGGACTTTTCTAAAAGCCTGATCACATTGTTGAAGCGGTTGGGTATAAAAACCACAGGAAAACGTGTTCCAGGGCGAGCGCGGGCTACTGCTGTCAAAGGTTGGCACTCATTTCGGCACACCTACGATTCCGCAATGCAGCAAGTAGTGGCAAACCCCGTGCTGGTACAGAAGGCGATGGGTCATGCTTCGTTGTCACAGACGTTCGATTACACTCATGCAGATATAGCACAGTTGGCACAATCCGCTGAATTGCTGAACCCGAACAAAAAATGATGAAGCGTGAGTTTGAAATAGATTTCCCAGGGCTACCAAAAAGTTGGAAGCACATGGACTGTGTTCCTGCCAAAACAGTGGACTGTACGGTTGACTTAATTTCGGACGATGGGGTGTTGCGGATTATTTTCAACACTGAGCAAGCTAAATTACTGGCCGAGGAGAGGGCCATTGTGAGTTTACTTGAACCCAGGCGATTTCTAACCGGAGATATATCTCCGACGCAGCGTGTTAGGTTGATCACAGAGGGTGTTGGTAGAGACGAAAAAGTTGCTTACAACATTTGGACAGATATTCAACGGGATAAAGTAACTTTAGTTCCAAAAGAAGTTCAACTGAGCATCTGGCTCCCGCCAGTGAAGGAGGTATCAGATTTGGCCGGCTGGTGGTTGGAGCAGGGGCAAGTAGGAACAGAAGAATTTTCACTGGGATATGCCTTATCGTCATTCAAAGCGTATTTAATGGGAATTGGGGTTGATGAGAAAAAGGCAAGTGGTCGAAAGGGAGTTGACGGTATGTGCCGAGATTTTTTGGCTAAATACTACTGGTTTGAGTGGTGTGAAATACCCGAGCATTTATTTTCAGTTAGAGGATTAGTTAAACTTGAGGGGGGCGAGGTTGTCGGTGTCTCGGATGTCAAGCGGTTACCGCTATATCAGGTACACCGTGACCGGCTAATTGAAAAAGGGGTAGCATTCAAGAGTCAGTCCCTTCCAACACATGAATGGTTTGGTGATCTCAAGTCAAAAGTCGAAGCTAGTTTAGAACACCAACTATCTATGAAAGAACAATTTGCGCCTTTACGTGAACATCTAAAAGCAACGTTTGAAATATGGAAGCAGCAGGTTCAAAAACAATCCCGGCGCAAAGGAGGATTGGCGAAGGAGGTACACAAAAAAATAAGGTTATTAGCAAAAGAATTGGCAGATAATGGCCCGCCCGAATTGAGAGAACCGAATAGGCGTTCCCTGTGTGCCGTTCCCGATGAGCTTTTGATGGAGTTATTACTCGGGCGGATCTTGGGACTCGATAAAGGTGTCGAATATTTCATAAAAAAAATAAACAGCGAAGAGATTTCCGGGCAAACAGCAAGAAGGTGGTCAGATTTGCTGCAAAATCATTCCTTGGTGATAAGCGCCATAACCCCGATACAACATCAATTAGCAGAAACTGAGTGTGATGCAGAAGGGGAATAGTAGAATGGTCGGGTAACCGAGCAACATTGATAAAGTCTTTTTACGTATGCCTGTGGCCATCTGCGGGCATGTGAACAACTCCTGTGTTGTCTGTGAGCGGTAGGCAACACGGGAGTTTTTTGCTTTTCTCTTAGATTTTAACAAAAAAACCGTGCGGAACAGGGGGGCCTGATTTCATTTGCAGCTACCGACGAGAATAAAAATTCTCCCTCGCCGAAATGAGTCAGCGCGGAACTGAGAAAGGTTAGTAATGGTAAAGGTAAGAAAAATCGTCGATCAACTTCTAGCACGACGTGTGTCGCATCAAAAGTTGTTAGTCATCGGAAGGATCTTAAATGATCCTGATTGGTCCGAGTCAGATGTTGAGCCGCTGCTTTGCAATTTAAGCGAGGCGGCTCGGAGGCTTGGTTGTAGCAGAAGCCGTTTTTGGCAGCTTCGAAAACGGGGTGTTGTTCCAACTGTGGTGCTCGAGGGTGTGCGTTACGTACGAGCTCGCGACCTTGATAAGGTAGTTAATGATCTGGAAACCAACGGGGGGATACGTAAATGAAAATATCTGGCATTTGTTTTTACGAAGGCCTTAAGGTGCCGGTTTTTCAAACGGGGATTGACCTATGGTCCGCTTTAGATGGAAACGGGCAAGAGTTTGTAATACGCCGTAAACGCTCTCGATCTCAGACAGCGTTGCATGCATGTCGCAAATTTTGGGTGTTAAACAGGGAAAAGCCCGCAATGGTAGACGATGCGTGGAACTTCATTCGTTTAAGAATTGGCGAGGGGCGGCGGGTGGGTGCTATTCAGCTCGCGGCTTTCCTTCGGGATAAGACTCCACACGATGCCGGCTCTAGCGTCGGCTACAAAGTGCCAGCTCAGTTTGGTTCAATGATGTTGCGGTTCTACCTCGTCAAATATCCAGATACCCGGCGGTTTCTTGGCATAAAGGGTGCCTATGATTCGGACGGGTTGCCTAAAAGTGTACAGTTTGAAGAGGATTTCCTTTTTGATCGACGCCTTGTTGATGTGGTGCCGAATGATTTGAAGTCGCTGTGCGTACGGGAGCGGTCGTTCTCCTTTGACGAGGACGGCGAAGGGAGGTGTGTATGAGCGAAGAATCGAAACCGATCCAAAGTTTGGAGGATAATCAATCTAAGTCGACGATGGTTGATGGTGTGGATGTTAGCAGCCTAATGCTGAAATCCGATGCCAGCGACGAGGTGCCCGTCAAATCGGTTCTGGCAAACATTCGTGTGGATCGGCCTCCCCAGGATACGTTCTTCCGAGTCCATCCTGAACTTCAGGCAAGACTTGGAATGATTCGGGACGGTGAGTCTCGCGAAAGTTACTGCGTCGCTCCGTCGCTTCATGCCGAGTTGGCGAAAGATCCTGCAATGCGAATTTGGCATTGCGTGACAGCACTAACGAAACAAAACGGGCTGTATCTCTGGCCACTTACTACCAGGGAACCAGATCGGAATCCTTGGACGGCAACAGCTTGGGAGGGGATGCGACGAGCGTGCACCAATTGGGTACGCATGATGTCGGATCAGCGAAACAGCTGTTACAACATACTCGAGGCGGAAGCGAATCTGGGTGACCCAAAATGGCCGAGCGAGGATATGACCGAAATCATTGCGGTTGCCTTTCGAGGGAGAGTTATCACGGACATCAATCACCCCAAATTACGCGAACTGCGTGGTTCGGTGTAGATAACGATTCAGGTGCATCAGGGGCGGCAGGAACCCGGATTGTCTCCTGCTGCCCTGCACCTTTCAAATCCCATTAGTAATGAATTCCATTAGCAAGTTCGAACGGATTATTGCTATCGATTTTGAGTTCGCCACACCCCCCGGGGAGGTGCCCGGCGTTAACTGGAGGGGGGCATACGAGATTTGCAGCAAGCGTTGGTGGAAGTTGGATCAGCGTGAGTGTCTCGATCGCCGATCGTCTCCTTTCCCAACGGACCCCAGTACTTTGTTGGTGTGTTTTTATGCAACGGCCGAACTGAATTGTTTCAAAGTTTTGGGTTGGGAGATGCCGGCCAGGGTCATCGATTTGTTCGTCCTACAAAGGGCGCTCTACAATGGCTTGCCACTGAATTGGTTGAAGCCGGATTTGGAGGACCAAAAACTGGGTCGTGGTCTGAACGATAGCCTTTTATTTCATGGTCTTCATGAGTTCGTTAACCCTGAAAAGAAGGAAATGCAGCAGCTATCGGCTGCTGGTGGGCCGTTCGATTCAACAACGATGGGCGCACTAATCGAATACTGCACGAGCGATGTAGCGGCGACAGCAGCGTTATTTGGGAAACTTGCGCCCAAGATCAGTCAATTGCCGAAGGGACTGGACTGGTTGATTTATGCCGGTGCGTACCAGAAGGCAGTCTCGTCGATGGAAATTAGGGGAGTTCCGATCGATTACCCCCTGTTCACCAAAATGAGAGAGAATTGGGAGGGTATTAAAAAGGGTTTAATCGAAAAGGTGAATGCAAACTACGGTGTTTTCGAAGGAGGCAGTTTCAGTTTCGCCAGATTTGCAAACTACCTCAAGCGACATGGTATTCCTTGGGAAAGGACTGCGACAGGTAGGCTTAAGGATGATGCTGATACGTGGCGTAACGCTCAATGCATTTATCCCGGACTGGTCGAGTTAGCTCAATTAAAGTTGACCCTTCGGGATATGCGGACCCTCACCGTGGAGGTCGGGAAGGACAGCCGGAACCGCTGTATGCTGTCAGTTTTCAGTAGCATCACTTCGCGGAACCAACCATCGACATCAAAATTCATTTTTGGAAATGCAGCTTGGTTGCGTGGCTTGATTCGGCCGCCAAAGGGGCGGGCTTTGATTTATTGTGACTACACTTCCCAAGAGCCTTTCATCGCTGCGGTGCAATCCGGTGATGCCAATCTAATGGAGTGTTATTTGTCAGGGGATATTTACCTAAGTTTCGCCAAGATGGCGGGTGCTGCGCCAGAGGACGCAACCAAGACAAGCCATTCTGCTGTTCGGAATAAGTTCAAAACCACAGTACTAGCATTGCAGTACGGTCAGGGTATTCACGGTCTGGCAAAGCGGTTGAATATCTGCGGTGTTGAAGCTCGGCATTTGATCGAGAACCACAAGCGAACCTTCAGCAAATTTTGGGGATGGAATGCAAGACGGTGCAACTCAGCGTGGGGAAAATCGAAGCTGGTTACACCCCTTGGTTGGCCACTGCACCTCCATCCAGGGACAAATCCCCGGACAGTAATGAATTTCCCGATGCAGGCAACCGGGGCGGATATTTTGCGTCAGTTGTGTATTCAACTTGACCGTGGTGGTTTTGATCTGTGCGCCCCTATTCACGATGCTGTGTTAGTTGAGTGTGATGATTGTGACGTTTACGAGGTTGGCAAGGCTGTACAGGATGAGATGGTTCAGGCAGCGGCTACAGTGCTTGGTGATGACCGGATAAAAACTGATGCGAAGATCGTTTGTCACCCAGACCGCTATATGGATGAACGGGGTGAGACACTTTGGCCAGAGATGATGAGGTTGCTGGAAACCTCGCATTCGGAGGCTTCTTGTGTTGTCGATCAGACAACATAGGTGTTGTCAGATTGGCAACGGTCCGTTGTCGCTGCGACAACACCGTCCTATATATTAACTTTCTCTTAACTGCTTCTTTCTTAAAAAATAATGAGTGGGGAGTTTGATGTTGCCAGCCTAATGCTTCCGATTGAAGCCGTAGATAAGTCGCTGCATAAGTCAGCCATAAAGTCGAAAGGGAGACCCTTCATTTACCGGGTTGATGTTCCGTGGATGCTGGCTGTCTTGAAACTCGGTCTGCCGGTCACACGAATGGCGTTAGCTATTCTTCAATGCGCCAATTTGCACCGGGTCCGGTGCGGCACCGAGTGTTTCTTCAAACTGCACCCCAAATTGTGCCGTAAATTTGATTTGGACCGTCCGGCTGTCAGTCGTGCTTTGGTGAAACTGGAGTCAGCAAACTTGTTAGAGGTTCACCGGCAAAGGGGTGCCGCTCCCTTGGTGAGGGTGATTCTGCCGGAGAGGGACCATTCCTAGAGCGGAACCGTGTTCACACGTGTTTTTTAGACCAAAAGAGGGTCACACACAGTGGTGAGGGGTTGCTGGTCTTTCATTCTTATGGCCACCAAACATCAATAACCGGTTGGCATCGGAGGCGGCACATAACCTCGGATCAGGTGTTCCTGCGGTCGGGGTTCCGGCTTTCTCTTAACCACCGTGTTCTGAAGTGCGTTGTTGATCTCGCTACGAACGATCTCACCGACCGACTGGCGTAGCCCTTGGAGTTCGTCCTTGATCAGTTGCCGTGTCTTGGCAAGAACGGCATCACCGGAGTCGGCCAGTTTGCCACCGAGTTCCCTCGTAAAGTCCATACCCGCAACCAGGGTGTAGTTCTCGGCCATCAGGTCCACGCCTAACGCCTTTGCAACCGCCACCGGGCTGTATCGCCGCTGAACCTTCATTGGACCGATCCTGACCGCCTTCACACGGCCAGAGGTTTCCAGCTTGTGAAGTGCCTTCAAATCGATGCCGAACAACTCGCAGGTTTGCTTGGGCCGCAGCAACAACGGCAGTTGTTTGACCTGAATGGTTGGTTGAAGTTGTACCTCGTTCTCTCTCTGTAAATCTTTCATTGATGTAACTTGGCTCTGTGATTGACCCCAAAATCAATCCATTTGGTCGGTATATTAATCGACAAAAAGGAATACTAATTCAATATGGAACATTAATAAAGTGAATCTTATGTTTAGTAGCTTGGCTTCTCCACCCTGAAACAGGACCAGCTACTGGCTTTGAAGGAACTGCCGCATCAATGCGCCAAGCTGTTCGTCCGACTGGTTCATCAATTCTTGGACCTTGTCCGGTTTCTTTTGATCCTCCGACCAACCCGGGCGGGATTGCATCGCTGCAACGACGTCAGCCGGCTTGAGGTGGTTGAGGTAAGTGTTGGTGGTGGCCAGGTTGGAGTGACCGAGTTGCTTGGCAATTACCGTGATTTTGTGTCCCCCGTCCAGTAGGTGAACCGCCCCTGAATGCCGTAACCCGTGAGGATGCACCCGCTTATCCAGTCCTGCCTTCTTTGCCAAACGCTTGAACAAGTGGCGGTAGTAGGAGGTGTCGATTGGCCCACCCTTGAGGGTACAGAATAGCCGTTGAGAGGGTTTGAATCCCATCTCCCGACGTTTGGTTACCCACCGTTCGACGACTGCTGAAGATTCGGGATCCAGCCCGACCGTCCTCGCCCGATCACCTTTGCCGGAATGAACACGGATTGAATCCCCAGAGACATCCTTGGGGAATAGGTCCAATGCCTCCTTGATGCGCAGGCAGGTACGCCAGAGGACCACAATCAGGGCCTGATTACGGATGCCGGTGGGTGCTTTGGAGCAAGCACTGAGCAAAGAGTGGCATTCATCAGTGGTCAGGATGTCGATTTCACGTTTCATTTGAAGCAGGGCCAAATCATACCTGAACGCATTTATAATCACAAGTTAATACATTAGTGTGATTTAATTTAAGTGAATAACCGCTGTTTCCCAACCAGTGTTTATAAACGTGACTGTACTAGAAGATTTCAGATCAAACGGGCATCCTTCTTGAACCGAGTGAAATGACTAATTTCTAAGGTCCGGCCGGGGGGGGGCTTCCGTAATCACGTGCCCATTCAACCCATAATGGATTCTGGCTCATGGAATTTTTAACAAAAAGGGCCGGCTGAATATTGGATCACTGGAGGTAGTTCACTTTGCGATCTTTGGTGTTCGATAAAGCCGTTGCAAAAATAATCAATAAAGCTGAGCTTTGGGCGACATGAAACACATACTAATCACAATCGCAGCGGTGCTGTTGGTGGGGTGTAATCATATTAAACCGTTTGATGAAACCAAATCGTCAAGCCACCGTGTCGGCAACCCATCAAATGCAGGGAGTCATCCCTCTCCTTCCGGTATCCTAATGATACTCCCATCTGGTTTTCCGCGTATCAATAGGAGGTAAACCAAGCCAACCCACTCCACCACATGAACGCTAAATGAAACACCTCCTAATCACAACAATCGCAGCCGTGCTTCTGGTGGGGTGTGGGACTACTCACCAAGGCATAGTTCAAGCACCAGACATCTCAATTCACAAAGCTGCCAGAGTCGGACACATCGAAGCCGTTAAACAGCACTTGGAGGCTGGCACGGATGTGAATGCGAAGGATGGTGGTGGATGGACTCCTTTGCATCATGCGGTTGAGGCCGGTCACAAGGAAATCGCTGAACTGCTAATCGCTAACGGTGCGGACGTGAATGCGAAGGATAAGCTTGGATGGACTCCTTTGTT
>JACNJE010000039.1 GCA_014382705.1 Verrucomicrobiota bacterium | reverse complement strand
CGATACGCGCCAAGCAACACCCAAGCCAACTCGCACAACACCACCAGCGATATCCTGCCGGGCGATTGCCTCGAACATTGCCCTTCAATCAACTGGGTCGCTAATCCCGCCTGCTCGGGATCATCCTGCACGAGGTATCGAACCAACACATTGGTGTCCAACCCGATCAAAGCCTCGATCCCCCTATTTGGATCGCCGACTTCATCTCGGCCAAACTCACGGGCGAATCTGGTGCAGGCAAAATCCCCTTGAGTTTTTGTACCGGCGAATGTTTCGGAGTCATCCGCACTTCGCCATCTCCGCTCAACACGAAAGAAAGTTTATCCCCGGTTGAGAGGCTCAACGCCTCCCGGAGCGCCTTCGGCAGCGTCACCTGTCCTTTACTCGTAATCGTAGCTTCCATGCCTGTCCTTACATTCAGTTAAAATCTTACATACAAGTAAGGATATTGCGTAATCTCCATGCCGTCAAGAGGCAATTCACCATCCGCAGAACCCGCAAATGGGCGCAGATCGTGTTGATGTTGCAGTGTTTAGCCATCCGTTTTCATTTCCATTTGCGAAAATCTGCGTCAGCTGCGCTTGCCTCTCCCCCCTCACTCCGCTTCATATTTGGATAGTCCTTGTTCGATATTGGATGTTCAATCTCCACTTTTCGGTGGATTTCCCACTAAACTCTCCTCCTGTCAATCCTGCCTATCCCTGTTCGAATTAATCTCCCTTCGCGGTTTCTGCCATTTTTTTTCATTTTTTTTCAAACACGATTGCGTCCTAAATCACGCGAAAACCTCAGTAAAAAGGCTAAAAGACATTCACCCTGCAACGCTTCCTCAAAAATAAAGTTCAATATCATGTAAGATTGAACTCTGATTTACCGTTTATATGGTTAACGGGCACTCTTATAGAGCGTTCGAAGTTGAATGAATGAAATTAAGAATTCAAAAATCTGCGCCTACTCCGCCTTGTCATTCACAGGTTGTGTTTTAATCGCCCAAGGACAGCAAGACGAAATGTTTAAGGTGAGTGATTCCATGGAGAATCGGCATCGGCGGTTGCGGCGGTTTGTCCGCATGGAACCCGGTGTCACGGTGGTCGTGGCGGCGGCTGAGTTTGAATGGGCTGTAAGCCGAGCCATCATTGCCTTGGGTATCCTGCCTAACGTTGAGATTCGTGTGATGGTGGAAGCCTGTTCCGGTTTGGGGCGATACAGGGATTTGTGGAAAAAAGTGGTGAAGCCACACACGGGGAGGTCACTGCCATCGATCATCCCAGATTGGCAGGAGTTGCGGGAGCACGCATTCAAGTTGCGGAACGAACTCGTCCATGGGGTCAGGGGAACCGTCAGCGTGGATTTCGCTGCCAACCGATTGGATTGCCTGCTTGAGTCCACCAATAGCATTTTCAAATTTGCCGAGGAACAAGGCGTCGACTTGGGGAGAAAATTGCCGGTTAGGAGAAGAAAAAAGCCGTCGACGAACGGTGGAGCACAGCGCTGATACTTTATCGCCATGAAAACTCAAATAAAAAAGCTAATGGTGCTGGGGGCGATCTGCTCACTGGCAGGGATCGCCTTTGGTGAAACACATTACGTTTTGCCCGGGGACAAGATTCAACCCGTAATTGACGATGCAAAAGACGGGGACACAGTCGTGGTACTTGACGGGGAGTACCCTTATGATGTTACTATTGATGGGAAAGATATTAAATTTAAAAAACCGTTTGGAGATGAAGTTACGATCAATGGAGATGTCTATTTAAGGAATCTGGACCAACATTTTGAGTTCAATGGTTTTTCTGTTTTTGGTGATACTGAAAATAACGAGGCAATTGATATCGTTAATTGCAGTGATATTGTTCTTTCAGGGATAAGCAGCAGGCGAGTTGATATCCATGATTCCTATGCCTTGGTTTTAAATTCGGATATGACGTTGCTCCATTTGGAGGGAGTCAAATGTTTAACGAAAGTCTTAAAGAGTAATATTTCCAGTAGTATCCACCTTGCAGATTCCGCTTCAGAGGGGCATGTGTTTTTTCAGAACACAATTGACTCTGTAAGGTCAACACACTTAGAACAAAAAGTAATTTTTGCTTATAATAAAATACAAAATATAGAACTAGAATTAACAGGAAGTGTTATAGCTTTGGGGAATATTATAGACGGATTTTATAGGGGGCCTAAAGCAGAACCTGCTACAAGTGCTGTCAATCAAACTCGCTTTTACTGGAACATGAGAAATAATGGCAAATCAAATCTTATGATGTTTAACAATGTAATAAGAAATACCGGAAACCCGGTTACCGGTAGAGGGATTCAACTACTAGGAGTTGGCAATTGTGAAATAAAAATCCTTAATAATGTATTCAGTAATATCCATAGTAGGAACACTGATTGGTTTTGTAGCGCAATAGGAATTGATCATATTCCAGCAATTATGGAAGTGAAGGGGAATGTATTTGTTAATGTTAGAAGGAGTATCCATGCCCCTTTCGATAATGTAAAAGTTGAAGGTAATTATGAGGATGGCGGTGGATCTTGGAATCAGGGTGGTTATCGAGGCCTAAATAGCATAACTGGAACCTCTTCTGTTGATTTTAAAAACTTCGCAGAAGGAGATTATCGCTTATCGGAAAATTCAAAATGTATTGATGCTGGAGCGCCAGATCCATGGTATTTTGATCGAGACGGCTCAAGGAACGACATTGGTCTTTATGGGGGATCCATGTTTGACCCCAATGGAATGACAACCGAAAATCCTGTAATTCTCTTCAGCAACCATGAACCCCTTCACTTAATTAAAGGCAAAGATAAAACCATTAATATCTCTGCAGGCGGAATTGTCGTGCCTTAACGGTTAGCGGAATTCTCTGCAAAACCATTTTTCCCCGGTGAATAAAAGGCTGCCATTTCTTTTTGCTCTGTTGGTTGCATTATTTGTTCAACCCATGGCGGTCTTTTGTGGTCTGCACTCCGGCGAGTACTTCATCAACAACGATCCGGGGGAAGGAAGCGCCACGGCGTTGGAGGCCAAGGATGGCGCGTTTGATTCTCTGTATGAGGAGGTGTCGCTGAGCGGCATAGATATCTCGGGACTACCGGTAGGGGATCATCGGATCGGCATACGGTTCAAGGACAAGGCCGGCAACTGGAGCGTGATTCAGTACCGCGGTTTCCGGGTACAGGACGGGGATGTGGAACTGGAGCCGGAGGTGGTCAGTGGAGGAGAGGCGTCAGGCAACCACTTGGTGACGGCGGAGTACTTCATCAATGATGACCCGGGGGAAGGAAGCGCCACGGCGTTGGAGGCCAAGGATGGCGCGTTTGATTCTCTGTATGAGGAGGTGTCGCTGAGCGGCATAGATATCTCGGGACTACCGGTAGGGGATCATCGGATCGGCATACGGTTCAAGGACAAGGCCGGCAACTGGAGCGTGATTCAGTACCGCGGTTTCCGGGTACAGGACGGGGATGTGGAACTGGAGCCGGAGGTGGTCAGTGGAGGAGAGGCGTCAGGCAACCACTTGGTGACGGCGGAGTACTTCATCAATGATGACCCGGGGGAAGGAAGCGCCACGGCGTTGGAGGCCAAGGATGGCGCGTTTGATTCTCTGTATGAGGAAATTAACAGCGATGTAGCCATAGCAAAATTGAAAGGTGGAGTTCATCGTATAGGTATTCGCTTCAGAGGCAAAGAAGGCCACTGGAGCCTGCCAAACTTTCATTACGTCAAGGTTTATGATTTCGGCGAACCAGAAGATACCGAGTTGCCGGTGATCACACTCAAAGGGGATGCTGTTGTCACTCTAATGAAAGGTGAGGCATTTGAGGATCCCGGTGCAACCGCACAGGATGGTGTTGACGGGGATTTGACCGATGACATTTCAGTTGAATCCGATCTCGATACCAATATTCCCGGTGAATACACACTTGTCTATTCAGTGACGGACCTTTCCGGAAACGTTTCTGAGAAGTTAACCCGAAAAGTGATTGTTGTAGGCAAGACTTTGCCTGCGCTTGTCTGGAATCAGCCTGAGGCAACAACCTATGGAACGTTGCTCGGGGGAGATCAACTTAACGCCAAGGCGGTGGTTGAAGGAAAGTATGTCTATTTTCCGCAAAGAGGATCTTTCCTGAATGCAGGAGAGTATACGTTGAAGGTCAACTTCATACCGGATGATTTGGACTTATATGAAGTCGCTAAAACAGAAGTGGTATTGACGGTTAAGAAAGCGCCCTTAGTGATTCGGGTGCAAGATGAAAGCCGCAAGTACGGGCAGCCCAACCCGGAGTTCAAGGTCATTTATGATGGATTTGTCAAGGGGGAGGATAAATTTGACCTGCTGAAGTTCCCAGTGGTGGCTACCAATGCCAAACAGGACAGCCCAGCCGGGAATTATCCAATCAAGGTCAGTGGAGCTGAGGCACAGAACTACCAGATTAACCACATAAACGGGACACTGACGGTATCCAAGGAAGCGACTCTAATATCTTGGAGTCAGCCAGAGGCAATAATCTATGGGACGTTGCTAGGGGAGGATCAACTCAATGCCGTGGCAGAGGTCGAGGGGACGTATGTGTATAGTCCAACGGGTGGGGAAAAATTAAAGGCTGGAGAGCATACCTTGAAGGTGACGTTCATACCGGATGATCTGGATCAACATGAAGTGGTTAAGGCGGAGACAAAGCTGACAGTGAATAAGGCCCCGCTTGTGATTAGAGTTCAGAGTGAGACGAGGAAATATGGAGAGTCGAATCCGGAGTTTAAACTAACGTATGAAGGATTCATCGAGGGAGAGGGAGTTGATGATTTGCTGAAACTGCCCGTAGCAACGACTGCAGCGAAACAGGACAGTCCGGGGGGAACGTACGCGATCACAGTAAGTGAGGCTGAGGCACTGAATTATCTTATCAGTTACATCGATGGAACTTTGGCTGTTGGTGAGGCGGCTCCAACATTCACTTGGCAGCAACCATCTGCCATCATATATGGGACGTTACTTGGATCGGTGCAACTGAACGCTAAATCAGAAATTGAGGGCGTTATTGTTTACAGCCCTTTTGCAGGCAAGTTGCTTGAAGTTGGCCAGCACACATTGAAAGCAACTTTTGTCCCTGATGACCTAGTGGATCATAAAGTTCAAAGAATTGAGGTTTTACTGAGAGTCGAAAAAGCGCCCTTGATGATCAAAGCATTGGATCACTCAAAGGGGGCGGGAGAAAACAATCCAGCGTTTGAGTTTGTTTATGAGGGGTTTGTGAATGATGAGAATGAATCGGTTCTTTTGGTAAAGCCGACAATTTCTTCAGCGGCCAAAACAAGCAGTCCGGCAGGCAGTTATGTCATCAATGTAAGCGGTGCCACTGCAAAGAATTACGACATTACTCATGTAAACGGAGTTTTGACTGTGATTGATGGGGATCAGGACAAGGATGGATTGCTAGACTCTGTAGAAGTGGAAGTTTACAAGACCAACCCAAGATTGGCTGACACGGACGGGGACGGCTTGCAGGACAAGGACGAGCTATACGAGTACAACACCGATCCGCTGAACCCGGACACAGACGGCGACGGCCACAGCGACGGCGATGAAATCGCCATGGGCACCAACCCACATGATAAGGAGGATTTCAATAAGCAAATTAAACCGGTGATCACCTGGGCCACTCCTGAAGCCATCACCTATGGCGATTTACTGTCCGAGGTTCAGCTCAATGCTTCCGCCAACGTGGAGGGATTGTTTACCTATGAGCCTAAGTTGGGAACGAAACTTGCCGCGGGTGAACACACGCTGAAAGCAACCTTCATCCCGGAAAATGCCGCCCTGGATCCGGTTGTCACGGAGGTTGCGCTGGTGGTGAATCGTCGCCCGTTATTGGTGCAGGCCAAGCCGGCAACAAGGGTTTATGGGGATCCCAATCCTGCCTTCGGTGCGTCCATATCCAATTTTGCTCCCGGTGAAGATCTGTCTGTCCTGACAGCATTTCCTGAACTCACCACCGACGCCACGGAGACCAGTCCGGTGGGGACGTATGTGATTACTCCCACCGGTGGGAGCGGGCCTAATTATATTCTGGCCTACAGCGTCTCTGAGTTGACGGTCACAAAGGCTCCCTTGACCGCCCGGGCGGTGAATCAGGCAAGGGCTTTTGGTGAAGCCAATCCTATGCTGGAGATTGTCTTTGAGGGATTCCGGAATGGGGAAACGGCCGATGTTTTAACAGTACCGGTTGTTGCAACCAGCCCGGCTGGCGAAGCTAGTGGAGCAGGGGAATACCCCATTGTTCTCAGTGGGGGTGAGGCGGCCAATTATGAAATCAAGCTGGTGAACGGGACGTTGACAGTGGGCAAACAGACTCCTGTGATCACTTGGACTACTCCCGAAGCGATCACGTACGGCATCCCACTTGGCCAAGCGCAGCTAGGGGCCAAGGCCGATGTAGCCGGGACATTTGAATATTCGCCGTCGATCGGAGTGATACTTGATTCGGGCGAGACGACGTTGCGGGTGACGTTTACGCCGGACGACAAGGCTGCGCATACAACGGCGGAAACCTCGGTGGTGTTGGCGGTGGAGAAAGCGCAGTTGTCACTGCGGGCGGAGGATGTTTCCCGTGATTACGGTTTGGAGAATCCAGAGTTTGAGTTGGTTTACGATGGGTTCGTGAACGGGGAGGATGCCGATGTGATGGTGGAGCCGGTATCGGTTGACACGCTGGCAACGGTTGACAGTCCGGCGGGTGACTATCCGATAAGGTTGAGCGGGGGCGAGGCGGCCAACTATGAAATCACGCTGACGAACGGGACGCTGACGGTGGGCAGGAAGATTCCTGTGGTTACTTGGGCTGCCCCGGCACCGATCACTTACGGTACAGCCCTTGGCCAAGCGCAGCTACGGGCCAAGGGGGATGTTGCCGGTGCCTTTGTTTATTCGCCTCCGACCGGTGCCATCCTGGATGCAGGGGAGGTGACTCTGCGGGCGACGTTCACGCCGGCTAACCTTGACGGGTATTCCAAGGTGGATAAGGAGGTAATGCTTAACGTGAATAAGGCGATGCTTGTTGTTCGTGCGAAGAATTTAACCGTGGAGTTTGGTGATGCGCTGCCCGCGCTGGAGGTTGACTATGAGGGGTTTGTGAATGGTGAGGATGCGGATGTGCTGACGCAGAAACCCGGGATCGAAGTTTCGGCGGTGGGAACCAGTCCCCCGGGGCAATATCCCATCCTGATAACCGGTGGAATAGCACAGAATTATCTATTCACCCATAAGAATGGTATCTTAACAATCGTGGTCACCGATTCAGACAGTGATGGGCTGAGTGACCGGGATGAAGTCAACAAATTCAAGACCAACCCGTTGTTAGTGGACACCGATGGCGATGGCTTGACTGATGGTGATGAGGTCAACATCCACAAGACGAATCCGTTGGTGGCCGACACTGATGGCGATGGCCTAAGTGACGGCGATGAGATCAGCAAGCATAAGACCGATCCGCTGCTGGTTGATAGTGACAGTGATGGCTTTAGTGACCGTGTGGAGGTTGCCGCCGGCACGGATCCCAGAAGCAACACGTCCAACCCTGGCGTGGATACGGACAAGGATGGTCTGACAGACATTGAGGAGAAAACGGAGCACAAGACCAACCCGAATGTGGCTGACACAGACGGAGACGGACTAAGTGACGGGGACGAGGTCAATGTTCACAAGACCAATCCGCTGGTGGCCGACACTGATGAGGATGGATTGAGTGATGGCGATGAAATAAACAAATATAAAACTAACCCACTGCTCGTGGACACCGATAGGGACGGTCTGAGTGATTGGGTTGAGATCAACAAGTACAAGACCAACCCGAATGTGGCTGACACGGACGGGGACGGCGTGAAGGATGGTGATGAGGTCAACATCCACAAGACCCATCCTCTCCTCGCCGACACGGATGGAGACGGCTTACCCGATGGGCATGAGGTGAAGCGATCCAAGACCAATCCGCTAATTTCTGATACCGATAAGGATGAAACGAGCGATGGCGACGAAGTTGAGGCCGGGACCGATCCCAATGATCCCAATGATTTCCCGATTGATGTTGTTGCACCGGTCATCACTGCCCCGCCCGACACGGTCTTCGCCCAACTGGGAGACAATGTGATGTTTAAGGTCGAGGCCCGTGGCGTGCCAATAGCCTATCAATGGTTAAAGAACGGCAAACCGATTGACGGTGCGCAGGCCAATCTGTTGCGACTCTTCGACATCAGCAATGATGATGTTGCGGCGTACACGGTTGAAGTCTCCAATCAGGCTGGCAAAGTCGTTAGCTTCCCGGCATTCCTGAAGATTGTAAGTACCCCGCCTGTCATCAGTGACATACCGAAACGGTTCGATCTCGTCTATGAGTCTGGCGAAACCATTATTTTGGATCCCAAAATCAAGACTGAGGGCCCGACAACCTTCCAATGGGACAAGAATGGAAACGAGTTAGCGGGAGAAACCAAACCCATCCTGATCATTGAAAACGTTAAGGATGATGACGCTGGCAACTACAGCGTGGACGCCACCAATCTGGCTGGCACAACGGTCAGCGAGACGATGCGTGTGTCTGTGATGGATAAGACAAAGATTGGTAAGCATGTGGAGAACAACTTTATCAAGATCACGGGCTTTATTGATTCCAGCCCAGCCATCGGACAGGACGGTAGCGTGTACTATTCGGTAGCGGGTGAGTTCGGATACCTGTACAGGCATGAACCCAACGGTGTGCGCAAGTGGGGTCTCGCGTTTGATTCTGCCTTGCGTGGATCTCCAGCTATTGATGACAACGGAATTATCCATGTGCTCGAGGATGCCGGGGCTCTCCACGCTGTGTCCAATCAGGGGTCGAAGGGCAAAATAGAGTGGAGCTACAAGCTGGAAGGAGAAGAGGTGAATGCAACAGACGAAGAACGTGAGTACGGCAATTCTCCAGCCATTGCAGAAGATGGCACGATCATCTTTGGCTGGTTTGACAGCAACGTTTATGCCGTGAAGGAAGGGGAACTGGTTTGGAAATTCCCAACCGAAGGCCGAGTGGTTGCCTCGCCGTCCATCGCTCCTGACGGGACGATCTACATCGGCACCGAGGATGGGTTCATGTATGCCATAAAACCTGATGGCTCCGCTGCTTGGACTAACCCGTTTGAAACGGGTGCCAAGATCATGACCCGCCCGGCCGTTGATACCGAGGGTAACATTTATTTTGGATCGTTCTCTGGTGAATTTTATGCACTGGAACCCAGCAGAGCCCCCAAATGGAAATTTGATACCGGTCAGGACATTTGGACGTCAGCCGTCATTCGAGCTGACGGCACGGTCTATTTCGGTGCAGACGATGGATATTTCTATGCATTGGACACCGAGAGCGGAAAGGTGAAGTGGACATACGAAATTGAAGCGAACTGGCAGCAGTCCTCTACTGCTGCACTGGGTCTGGATGGCTCCATTTACTTCACGTTATATGACAACACATTCTATGCCATCAACCGTATCGGTGAAGCGTTGTGGACGGTGAAACTTGAGGGTGATGGTGAAGACAGGGCTACATTCTCGTCTCCATCCTTATTGGATGACGGCAAGATTTATGTTGGAACCAAGGATGGCAAGGATGGCGTGATCAATGTGATCCAAGGCGGCAGCCCAATTGACATAGAGTCCCCTTGGCCAAGCTTCGGTGGGGATATGCAGAATACAGGGCGCGTGATGGTCAAGAGGACCGACGCGGAATCATTCAAAGCCGAGTTGCGAGTGATCGAGGCGAGCGGGGACAGCGTGAAAATCCAGATCACGGGAGATGCATTTGAAACCTACAAGCTGCAATACTCAAATGATTTGAAAGTGTGGAACGTTGTGCCCGATCTGCAAAGCATCCAAACCAACTTTCGGGGCAAGGCCGAGTTCATCCGGTCACCCAAGCCCGGCTCGATGCCGGTCTTCTATCGGTTAAGGAGCGATTAGGTCTCCGGCGAATCGTTGCCGGATTTGTTGGACATTCACTTTGCTGAACAGATCGTATGCGACACGATATGGTTGGCTGGGTCGGTTTCGATGAGGGCAAAGGTGGCAGGTGTGCCGATGGTGAAGCCTTCCGGCAGGTCCATGAATTGGGCCGGGGCGCGGCTGAACCTGGGCCAGACCGTCTGCCAGTCGGTGTCGAGCATTTCGGAGGCGCGGCGGACGCCGTCAATCGGCGTGAGCGCGGAGCCGGCGAGGTTGCTCGTGCCGGGGAGGCGGACGATCTGTTCCGGGCCGACCTCGAGTTCCAGTGGGCCAAGCCGGTAGTTGCCGGGGGGGGCGCTGGCTGCGGCCATCGCGTCGGTGGTGTAGTAAATGGAATCGGGCTCGACGAGCCGGTGAATCAGCCGGAACAGCGCGGGCGACACGTGCCAGCGATCCGGGATGAGGCCGCAGGTCAGGCCGGGGGTGTCGAGTGCGCGCCACACGATGTTGTCGGCGCGGTCGAGTGTGGCCGGGCAGCCGTTGCCAAGATGGGTGAAGCCGGCCGGGCCACCGGCGGTCACGCGCCGGAGGATGTGCGCCGGGGCGTTGGTGTGGCCGATGGAGACGCGGATGCCGTGTTCGCGCGCGGCGGCGAACCCGGCCAGCCCGCCGTCGATCTCGGGAGCCATCGTGAGGAGCAGGGGATCGTCGCCGGCCAAGGCGCGCAACTCGGCAATGTATTCCGGTGTGGGGCGGAGCATTTTGTCGGCGGGATGCGCGCCGCAATAACCGGTTACGGGGGAGAGGAACGGCCCCTCGATGTGCCAGCCGGCGATCGCTTGGCCAAGCGCCGGGTGAGCATCGCGGAGTTGCTTGGCGTTGGCCAAGCGCCGGGTCATCGCTTCCCAGTCGTCGGTGACAAGGGTGAAAAGAATTTGGCTGCAGCAGGCTTGGCCAAGTTGTTCGACGGCATGAAGCAGGTCGGCTTCCGTCAGGTCGTCCTGTTGAAAATCGATCCCGGCGTAGCCGTTGACCTGTATGTCCAGCAGCGGCGGGCCGATCCACCGGTTCCCGGCGGGTGGCTCCCCGGTGGGGGTGATTTCGGTGAAGCGGCCCTCCTCCCACTTGGCCAAGACCGGCTTGCCGTCGAGGATGTTCCAAGCGTGGATTTCGCCCGTACTCATTTCAGGGCCTCGATGAGCGACAGGAAGACGCCGGCTGAAACCGCAGAGCCGATCACGCCGGCGACGTTGGGTCCCATGGCGGCCATGAGCGGGTTGACCCGGCCGTCGGTGTGCTGGGAGACAAAGTTTTGCACGACCCGCGAGGCCATCGGCACCGCGGAGACACCGGCCGCGCCGATGCAGGGGTTGATCTTTTTGTCGCCCTTAAGAAACAGGTTCAATAATTTAGCAAACACCACGCCGCCGGCTGTGCTGAAGCAAAATGCGACCATCCCCAAGGCCAGAATCGCCATGGTACGGGGCTGCAAAAAGCCGGTACCCTCCATCGTTGCGCCGACGACCAGGCCGAGGAAGATGGTGACGATGTTGATGAGCGGGCCGCTTGCGGTGGAGCTGAGTCGCTGGGTGACGCCAGACTCGCGGATCAGGTTACCGAACATCAGCATGCCGATGAGCGGGCCACTGGCAGGGATGAACAGGACCGTCACGATGCAGGTGGCGACCGGGAAAACCAGCACGGCGGTCTTGGAGACCGGCCGGGCCTGCGGCATGTCGATCTCCCGCTCCTTTTGCGTGGTGAGCAAGCGGATGATCGGCGGCTGGATCACCGGCACCAGCGCCATGTAGCTGTAGGCTGCCACCGCCACCGCGCCCAAGAAGCCTTTGTCATTTGGAACCAGCTTGGAGGTCAGGTAAATGGTCGTTGGCCCATCGGCGCCGCCAATAATCCCAATCGCGGCGGCGTGTTGGATTTTGATGTCCAGCATGTCCCGGAAAATATAAAAAGCTCCCAATGCCGCGATGAAAATACCGAGTTGTGCCGCCGCGCCCAAAAGGAAAGTGATGGGCCGGCCCAGCAGCGGTCGGAAATCGGTCAGCGCGCCCACGCCCATGAAGATGATCGGAGGGAGCAACTCGGCTTTTGAGATGGCTGTCATGTAGATAAAGCCAAGCAGCGGCCATTTGCCCCCGTCTGTTGCCTCCGAGTAGGCGCTCATTTCCGCGCCCGGGATGTTGGCGAGAATGGCACCGAAACCAATGGGGATCAGCAGCAGCGGCTCAAAGTTCTTTTTGACGGCAAGCGTGATCAGCACGCCGCCGATGAGGAACATGACGACGTTCTGCCAGGCCAAGCTGGCGTCCCCCGAGAAGCCGGAGCTATCGAACAGTTCTTTGAGAATCTCCATCTTAGGCCTCGATGCTCAGGATGGGTTTGCCGGCGGACACTTCGTTGCCGATGGCGGCGTGAACCGCTGAGATGCGGCCGGCGCATGGGGCCTTCACGTCGTGCTTGGCCTTCATCGCCTCGACGGCGGCGACCACTTGGCCAAGCGCGACCGAGTCGCCGACCTTGAAGCTGATCTCGACCAACTCGACGTTGCCGTCGAACGGCGAAAAGACATCGGTCGCTTGGCCGCCCGCGTCCGCGGGTGCCGGCGCTTGGCCAGGTGCGGGTGCGGCGGTGGATGCCGGTGGCTCGATGATGACCTCGTAGGTGCGGGTGCCGCCTTCGCTGTTTACGGTGACATTCGTCTTGGTGGCCGAAGTCAACGCGGCGCCGCCCTCTGCGGGTTCCTTCTTTTTCAGTGGCAGGGTGATTTTCGGCCGTCCCTCAAGCAGGCGGATGCCCTCGTTCAGCTCCATGTTTTTGCCGGGAACGATCGCGGCGGCGACAAGGAACTTGTTCTCGTCTGTGACCTCAATGCCGCGTTCCTTCAGCGCAGCCTCCGCCTCGGTAAGTGTGTCGGGAGCGGCTTCCAGCGGGTCGCCGTCGAACGGCGGCAGTTCCAGTTGCGCGGAGGCAATCTTGACGACCTCGGGATCGGGTGAAAGCGGCGGTCGCCCGAAGTAGCCGAGTACCGATTTGCCGTAGCCGGCATCGATCTTCTCCCAGCGGCCGTGAAGGACGTTATTGAACGCCTGCAACCAATACTGCTGGCTGCCGGGCGTGACGCTGGTCCACCCGCCACCGGCGCGGACCACCTCGGGGAACTCGGCGAGCACCGCTCCGTATTTGTCGAGGATTCCGGCCGACTTCATCATGTGGACGTTTGGCCCGATCGCGCCGCCCGGCATCGGGAAACCGACCACGCGGGCGTCGGCTGAGGTGGTGACCGGGTTGAACTCGTACTCACTCAAGCCGTCGTTGAGCAACGACTCGATCTCGTCCATTTTGGCGGGATCCACGTCGAGGCTGTAGCCGGTGCCTTTTAGTGCGTGGGCCATCGAGCGGACGTCCGGCTGCGAGGTGCCGGAAGCCAGCGGCCGCACGGCCAGGTCGATGCCGTCCACCCCGCCCGCGATGCCGGCCATGTAGCAGGCGACGGCCGTGGAGGCTGTGTCGTGCGTGTGCTGCATCAGCGGGATCTCCGGCGGCAGGATCGCCTTGATGCCCTTGGCCGTCTCGTAGCAGGTGTGCGGGTCGGTCGTGCCGGAGGCGTCCTTGAGGCAGACCGAGTCGAAGTGGATGTCGCGCTTGAGCAGTTCGCGGACGATGTTGATGTAAAATTCCGGCGTGTGCGCCT
>JACNJE010000077.1 GCA_014382705.1 Verrucomicrobiota bacterium | reverse complement strand
CCCCCCGTCCCCCTTCCCCCTTCCCCCTTCCCCCTGCCCCCGTCCCACTAACGGCTCGCCTTGGCCAAGCGGGACAACCATGATGCGCCGCCGTTAGCGGGAACGACCCCAAGCAACCATGTTTCTCCGAATCACCGCTCTACTGGCGATGGGCGCGGCCTCTCTCCCGGCCGCCGATCGCGATCTCAACTGGGAGGCGTTGCCCGGCCTGCCCGGCGGCCTTGGCGTGGCCGGGCCGTTCGTGGGCGTGCACAACGACGCGCTGATCATCGCCGGCGGCGCGAACTTTCCCGACGGTGTGCCGTGGCGACCGCTGGCCGACGGAAGCACGCCGGCCAAGGTGTATCACGACACGATCCATGTCGTGACGCGCGACGGGACGGGCCACTCGATCGCCGAGGCCGGGGCCAAGCTCCCGCAGGCGCTCGGCTACGGGGTCTCCGTTTCGACCGCCGACGGGGTGCTATGCCTCGGCGGCGAATGGCGGGAGGGCGGCGAGACGCATCGGTCGGCGGCGGTGTTCGCGCTTGGCCAAGCGGACGGGCAAATCACTGTCGATGACGATTATCCGCCGCTGCCCTTGGCCACGACGGCCGCCGCCGGGGCGCGGGTTGGCAACATTGTCTACGTCGCCGGGGGCGACAGCGGCGCGGGGGCGACGAAAAACTTTTGGGCACTCGACTTGGCCAAGCGCGGCTCGGGGGAGTTCGAGTGGGCCGCGCTGCCGGCGTGGGACGGCCCGGCGCGGACGCATCTGCTCGCCAGCGCGCAACAAGACGGGGTCAACGACTGCCTCTTCATTTTCAGCGGCCGAATGAAGGACGCCGGCGGGCGGTGGCACCCGCACAGCGATGCGCACAAGTTCGATCCCAAGGGCGGCGGCTGGAAAAAGCTCCAGGGCATCCAGCCAAGCGGCGACGCCCTGCCCCGCTGCGTGATGGCCGGGACGGTGGCACCGATCGGGGCGAATCACCTGCTCGTGTTCGGCGGCGCGAACGGCAAGCGGTTCATCACGCTCACCGGTCTGGCCGGGCAGGTTGCCGCCGCCGAGGCGGCCGGCAACGCGGCCGCGGCCGCCACGCTCAAGGCGGAGCAGCAAAAAATCCAGGACGCCCACGACGGCTTCAGCCGCGATGTGCTGCTGTACAACACGGTGACCGATCGCTGGACGCGCCATGCCGGGTTCCCGGAAGGGTCGCGCAGCGCCACCGCGCCCGGGGCAACGGAGCGGGTGGCCATCGGCAGCCACGTGACGACGACCGCCGTGCCGTGGGACGGCTCGATCATCATCCCCTCCGGCGAGAGCAGTCCGGGCATCCGCACGCCGAACATCTGGAAGGTCGGGCTTGCGGCGCCGGGGCAGGCGTTCGGCACGGCGAACTGGGGGGTGATGGGTTGCTACATGGGCGTGCTGGTCGGGATGGGATTTTGGTTCTCCCGCCGCAGCAAGACGATTGACGACTTTTTTGTCGCCGGCAAACGGGTCGTCTGGTGGGCGGCTGGCCTGAGCATTTTCTCGACGCAACTCAGCGCGATCACGTTCCTCTCCATCCCGGCCAGGGCGTTCGGCACCAACTGGACGTGGCTCGTCCTCAACCTGACCATCCCGCTGATGGTGCCGCTGATCGTCTTTTGTTTCCTGCCGTTTTACCGGCGGCTGGGCATCACCACCGTGTATGAATATCTCGAGATGCGTTTCAGCGCCGGCCTGCGAAAACTCGGGAGCGCCAGCTTTGCGGTGTTCCAGCTTTGCCGGATGGGCATCGTCATCCTGCTGCCGGCGATGGCATTGTCGGCGGTCACCGGCTGGGATGTGCGAGGGTGCATCGTCGCGATGGGGGTGCTCAGCACGCTCTACACGGTGCTCGGCGGCATCGAGGCGGTGATCTGGACCGATGTGCTGCAGACGGTCGTGCTGCTCGGCGGCGCGTTTGTGGCGTTGCTCATCATTGTCGGCCAGGTCGATGGCGGCTGGAGCGCCATTTTTCAAACCGCCCACGAGCAGGGCAAGCTCGACCTGGTGCGGACCGAGTGGAAATTCACCAGCGGCTTCGACACGATCTGGGTCATCGTCATCGGTGGCATCTTCGCCCAGATACTCAGCTACGGCACCGACCAGTCGGTGGTGCAGCGGTACCTCACCACGCCCACCGAGAAAGACGCCGCCAAGGCGATCTGGACCAACGGCCTGTTGAGCATCCCCGCGTCCCTGCTGTTTTTCTGCGTCGGCACGGCGCTCTTTGTGTTCTTCCAGCAACAACCGGCACAACTCGGGCCGATCGCCAAGCCGGACCAGATTTTCCCGCACTTCATCATTCACCAGATGCCGGGCCTGGCCGGGCTGGTGATCGCCGGGGTGTTCGCCGCCGCCATGTCGAGCCTCGACTCAAGCATGCACTCCATCGCCACCGCCGTGACCACCGATTTTCTTTCGGGCAAAAAAACCGACAAGGCTGGGCTGCTCAAGCTGGCCAAGTGGATCACGTTCGCCTTGGGCGTGTTGGGCACCGTCTCGGCGCTCATCATCGCCGGGCAGGACAACAAGAACCTTTGGGAAACGCTGATGGGTTACATCGGCCTGATCCTCGGCACGCTGGGCGGCCTGTTCACGCTGGCCGTTTTCACGAGCCGCACGGCGAGCGTCCATGCGTGGATCGGCGTCATCGGCGCCACCGGAGTGTTGTGGTACGTGAAATTCCACACCGAAACCCACAGCCTGCTCTACGGCGCCATCGGCACCGTGACCTGTTTCGCCGTCGGCTTGGCCGCCAGCTACATCCTCCCGGCCGGGACGAAAAACCTCGACGGCCTCACCTGGGCCAAGCGCAAACCGGCTTGACGATTCTGTTAAACGCAGAGGAAGCAAAGTCGAAGATACCCAGAGAGGAAAATCGGGGCTCTCCCTCTCCCCGGCCCTCTCCCGCTGGGAGAGGGAGCCGATAAGTTCACCCTTCGACATTCCTTGTTCGGTGTTCGATATTGGTTTTTCCCCGGCCGTTTGAATGATGAATATCGAACAAGGAACGCCCAAATCTGAATGCCTCCGCCTGTTCCACGGGGGGAGGGAGCTTGGCCAAGCGCGTTCCGCCTGATTCCTTCTCCCTCAGGGAGAAGGTGGCCGCAGGCCGGATGAGGGTGAAAGCTCCGGCGTTTTGTTGATGCCGATAACCGTCCAAACTCCGTGGCAAAAGTAAGGCGTTCGGTTATCATCGATTGCGTTCTCCCTCTCCCCGGCCCTCTCCCGCTGGGAGAGGGAGTTGATAAGTTCGCCCTTCGACATTCCTTGTTCGGTGTTCGATATTGGTTTTTCCCCGGCCGTTTGAATAACGAATATCGAACAAGGAACGCCCAAATCTGAATGCCTCCGTCTATTCCACGGGGAGAACGCGCTTGGCCAAGTGCTTTATGGCTGCCACGCCTTGAACTCCGGCAGGCGGCGCACGTCGGTGAAGCGCGGATCGTTCACCACCCGCTTGTGGATGTTGTCCGCCGCCGCATTGGTGGCCCGGCGCTGTTTGTCGAGCGCGAGCGCCTTGGCCAGGGTGGCCCACGAGTCCGCCGTTCGGTCCCGCTGGGACGCCTGCACCGCCGCGAGGTCGTACCATCCCTCCGGGCTGTCCGGCATTTTGCGCGTCAGCACTACCAGCGCCGCCTCCAGTTGTTCTTGGCTGCCGAGGTGGTTGAAAAACTGGGCGGCCATCAGCAGGTTGGTCGTGCTGACTGACGGTTGCTCCACGGCCCGCGCCATGACATCCACTCCTTTTTGCGCTTGGCCAAGCTGCACGTGCGTCGTCGCCAAATCCAGCGCGAGCGTGAAGTTCCCCGGCGCGGCCGCGAGCTTGGCCTCGAGTTGCCGTAGCGCATCGCGTGCGATCTTGTCTTGCTGCTCGGCCTTGGTTCCCTGACCTAAATTTTGATAGACCGACGCGACAGTGAACCGGGTGCTGATCTCGAGGCCGGGCTGCTGCACCAGTGCGTCGAGCAGCTTGAGCGCCTGCTCGGTCTGCTTGAGACGCAGATAGATCGCAGCCAGCTCGAGCGTCACTTTGGGATCGTCGGGATTCGCCGCGTGACGCTGTTTCAGGCCGACGAGTTGCTGGTTGATCTGCTGTATTTCCTGATCGCCCAGCCCCAGCCCCGGCCCGGTAGTGGCCAACGGCTTGCCCTGGAGGCTGCTGTTGAATTGCAGGATGCTGCGTTCGAGGTGTTTGATGATCGGGCTTTCGGGATCAAACCGCTCGTAGGTGGTGACCAAGTGGATGGCGTCGTCGCGCCGGGCCGTCGCCGCCGCCTTGTCACCCGCCTTGAATTCATCATACCCCAGCGTGAACAGCAACTGGGTGAAGTGCGACAGTGCCTCGGGGTTGTGCGGGCAGAACGCCCACGCCTGCTTCAGCGCGAAGATGTATTCGCGCGTCATCCGGTCCTGCTTCTGTTTCATCGCGTCGCGCTTGGCCGTATCCTCCTCTTGGGAGATGGCCAGTTTGTAGTTGTTGATGCGCCAGCGGTAAATGTCGGCGATCGAGGTGCGCAGCTTGCCGAACGCCTTCTGCGCCGCCTCGTCCCGCACGAACGCCGGGGCGCCGGTGAAGCCGTCAAGATCCCACCGCTTATAGGTCTTGATGGCCCAGTCGCAGATCTCCTTGATGCTCGTGTCGTCGGTGATCCAGTCGCCGGTGAGCCGCGACTGGTATTGCGCCCAGAAGCGCCGGTCCTTGCGCATCATCTCGTCCGTGATCTCCGGCACCTCGTCGCGGTTGAGCTTGAGAATGATCCCGTACGGCGTGAGATGCGGGTACATCCACTCCAGCGGAAAACTGACCTCGATGAAAAAGTCGCGCTCCCGGTTTTTGTCGAACAACAGCTTGGCCAGCTTGGTGTTGATCTGCATCACCGACACCTGGCCGGACACGGAAATCCTGTCCCCGACACGGTTGACGATCTCGCCCGGCTTGAGCGCCCCGGCCTGCTCGCGGGCGTCGGCCTCCTGCAGATACTCCGCAAACGCGATCTCGGCTTCAACCTGTGTCGGCACGTTCAACTCAAGGTCGGGGTACAGTCCGGCTTGGCCCGGCGCGATAAAGCCGGACAGCAGCTCGTCGAGCAGCCGGCGGTTGAGCCGCACGCGCGCCTGCCGCCAGCGGATGTACCGGCCGTTCTCCTCGACGCGCCTCGGCTCCGCTTGGCCAAGCGCGGCAACCTGCCCGCGCAACGCCAGCGTCGTGGCGGAAAACTCGACGCCCGCAAACGCCGCGTCATCCCAAATCGGATCGCCGGTGACGATTGCGTTGAAATCGTCGGCCAAGGTTTCCCGGAGGATGTCGTCGGAGGGCGGCTCGGCGCAGGCGGCCCGGCCGTCGTCGGAAAGTTTCCCGAGGAGGAACCGGCCAAGCGCGTCCGCTTGGCCAAGGCGCTTGGCCAAGGCGCTCGGTTTCAAAATCTGTTCCGGCGCAAAATAGGAACCGCTTGTTCGGCGGTCGACCTCCCAGTCCGCCCCCGTGCCGACCATCGACCGGTCGATCACGCCCGAGAGACCGGACGGGAAATTCGTCCCAACCAGCCAGCCGAACAGCTTGTTTTTCGCCCCGGAGGCAAACGGGATGTAGCTCGGGTTTTCCGGCTTCCAGTCGATCTGTTCGCTGCGCTGGTAATGGGCGCGGACGGTGTCAAGATAGGTGCTGTCGGCGAGGGCGTTTTGCGTGATGAGCGCGACGTCGCGGCGGTCAAAATCGGGGTCACGGCGCTTGGCCGGGTCGGTGAAACTCTCGGCGAAAATCATGTACGTCGGGTTGAACCGGCCGGGGTCGGTGCCGCCGAACAGGATGGCGTTCTCCGACATCGGGGGATAGATCGGTTCCCCGTTTTGCTCGGTGAACGGCGGTGTGAACATGTCGTGCCCGTACCAAAACCCGAACAGGTGCCCGCGCTGCTCGTTCTTGCCCCAGTGCGACAACACCGACCACGCCGGCAGCAGTGATAGCACAGTCAGCACGATCAGCGGCGAGAGTGCCTTGCCTCGGTCCTCACCCCGCCCCTCGCGATGCACCAGGAACAGCGCCGCCAGGAATACAACGAGACAGAATGCAAACGCCCGCGTCCAATGGTTCAGGAAAAACTGCGTGTCTGCCAGCTCGGTGGACCAGTCAACCATCGCCAGCGCGGCGGCCACGACCAGCCCGAGGCCCAGCGCGATGCGCGTCTCGAAATACCGCCGGGCAACCAGCGCACAAAACAGCGTCAGGCCAAGCCCAAGCCACATCGCCAGCATCACGTGCGACGCCGCGAAGAACACACGCGTCATGTCTGCGCCATGCTTGTCCGGCGTCGGGTTGAGCAGGATCAGCAGCAGCCCGGCCAGGCAGACGTAAATGGCAAACGAGCCGACCATCCAGCCACGCTCGCGGTTGCGCATCCGAAAAAACAGGGCAAACGGCAGCACCGCCAGCAACAGGAACGGCGCATTGAACTCGTCGAACGCCCCTTCCCAATACATCCCGATCTGGTCGATGAATTTCTCGAACGACGACGTCGGGGTGGTCGGCGCGTACTGCCCGCGGCTGAACGCATGATCAAACCCAAGCCACGTCCTCGGATAGCCCCAGTTGAGCGGCGGATTCGTCATCGAGGCCAGCGGCATGTACAGGTAAAACGCCGCGCCACCCGCGTAGGCCAGGCCGCTCCAGAGCACCTTGCGTCCCTCGCGCAGTTCCTCCCGCCAGTCCGTCCCGCCCCGGTTCCCGTCCTGGGCCAGCGTGGCCATCCACAGCAACCCGGCCACGGCGATGAAGCTCAAACCGAGCATGTGGAAAATTACCTGCATCGGCGTGTTGCCGCTGAACAGCTCGATCGAACCGCTCGCCATCAGCACCAGCGCCAGCAGGTAAACCAGCGCGTTGACGGTGAACAGGTTCCGGCCCAGCCGCGGGTGCGCGAATAGGATCACCGTCTCGATGCCCATCGCCGCGACGACCAGCGTCTGGTGGTTGCACAGGCAGATGCCGAACCAGAAAAACATCCAGTACAGGTAGCGCATCCGCGCCGTGTCCTGCGTCCAGCGGTAGAGGCAGCACAGCACCCCCATCAGCGAGAATACACTCAGCGTGTACACCTCCACGATCACCGCCTGGCTCCACATGAACCCGCTGAAGCCGAGCATCAAGCCCGACACGCAGCCGCTCACCACGGCCAGGCGCTTGGCCAAGCGCGTGTCGATCCCGTTGAACCAGTCGATGCTCTCCACCATCCGCGACGAGGCCCGGCTCGTCAGCAGCGCCAGCAGGCCGCTCGAGAGCGCCGCCGCCACGGCCGACGACAACGCCACGCGAAACGCGATGTTCGAGAACGGCACCAGCTTGGTGAACAGCCACGTGTACAGCGTCCACACCGGGTACCCCGGCGGGTGCGGCACGCCGGCGTACATCGAGGCCACCGCCAGTTCGCCGCTGTCCTCCAGCGTCAGGTCCGGCGAGAGCGTCAGGCAATAGCCCAGCAGTGTCACCAGCGTCGTGATGCCGAACGCCAGCCAATCTACCGGCCGGAAAAACGACTCCCCGGCGGCGAGCGCCTTGTCCGTCTTCAGCCAGGCCGGCATCGGGTCGGACTCAACCGGCCGCGCCGCAACCGGCTTCGGACGGCTGGGCCGCTTCACCCGTTCTTTTCTGTTTTGCCCCATCAGGAATGCGCCGCAGCGCGAAGACGGCCAAGCTAACACCCGGCCACGCCTAAAATCCACCCCCGAATCCTGTCCATCCTGTCCATCCTGTCCATCCTGTCCATCCATGTTAATTGAGAACAAACAATCATGGATATGCAGGATGAACAGGATTGTCATTGATACTTCCCCCGGATTATTTGCGTCCATTCGCGGTTTCTAAAAAAACCATTGCCTGTTGCCACTTGGGACGGTTTCGCGGCAGAGTCGCGGCCGATGGTGCTGCCCCACAAGATCGCCACCCTGCTTTATTGCTTCGACAACGACGACCGGTTGCTGCTGCTCGAGCGCGCGCAGGAACCGAACCTCGGCAAATGGAGCCCGCCCGGCGGCAAGGTGCGCGCCGACCGCGGCGAGTCCCCGTACGCCTGCGCCTGCCGCGAGGCACACGAGGAGATGGGCCTTATCCTCCGCCCCAGCGACCTTCACCTCACCGGCCTCGTCAGCGAGGACGGCTACGAAGGCAGCACGCATTGGTACATTTTTCTGTTCGAGGTTCTGCCGCGCTTGGCCAAGCTGCCGCCGCCCTGCCCCGAGGGCCGGTTCGGTTTTTTTGACAACACCGATATGGCCAAGCTCGATGTGCCTCGCACCGACCGCGAACAACTTTGGCCGCTGTTCCAACAGCATCGCGGCGGTTTTTTCTCCGGACATTGCCACTGCCTCGAGGGCGACGCCTTCGACTGGACCACCGAAGAATCAAACCATGTCTGACGAGCCGATCATCGACCTCAACAGCGACGACTACTTCATGGGCGAGGCCTTGCGCCAGGCCATGAAGGCGTGGGACGCGGAGGAGGTGCCGATCGGCGCGGTGATCGTGCATGACGGCCGGATCATCGCCCGGGCGTTCAACCAGGTGGAACTGCTCAATGACGCCACGGCTCACGCCGAGATGCTCGCGCTCACCGCCGCCGAAGAGGCGCTCCGTAATTGGCGACTCAACGGGTGCACGCTTTACACCACAAAAGAGCCGTGCCCGATGTGCGCCGGGGCGATGGTCCATTGCCGGCTCGACCGCGTCGTCTTCGGCGCGCCCGACCCCAAGGGCGGAGCCGCCGGCGGCGCGATGAACCTGCTGCAGCACGAAGGTCTCAACCACCACTGCACCATCACCGGAGGTGTCGGTCAGGAACAGTGCGCCACCGTCCTGCGCGAATTCTTCGCCGAGCAGCGCGCCAAAAAAGCCGCCGAGAAAAACTAGTGCAAAGGTGGAAGGATGAAGGCCGAAAGCGGAATCACGCGCCGCTTGGCCAAGCGCTTGGCTTCTCCGGTGGGCTCGAAGTAGTCGGCTCGCTTAAACCCAAACATCGTTTTCCGCAGTCAACTGTCCACCCGCATCCCCGGTGTTGACCACACCTTTGGGCTCCAGGAGCATCAACCGGCACGCCTCCCGGGCGACCGGCCGGTGCTCGACGCCCCTTGGCACAACGAACATTTCCCCGGCTTCCAGCCGCACAGACCCATCCCGAAACTCGATGTCCAGCGCGCCGCTGACGACGATGAATGCCTCATCGGTGTCGGCATGGGAATGCCACACAAACTCCCCCTCGGCCTTCACCAGTTTGAACTGGGTATCATTCAACTCGGCGACCACACGCGGTGACCAGTGGTCGCTGAAGCAAGCGAACTTGGCCTCAAGGTTGATCGGTTCGTGGTTCATGACGGCGGCCAAGTTCGGTTGCGCTTGGCCAAGCGGGCGTCAGACCTGCAGGTCGAGACGGACCGATTTTTCGTGGCCAACGGTGAAAATCTGGTTGCCCACTTCGTTGAGGTTGAACTCATGGACATGCATCGGCAACGGCACCTCCCGGATAATCTTCGGCTGGCTGGGGTCGATGAACATCAACCAACCCTTGTGATCCCCGCCTCCGGCGACCAGCCATTTGCCATCGCGCTGAAACTCCATGTGTTCAACAAGTCCCTTGCTTTTGTCGCCGCCACTAAGCACGGCCAGCGACTCGCTCGTCTCAAGATCAAAAATCTCGATCCGCGCCTTGGCCCCAAGGTGATCGACATTCCCGATCTTGTGGATGCCGCCGGTGTACAGTTGCTTGCTGTCCGGCGTGAACGCGATGCTGCGCAGACCGCCGATGGAATGCCGCCGCGCGGTGGGATCCCATGTGTAGTGCCCGGGCGCATCAAGGGTCTGCAGCGGCTTGAACGATTCAGTATCCCAGATGATCACATGGCCCACCTTGTCGCCGGTGGCCAAGCGGGAGCCGTCCGGAGAATAGCGCGCACAAAACAACATGCTCGGATAATTGGTCGGCGTCTGCGCCTTGTGCCCTTTCAACTCTGCCAACAGGCTGCCGGTCTCGGTTGACCAGATGCGGCAAACCATGTCGTCCGACACGGTGGCAAGCTGTTTACCACACGGTGAAACCTCCACGCCGCGCAGCCATTTGTCGTGGGCTTTTTGTTTACGAACGGCGTTGCCTGTTTCGCGATCCCACCAGATCAAATTCTTGTCCCAACCGCCGGTGAACAGGTGGCGCGAGTTGAGCGCCATTCCGAGGACGTAACTGGAATGCCCCTCGGCGGTGAATCGCTTGGCCTCCGGTTTTTCCGCGGCGTGATCCACCTGGTACACACCGGAGTCGGACGCACCGTGATAGTAGTGCCCGGAGCCGGGAATCCGCGCCATGCTGAACGCGATGTGTTTGTGGCTCAGTTCCTTTTTGGAAACAAAATTGGTGTTGAATTGTGCGTCCATGTTGCCTCCGGTTAAGCGATCACTTCAGTCACCGGCTTGATGCCCGGGTTAACCAGCGGGATCGGCCGCGCGCCAACGTGGTACTCGCGTTTGTGGTCGACCCCGGCCGCCTCGAGGATGGTGGCAAACATTTCACCTGCGCCGATCTCGCCCTCGACCACGCGGTTGCCTTGGGCATCGGTCTTGCCGTAGACCGCCCCAGGCACCGTCCGGCCGCCGTGCAGCGACGCGCTCCATGCGGTCGCAAAATGATCACGGCCAAGACTCCCGTTGATCTTCGGCGTCCGGCCGAACTCACCCATGGTCACAACCAGCGTGTCCTCAAGCATGCCACGCTGCTTAAGATCATCGATCAATGCCGACAAAACGCGGTCGAGTTCCGGCACCATCTCGAGGTGGGTTTCGAAGTTTTGGCCGTGGCTATCCCACCACGCGCGGGAGACGCGCACAAACGGCACGCCGGCCTCCACCATACGCCGGGCCATGATCGTCTGCTCCGCAAACTGGGTTGACCCGTACATGTCCTTGACGTGTTGCGGCTCGTCAGAAATATCGAACAGCTTTTCGCAACTCATCAGCCCATGCACCCGCGCATAGGCGGCAGCGTGGCTTTTCACCGAAGCCAAGTCGCGCCCCTGATCGAACCGGTTGCTGAGGAAGTTGCGCAAATTCGCGCGGGCCTCGTGGTCGCCCTTGGTGATGGTGTCGAGTTTTTCGATGTTTGGCAGCGAAAGATTTTTACCGTCGTGCAGGTTGATCGCCCCGTAGCGCGCACCAAGAAAACCGGGCGTCGTCTTGGCCGAACCGCGCCCCTCCGTGCTGGTGTAGAAATTCACATAGTCCGGCACCTGACTGTCCATCTGCGCGAATTCCTTGGCCACAACCGCGCCGAGATCGGGATACTTCAGCGTCGGCTCATCGCGGCGTCCGCGCAGCATCAGATCCGCCCCTCCACCGTGCCCCCCGTCCTTGGTGTTGAGCGAGCGGATGATACAGGAATGCTTCATTCGCTTGGCCATCTTCGGCATAAGCTCGCTGATGTGAACGCCCGGAATATCGGTCGGGATATCCGCGAACGGACCGCCAGTGGGCACCCCCGGCTTGGGGTCCCACGTCTCAAGTTGGCTCGCGCCGCCGGCCAACCATAGCAGGATCACCCGCTTGTTGCTTTTCTTGAGCGCGGCATTCAAGCCGTCGGCGGCAAAGGTGTTGACCGCGCCACTGGTGCCCAGCAAGCCGGCACCCACAGCGCTGAGTCCGCCAAGGAACGAGCGGCGACTCATGTCGTGCTCGTGTGATCCACAGAAGTTATGCGATGGAGTCATGGTTCAACGGTTGAAACGCATCTCAGAGCTGGTCATCAACGCCCAGAGCACCTGCTGCCAGGCGCCCTTCTCGTCCGCGCTGCGGGCCTCGAGATACTGGTTCAGTTTCGTAGATTCTTCCGGAGACGGTTTCCGGGAAAGTGTATTCAAAAAAGCGACCTCCAGCCGCTTGGCCAAGCCCTCGGTTTTCAGGATGCGCCCAAGTATTTTACCGCCCTCACCCAGCAGATCGTTTTGCACTTGGTCACTGTTGCTGAAGTACAACGCCTCGTCGACGCTGACCTGAAACGTGTCGTCCGGACGATCAAATCGCTTGGCCAAGTTCTCACCCCGCTTCTCCAGATCAGCCAAGCGCTTGGCCAAGTCCTCCGGTGTCTTCGGCACAGCCAACGCCTCCGGATCCGCAGCCGCAAAAACCAGCGCGCTGCCGTACTGATTCGGCGTCAGCGGCCGCGGTCGCGCCACGGCAAAATAGACCGGCGAAGGCCGTTCGCCATCCGGCCACTGGCTGCCACGGGCGTAAGTGTCGCTCAACATCAATCCACGAATGGTACGACGCAAATCAAAATCGTTTCCTGCAAAATCCCGGGCCAGCCACTCCAGCAACTCCGGATGGCTCGGCGGATTCGCCCCGTGCATTTGATCAAGCGGCATCACCAAACCGAAACCCATGAAGCGATGCCAAAGCCGGTTCACGATCGCCCGCGAGAAAAAACCGGACTCACCCGGCTTCAACCCCACGCGCACCAACTGCTCGCGACGGCTGAACCCCGGAGACGGCACCGGTTTGTTGTCCTTTTTCAACTGCTCAAACTGTTTCTTCTGCGCCTCCTTGGTTTTTTGGTCCGGTTCCTTCGCGGCCGGTTCGTCGATCGCCGCTCCGGAGAGGAACATCAGCCGCGCCTTCTTTTCGACGCCAGCCGTAGTTTTGAAACTCACCAAGCCGTACTCGCGCTCGCCGATGAAGTTGCCGTTCTCAAAGGTGCGATTGAAAAACGACTTCATGCCGTAATAATGATCCTGCTTCCAACTCGGCACTTCCGGATGATCGTGGCACTGCGCGCAACTGACATTCACGCCGAAGAAATTCACGCTCACATCATTCGTCAACCGATCGAGATCCCCGATGCGGTTGCGATAAAACTTCTCCGCCCCCTTCACCTCCTCGGTGTCACTCTTCGCGAGTATAATTTCCTCGAAAACCTTGTCCCACGAACGGTCGTCCGCGAACGCTTTTTCAAGATAACCGCGGAAGCCATCATCCCGGCCTTGGTTCAGCAACCAGATAAACTCCGAGACCTGTTGCCGACGAAAACTCTCCGAAGCCAGCAACCGATCCACCAGCTTGGTTTTCTTGTCCGGTTCAGCCGACTGCACAAAGTCGCGCACCTCCGGTCCCGTTGGAATGCGCCCGGCCAATTCGAGTGTGGCGCGGCGGATGAACGTGGCATCGTCTGCAGCCGCCACCGGGCGGACGTCGTCCGCCTTCATTTTCTCCCCAACGTAAAGATCCACCGCCTGCTCCACCGGTTTGTCCTTGGCCAGTAGTTTGGTCGCGTCAACCAGCTCCCACCAATCCTGATCCGCCTTGGCCGGCACTGCGGTCGGAAAATACGCCCCCTCGGCGATCCACTTGGTGAAATCAGCCACCACCGCATCCGGCAGTTTTTCCTCCGGCGGCATGTCCCAGCCGTCCTGGTGCCGCATCGCGATGATCATCAGGCTTTCATCCGGCTTACCGAGAATGACCGACGGCCCCTCGGAGCCGCCCTTCAAAACCGCCTCGCGCGAGTCGAGTTTGAGCTTGCCCTTAATTTTGCGGGCACGCTCGGAGTGGCACTTATAGCACTTGGCCGCCAGCACGGGCCGGATTTTTTCCTCGAAAAAACTCACCTGTGATGGCGACGGCGATTCCGTGGCCCAAGCATCCGCTTGGCCAAGCGCTATCGTTGCAAGAAAAGATGCGGCGAACGCCAACCTCATTGTGACCGGCCGAGTCTAGGAAAAAACCGAGCTTTGGCAACGCCAATCGACCGTGTTGACTCATAAAAAAGGACACCGAAGGGTTGGAAAGGGTTGAGAGGAGAG
>JACNJE010000040.1 GCA_014382705.1 Verrucomicrobiota bacterium | reverse complement strand
ATCCACCTTGACTGCAACAGAGGGGGTTGCATCCTTGAAATCACAGCTTAAACTGCGGCTTGGGTGTGCCATTGACACGGTAAAGACAACGCGAAAGATGAACCAACTGACAACCAAGCTGATGGTGTTTATGACGTTCGCCACAGCCCTCGTGGCGGTACAGGCTGATGCGCTTCCGACACCATCGGAACGGTTCGGTGATCCCGGCTCCGGCGAGGCGCCCAGCTTCCGCAAGCATGTTGTCCCGCTGCTCGGCGTCCGGGGATGCAACGGCCGGGAATGCCACGGCTCCTTTGCTGGCAAGGGGGATTTTCAGCTCTCCCTGTTCGGTTACGACTTCGACAAGGATCACAAGGAGATCGCCCGGGACGAGGATGAAATCCGCGTCGACAAGTCAAACCCCGCGAACAGCCTCCTCCTGCTCAAGCCGACAATGCAGGAAAAGCACAAGGGCAAGCTGCGTTTTGAAAAAGGAAGCTGGGAACACCAACTGCTCCTGAAGTGGATCGAAAACGGAGCCGAGAACGACGCCAAGACCACCCCGGCGTTCGATCGCCTCGAGGTGCGCCCCAGCCTGATCGAGTTTACGGGGCCAGAGCAGACCCGGCAGTTGCAGGTGATTGTTCATTGGGGGGACGGCACGACCGAGGATGTTACGGAACTGACCCGATTCCGGAGCAACGACGACTCAATCGCAGCGGTCGATGAGAACGGACTGGTCTCTGCCGCCAGCACCGGCGACACGCACATCATCGCGTTTTATGACAACGGCGTGCACCCGGTGCCGGTGTACCGCCCGGTATCCGACCCGCTCGGAGACGCCTACCCGGAGGTGGTCAGCCGGACAAAAATGGACGAACTGGTCGTCGCCAAGCTGCGGAAGCTCGGGATCGTGCCCTCAAGTCAATGCACAGACGAGGAGTTCCTCCGGCGCGTATGCCTCGACCTGACCGGCTCACTCCCCCTGCCGCAGGAGATACAGTCGTTCCTCGCGAGCCGCTCGCCGCTCAAGCGTTCCAAAAAGATTGATGAACTGCTCAACCGACCCGCGTACGCCGCGTGGTGGACCACCAAGCTGTGCGACTACACCGGGAACAATCCGCAAAACCAGAATGACCCCGTTTTCCGCAATGAGATGGCACAGCATTGGTATGAGTGGATTTACCATCGCGTCCGGACCAACGCCCCTTACGACCGCATCGCCGAGGGCCTCATCATGGCCACCAGCCGCCGCGAGGGTGAGTCGTTCATCCAGTTTGCCAAGGGCATGAGCCAGCATTACAAGGAGGAAAACCCCGTACCTTTTCACACCCGCGAAAGCATGCCGTATTACTGGGCGCGGCGGAACATCCGGCAACCGGAGGAAAAGGCGCTGAGTTTCGCGCACGCTTTCCTGGGGGTGCGCATCCAGTGCGCCCAGTGTCACAAGCATCCGTTTGACCAGTGGACCCAGCAGGATTTCAAGAAGTTTCAGGCGTTCTTCGAGCCGATTCAGTACAAGGCAAACACGCCAAGGGGCGACAAGGGTGACGGAGCGAAGAATTACCAGTCGTTGATGAAGGAGATCGAGGAATCCGTCGGATACGACAAGGAGAAGAAAACCAACCGGAAGGAGTTGCGGGCGGAGATCAAGCGCCGGGCCGAAGCCGGCCAAGCGGTGCCGTGGCAGGAACTGTACATCGCCAACCCAAAAAGCAGGCAATCCCGAAAAAAAGGGAACAACAAGAATAAGCGGTACAGCGGCCGGGTCATCACCCCCACTGTCCTCGGCGGGGATGAAGTGCACCTGACTGATTATGCCGACCCGCGCCAGCCGTTGATGGATTGGCTGCGCTCCGGCGAAAACCCGTACTTTGCCCGGGCGTTCGTGAACCGGGTTTGGCACAACTATTTCGGCCGGGGCATCGTGGATCCCGTGGACGACATGAATCTGGCCAACCCGCCCTCCAATGCGCCGCTGCTGGACTACTTGGCCAAGGGGTTCGTCGAGAACGGCTACGACATGAAATGGCTGCACCGAACCCTCCTCAACAGCGACACGTACCAGCGCAGTTGGAAGCCGAACGAGACCAACCGCAGCGACGAGCGCAACTTCAGCCGCATGATCGTCCGGCGTCTTCCGGCCGAGGTGGTTGCCGACGCAATCACCCAAGCCACGGCAGCCAACAACCGGGCCGGAGCCATGACCGAGAGCCCGGTGAACCGCACCATCGGCCCGGAAATGCTCGGCCGAAACAACCGGAAGCTGACCTCCCTCAACTACGCGCTGACTGTTTTCGGCAAGCCGGGACGGATGGAGAACTGCGATTGCGAGCGTTCGAACGACCCCACGCTGCTGCAGGCCGTGTTCACCCGGAACGACCCCGCGCTGATCTCGATGGTCAACGGGAACGACCGCAAGGCCAAGGGCTGGATCGCCGAGATCGAGGAATGGTACTCCGGCAAGACCCAGTCAACGCAGCAAGCCAAGGGGAATAAGCGGCTCAAGCAGTTGATCAGCCAGCGAAAGAAACTCCAAGCCAAGCCGCCTAAAAAGCCGCGCAACACAAATAACTCGAACGCCACACAACAGTACCAAGCGGCGCTCAAGACTCATCGCCAAACCCTCCAGCGCCTCAACCAGGGCATCCGCAAGCTTGGCGGCGATCCGGCGAAGGGCCGCTTGGCCAAGCGACCGATCACGGCACAGGAAGTGGACAAGCTGATCAACATGACCTTCCTGAGAACCGTCAGCCGCCTGCCCTCGGCGCACGAAATGGAGATGGCCCGGGCCGACATCGGAGCCAGCCCAGACAAAATCGGGGCGGTTCGCGACCTGCTTTGGGCCCTGCTCAACACCAAGGAATTTCTCGTAAACCATTAACCGACCTGAACCATGGCAACACATCACACCTGTGACGGAATCGCGCGGCGCGACTTTCTCAAGGTCGGCGCATTGACCGGCGTCGGGCTTGGTTTGTCCGATTACCTCGGCTTGGCCAACGCCAACGCGGCGGCCGGCGGCCGGGCAAAATCGGCCATCTACATTCGCTTGGCCGGAGGCCCAAGCCACATGGACACGTTCGACATGAAGCCGGACGCACCCGACACCCATCGCGGCGAGTTCTCCGAGATCGCAACGAACGTCCCGGGCATTCGCATCTCCGAGCATCTGCCGAAATTGGCCAAGTGCGCCGACAAGTATGCCATCCTGCGCGGGGTCAGCCACACGCTGGCCGCCCACCGGCTGGGCGCGGAATACCTGATGACCGGCAACCGCCCCCTGCCGGCCCTCAAGTACCCGACCTACGGTGCCGTCGTCAGCAAGGAACTTTCCGCGCCGAGGGATATCCCCGGCTCGGTGGCCATCCCCAAGGGACCGACCGCCCCGACCGGCTTTCTCGGGCTGGAGTATGGGCCGTTTGAGACCGGTGCCTCGCCCAAGGCCGGGCAACCGATGAATATCCGGGGCTTGTCCCTGTTGAACGGCCTGACGTTGTCGGACATTGACCGACGCAACAACCTGGTCAAGCGCTACGACACCGCCTTCGGCTCATTCGCCGGGGAGGACAAGGTGCTGAGCGGGATGGATGAGTTCAGCCAAAAGGCGTACGAAATGATGCGCTCGAGCCGGACACGGGAAGCGTTCGACTTGACCCAAGAATCCCCGTCGATCTCCGGGCTGTTCGGCGACGGGGGCTTCTCGCAAAGCTGTCTGCTGGCCACGCGGTTGGTGGAGTCGGGAGTGCGGCTGGTGAGCGTGCAACTCGGCGGCTGGGACACGCACCGCGATAATTTCAGCCGCCTCAAGGACAATAACCTGCCCAACCTCGACGACGGGTTGGCCGGCTTGTTCCGGGCGCTCGAAGCGAAGGGCCTGCTGGAAACCACCGCCGTGTTCGTGACCGGTGAATTCGGCCGCACGCCAAAAATCAATCAACGCGGGGGCCGAGACCATTACCCGCGGGCGATGTTCTGCCTCCTCGCCGGGGGCGGCATGGAGGGCGGCCAGGTGATCGGCGCGTCCGATGCCAAGGGAGAAGGGCCGCGCGACCGCGCGATCTCTCCCGACGACGTGGCGGCGACCTTCTACCACGCTTTGGGCATCGACCACACCAAGGAATATCACACCCTGACTGGCCGACCGGTGATGATTGTCCGGCACGGCAGGCCGATCCCGGAACTGGTTTAACAACCCAATCGACCGACGCTTTTTTCTCCGCTTGGCCAAGCGAAAACCGCTTGGCCCGGTTTTTTGACTCGCAACGCAGCCGGTTTCTTGGCTTCATTCCCCGCTTTTCAACCCGATGAACGAACAGATCGTCATACTGGATTTTGGTTCCCAGTACACGCAGGTCATTGCAAGGCGCATTCGCGAGTGCAAGGTTTACTCCACCATCATCCATTACAACACCCCCGCCGCCGACATCGCGAAGATGAACCCGAGCGGCATCATCCTCTCCGGCGGGCCGTCCAGTGTGTATGCCAAGGACGCCCCGTTGCCGGACAAGGCGGTCTTTAAACTGGGCATCCCCGTTCTTGGCATCTGCTTCGGGTTGCAGGTGATGGCGAAGTATTTAAAGGGCAAGGTCGAGCGCGGCCAAAAACGGGAATACGGCAAGGGGACGCTCCGCGTGAAAAACACCCGATGCCGGCTGTTTGACCGGCTGCCGCAGGAACTGCAGGTCTGGAACTCGCACGGCGACAAACTGACTCGCCTGCCGGACGGCTTCAAGTCGGTGGCCACCACGGAAAACTCCGCCTTCGCGGCGATCGAACATGCCCGGGCGCGCTTTTACGGCCTGCAATTTCATCCGGAAGTGGTTCACACACCGAAAGGCAAAAAAATCATTTCCAATTTTGTCCACAACATCTGCGATTGCGGCCGCAACTGGACCATGCGCCACTACGTCGACCAGGCGGTGGAGGACATTCGCACCCAAGTCGGCAGGGAAAGAGTGATCCTCGGCTTGAGCGGCGGCGTCGACTCGAGTGTCGCGGCGGCGCTGATTCACAAGGCCATCGGCAAGCAGTTGACCTGCATTTTTGTGAACAACGGCGTGCTGCGCGCCAACGAGGCGGCAGTCGTCAAGGAGGTGTTTGGCCGCAACTTCAGGGTGAAGCTTCATTACGAGGACGCCACCGACCTGTTCATGCGGAAGCTTCGGGGCGTGACCGATCCTGAAAAGAAACGCAAGATCATTGGCAACACCTTCATCGACGTATTCCAGAAAGCCACCCGCAAGGTGGGCAAGGCCAAGTTTCTTGCACAGGGCACGCTGTATCCGGACGTCATCGAGTCGGTGCCGATTGGCGGCAACCCGGCGGCGCTCATCAAGAGCCACCACAACGTCGGCGGACTGCCGGAGAAAATGAAGTTCGACCTGATCGAACCGCTCCGCTGCCTGTTCAAGGACGAGGTTCGCCAGCTTGGCACCGAGCTTGGCCTGCCCAAGGAGATCGTCATGCGCCAGCCGTTCCCCGGCCCCGGGCTCGCGGTGCGCATTCTCGGCGAGGTCACCCCGGGGCGGTGTGAAATCCTCCGCAACGCCGATGCCATCGTCGTCGAGGAAATGAAGGCCAACAAGCTGTACTACAAGATTTGGCAGAGCTTCGCGGTGCTGCTGCCGGTGCGCAGTGTCGGCGTGATGGGGGACGAGCGAACGTACGACTACACCATCGCCGTGCGTGCGGTGGAGTCGAAGGACGGCATGACCGCCGACTGGGTGAAACTGCCGTACAAGGTGATCGAGACGCTCTCGACCCGAATCATCAACGAGGTCGACGGCGTGAACCGTGTCTGTCTCGACGTTTCCAGCAAGCCCCCGGCGACCATCGAGTGGGAATAGCCCTCACGCACCAACGCGGGTTGGCCCCGGTACACTGCCCGGCTCAACGGTTGGCTTCGGCTGCGGCCGCTCGGGCGACCACTCCTCCTGGATAAGACTGACTGTGCCGACCCCCCAGCGGCCCTGCTCGAGCACGAGACTCACCCCGCACGATAGCCAGTGGTCGCCTTCAAAATAAAGGTAGGCGTCCAGGACGGCAGTCGCCCCGTCATCCATGACCAGGCCAAAGTGGGTCGCGGTCGAGAGCGGCAGCAACGGCAGGTCGTTGTGAATCATCTCACTCAACTCCTCCACCGGCACGGTCTGCCACGTGGCGGACATTTTTGATCGGGCCTCGGCGAAATCACCAAGCCGCACGGCCTTGAAAAAACCGCGCGCCCTCTCGTTAAGTTGATGATGCAGCAGCAGCGTCTGCAGCGAATCCCGCATCGTCTTGAGCATTGTCAGTTCCCTCATGCTTGTTCCGGACAAAGTCTGTCCGGGAACAGAGTCGACCGCGCGCGCCGAAACTTTAGCGGGTAGTTTCGGGGTTGTTGACCGTGCTGCTGATCTCCCCGGTCTGCAGGCGCGTCCGCAGCACTTGGCCGGGCCGCGTTTTCCCGGCATCCCGCAACACCGCACCGGTTATCGCGTCCCGGGTGATCGAGTAGCCTCGGGCCAGCACGGCTGTTGGCGATAGCAGCTCCAGCCGGGCCTGCGCCTGCTCAAGCCTTGACGCGCAGTCGCCGTGGATGCGGCGTGGCGCGTTGGCCAAGCGGCGTTGCAGCCAGCCCAACTGCTCCCCGCGCCGGGCCAGCAGAGCCGTTGGCCGGAGAGACACCAGCCGCTGCTTGGCCAGGCGCAGGCGCTCCCGCCGGGTCGCCACCCCCTGCCCGGCCAGTCGAGCCAGGTCGTCGAGCTGGTTGTCCAGCCGCTGAAGACCGTCATCCAGCGCCCGGCGCGGATGCACCCGGTCGAGCCGGTGGGAGAGCGATGACAAGTCGCGCTTGGCCAACGCCGCACCCCGCTTGGCCAAGCGGCCCAGTTTCGCCGTGGCCTCGCCGAGGATTTCCCGCGAGGCGAACACGTCCCGCGTGATCAACTCGGCCGCCACGCTTGGCGTCGCCGCCCGGACGTCGGCGACGAAATCGGTGATCAGGGTGTCAATCTCGTGCCCGACCGCCGACACCACCGGCAACCCCGACTCATGCACGGCGCGGGCCAGCACCTCCTCGTTGAACGCCCAGAGATCCTCCAGGCTGCCGCCGCCGCGGGTCAGCAGGATCAAGTCCAGCGGCTTGGCCTGGCGCGCGCTCCATCGGTTGAGCCGTTGGATGCCGTTGGCCATCTCCGCCGCAGCCGTGTCGCCCTGCACGCGGCACGGTTCCAGCACGATTTGCAGCGAGGCGTTTCGCCGTTGGACAACATGCAGCACGTCCCGGATCGCCGCGCCGCTCGGCGAGGTGACCAAGCCGACCCGCGCAGGAAAGCCGGGCAGTGCCCGCTTGCGCTCTGGCGCGAACAACCCCTCGGCCTCCAGCTTGCGTTTCAGTCTCTCGAACCTTGCCTGCAACGCCCCCTGCCCCCGCAGCTCCACCTTGCGGACGATCAATTGATACTGTCCCCTTGGCTCGAACAGCGTGACCTCTCCCTGCAGCAGCACCTGTGTCCCGTCCTCCAGCAACGAGCGATTCTCCGGGTCGATGCCCCGAAACAGCACGCAGCCCAACTGCCCGTTTTCGTCCTTGATCGCGAAATACATGTGACCGGAAGCCTGCTTTCGCAGGCCGGAGATTTCCCCCTGCACCCAGACCGCGCCAAGTTGGTTTTCCAGCATCGCCTTCACCTTGCGGTTCAGTTCGGTGACACCGTAAACCGTGCGTGCCGCCTCCTGATCCGGAAGCTCCCCGAAATCCCACTGGCTTTGCTGTTCGCGGCTCATTCCTCGGAATCATCTCCCGGCATCAGCTCGGAGACACGCTCGATGGAGACGGCCCGGCCGGTTTCGTCGTCGATGTGAATCGCGGCCCCGTTGAGCATCACGCGCCCGGAGGCGACCCCGAACCGTTGCGGCCGATAGGTCGTGAATCGGCGCAGGATCGGCTCAATCTCGCGGCCCAGGATGCTCTCGTGCGGCCCGGTGAAGCCGGCATCGCAGAGGAACGCCGTGCCGCCCGGGAAAACCTGCTCGTCGGCCGTCTGCACATGCGTGTGCGTGCCCACCACGGCGCTCACCCTGCCATCGAGGAAGCGCCCCATCCCGATCTTCTCGGAGGTGGCCTCCGCATGCATATCCACAAAGATCACGGGCGATTCCTTGCGGAGCGCCTCCACGGCGTTCGCAGCGGCAAAGAACGGGTTCTCGACCGGCTTCATGAAGGTCTGCCCCTGCAAATTCAGCACGCCGACCGGCGGAAGGTTTCCCTTGCGACTGACAACAAAGCCGTGCCCGGGCGTGCCCTCGGGATAATTTTCCGGACGCAACAGCCGAGACTCCTCATCTAGCAGCCTCTCCACCTCGCGCTGATCCCACAGATGATCGCCCGACGTCATCACATCCACGCCCGCCTCGAACACCTCGGCCGCCGTCGCCGGGGTGATGCCGGATCCGCCGGCCATGTTTTCCCCGTTGGCGACGACAAAGTCGATGCCAAGCGACTGACGGAGGCGCGGCAAAAAATACCGCACCGCCCTCCGGCCCGGTTTCCCGACAATGTCGCCGATGAACAGCAGCTTCACGCGCGGCACGATACGTCACCCAAACCCCCTCGCAAAGCCAACAGCGAATTGCCGCCAAACTTGTAGAGGGGCGCGCTGCGGCTTATGAATCCGGTGTGCCGCTAAAGATAACTGGAGCCTCGATTCACCAGATTCAACTCAAGACGCGCATGCCGTTCAAGTACGGCATCGCCACGATGACGGAAGTGCCGATGGTTTTTGTAAGGCTCGACACCGAGGTGGATGGCCAACCGTCGTGGGGCATTGCCTCCGACCTGCTGCCACCCAAGTGGTTCACCAAGGTGCCGGACGACTCGCTGGAAAAGGAGATCGCCGACATGCTCCGGGTGATCCGCCGCGCCCTCGACCATGCGATCGGCATCGAGGCACCGAGCGCCTTCGCGGCTTGGCAATCCATTTATGTGCAGCAGCGCGACTGGGCCAAGGCCGGGAACGTCGCCCCGTTGCTGGCGCACTTTGGCACGTCGCTGGTGGAGCGGGCGGTGATCGAGTCGGTGTGCCGCGCCACAGGCCGGCCGCTTGGCCAAGCGCTGCGCGACGGGACGCTTGGTTTTGATCTTGGCGCAATTCATCCGGTACTGACCAAGCGCTTCGCAGCTGAACAGCTTCCGCAACAGCCGTTGGCCAAGGTGCTCGCGCGCCACACGGTTGGCTTGGCCGATCCGTTGTCTGCCAACGCCATCCCGGCGGATGAGTTGCTCGACGACTCGCTGCCGCAATCGCTCGATCAATGCATCCGGGCGTATGGCCTGCGGCATTTCAAAATCAAAATCAACGGCAACCCCGACGCCGATCTCGAGCGTCTGCGCAGCATCGCTGCCACGATTGGGCATCACGCGCCGGGCGACTTTGCGTTCAGCCTTGACGGCAATGAACAGTTCACGTCCGTGGAGGAGTTTCGAAGCCACTGGGAGCGACTTGTGGGCGATGCGAAGTTGGCCGCGTTTTTCAAACGCCTCCTCTTCGTCGAGCAACCGTTGCACCGCGACATCGCGCTGGACGATTCCGTGGGTGACGGGTTCGACGACTGGCCGGATCGGCCGCCAGTCATCATCGACGAATCGGACGGCACGATCAAATGTCTGCCGCTGGCGCTGGCGCTGGGCTACGCCGGCACGAGCCACAAAAACTGCAAAGGCATTTTCAAGGGAGCCGCCAACGCCTGCCTGCTGAACGCGCGGCACGAGGCCGGGCATGTGTCGGTCATGAGCGGCGAGGATTTGTGCAATGTCGGCCCGGTGGCTGTGATACAGGACTTGGCGGTGATGGCAGCGCTTGGCATCGGGAGCGTCGAGCGCAACGGACACCATTACATGGCCGGGCTGTCGCAGTTCCCGGTGAGCACACAGCAACAGGTGCAGGAGGCGCACCCCGGGCTTTACCGCGCCAGTGATCGTGGTTGGCCGACCCTCGACATCCGCGACGGGCAGATCAACCTGGGAAGCGTCAACGACCAGCCGTTCGGCACCGGCTTCGAACTTGACCTGTCACCGTTCGACGCCGTCCCCCTTGCCGCCGAATGAAAAAGCACCCCCTGGCCAGGCTTGATCAACGGCATTTGTGGCATCCGTTCACGCAGATGCGTGACTGGCTCAAGGGCGAACCGCTGGTCATCGAGCGCGGCAAGGGCGCGCTCCTCTGGGACGCGCGCGGGCGGGAATACATCGACGCCAACTCGTCGATCTGGACCAACCTTCACGGGCATAATCACCCGAGCATCAACGCCGCGATTCGCACCCAGTTAACCAAGGTCGCCCACACCTCGGCGCTTGGCCTGGCCAACGAGCCGGCTGCGCAGCTTGGCCAAGCGCTGGTGAAACTGGCCAACCCGCGCACCGGCTTGGCCAAGCGGCAGCCGCGCTTGGCCAAGGTCTTTTACTCCGACGACGGCTCGACCGCAGTCGAGGTGGCGCTCAAGCTGGCGTACGAGTTCGCCCGCCGCACGGGCCGCGCCCGCAAGCCAAGGTTCCTGTCGCTCGACGGCGCGTATCACGGCGACACGGTCGGGGCGGTGAGTGCCGGGCACATCGACCTGTTTCACAAGGCGTACTCCGGGATGCTGTTCAAGACGGACAAAGTGATGTCGCCGTACTGTTACCGATGCCCGTTCAACAAGGCCAAGCCGGAACGCGGCGATGCGCGCGACTCCCGCAATTGCCAGTTCGAGTGCATTGACAAGGTGGAGCAGCGGTTTGCCTCCCGCAAACAACGCGGCAGCAACTACGCCGCGATGCTGCTCGAACCGGGCTTGCAGGGACCGGCCGGGATGATCGCGCAGCCGGAGGGTTGGCTCCGGCGTGTCGCCGAGATTGCCCGGGGACACGGCGCGCAGCTCATCGCCGATGAGGTGATGACCGGCTTGGGCCGGGCCGCGAACCGTTTTTTTGCGAGCCACGACGAGGGCGTGCAGCCGGACTACCTCTGCCTGGCCAAGGGGCTTACCGGCGGCTACCTCCCGATGGCCGCGACGCTGACCACACAGGAAGTGTTCGACGCCTTCCTCGGAGATTACGCCGAGTTCAAGACGTTTTTCCACGGCCACAGCTACACCGGCAACCAACTCGGCAGCGCCGCCAGTCTGGCCAGTATCGGGTTGCTGAAAACCGCCGCACCCCATCGCAAAAAACTTGCCGCGAATCTTCGCGCCGAAGCCAGGCGGCTTTGGTGCCTGCCGCAAGTCGGCGACATCCGCCAGGCCGGCTGCGTGCTGGCGGTGGAACTGGTCCGCGACTGGCGGACGCGCGAGCCGTTCGCCTTGGCCGAGCAGGCCGGGATTCGTGTCTGCGACGGCTTGGCCAAGCGCGGCGTGTTGACGCGGCCGGTCGGCAACGTGATCGTGGTGATGCCGCCGTTCTGCACGACACAAAGGCAGGTCAAAAAAATCTTCGCCGCCCTGCATGACGCGATCGATGAAACCTTAACCCAAAACAGATGAATCCGAAGATCAGCAGATTTCCGAAGATAAAAAAATCTGCGATCATCTGCGTGGTCTGCGGATAAAAACTGAATACCAGCATGAGTGATCCTGATACTATTTTTGCCCTCGTTGCCCTTGGCTTGATTTTGCTTCGATACTGTTTTGAGCTGTGGCTCGATGGCGTCAATGCCGCGCACGTGCGAAAGCATGCAGCTGAAGTGCCGGTGCCGTTTCGGGAAATCATGGATGAGGAGACGTATCGGAAATCGGTGCGCTACACCCTGGCCAAGGCGCGGTTCGGCACGTTCTCCGACACGTACAGTACGGCGGTGCTTTGCATCCTGCTTTTCAGCGGATGGCTGGCATCGCTTTATGGCCTAGTTGCGGACTCGACGGGCCAATCTCCGTGGGGACTCGCCATCGCGTTGTGGGCAGTGGTCCTGCTGCTGTCGCTGTTGAGCCTGCCGTTTTCGTGGTGGTCACAGTTTCGGCTTGAGGAGCGGTTTGGTTTTAACAATTCCACCCAGCGCACGTGGGGGTCGGATCAGGCCAAGGGGGTCTTGCTGAGTTTCGCCATCGGCGTGCCGTTGCTGGCGCTGATCCTTTGGCTGGTCGAGGCCACCGGCGACACTTGGTGGCTGTGTGCGTGGGGCGTGGTTGTGATTTTTCGATTGTTGATGAGCGTGTTGGCACCGATTTTCATCCTGCCGTTGTTCAACAAGTTCACGCCGCTGCCGGACGGCGGATTAAAGGAGCGCCTGGACGCCCTGGCCAAGCGGACCGGTTTCGTGAACGCCGGCATCCAGGTGATGGACGGCAGCAAGCGATCCAAGCACTCGACCGCCTTTTTCACCGGCCTGGGCAAGGGGCGGAAGATCGCGTTGTTCGACACGCTCGTGGAACAGTTGAGCGAGGCCGAACTGGAGGCCGTGCTGGCGCACGAGATCGGCCACTTCAAGCTGAAGCATGTTCCGAAGATGATCGCCTGGTCGTTCGTCACGACGCTGATCGGCTTCTGGGCGCTGAGCCTGTTGGCGGGCCAGGCTGGGTTCGCCGGCGCGTTCGGGTTCGGCGCCGGGATTGCCCCGGTGTTTTTACTGTTCGGCCTGTTGGCAGGGACGGTGACGTTTTGGCTCTCACCGCTGTCGAGCCTTTGGTCGCGCAAGTTCGAATATCAGGCGGATGCCTTCGCCGCGGAGGCCGTCGGCGGGAGCGAACCGATGATCACCGCGCTGCGAAAGCTGCACCGGGAAAACCTGAGCAACCTCACGCCGCACCCGTGGTATAGCGGCTTTCACTACGACCACCCGGCACTGTTGGAACGCGAGGCGGCACTCAACACGGCGGAAACAGGTGGGGAGAAGCCGTGACATTCGGCTTTTGCCGCTTGGCCAAGCGGGGTAGTTTGCCCCTTCGCGCCAACGGCAGGACGCCGGCGTGTGTTCCATTTGAAATGCAGACCAGAGTCATCGTCACTTTATTGGCGCTTGGCCAAGCGATCAGCGCCTTGGGCAGCGAACCGTTCATCAGCGAGATCGTCGCGGCCAACGACCGAACACTGAAGGATGATTTCGGCGAGACGTCAGACTGGGTCGAGCTGCACAACCCCGGGGAGACAGCGGCCAGCCTGCTCGGCTGGGGCTTGAGCGATGAACAGGAGACGCCGCTGAAATGGGTTTTTCCCGACGTCTCCATTCCTGCGGGAAAATTCCTGATCATTCACGCCTCCGGCAACAACATCGCCGAGCCCGGCAAACCGTTGCACACGAGTTTCCGACTCGCACGCGCGGGGGAATTCCTCGGCTTGGCCAAGCCGGACGGCACCTTCGCGGACAAGTACGAACCGGGATTCCCGGCCTTGGCTGACAACCAATCGTTCGGGGTGCCGATGATGGGCAAGGCCGAACAGATCATCCCCGCGCACGCCACCTTCCAGTACCTGATCCCGTCGATCTCTCACGAGACACAGGACTGGACCCACCCGGCTTTCAATCCAACCTCAAGCTGGGAAGACGGGGAGTCCGGGTTCGGATTCCAGCGCACCGGGTCAACCCTGCTTGGGCTGATCAAGACCAAGGTCTCCACCTCCAAGCGCGTGATCTGGACGCGAAAAAAATTCGCCATCAAGGACCGAGACGCCTTGGGCTACCTGATCCTCCGCATTCAGTTTGACGACGGTTTCATTGCCTACCTGAACGGCGAAAAGATCGCCTCCCAAAACGCCCCGGCCAACCCGAAGTACAACTCCTATGCCACCGGCAACAACAACAATGGTTCCTTCATGGACTTCGACCTGACTGATCACATTCACCTGCTGAAAAACGGGAGCGGCAACGTGCTGGCGGTGCAGGCCTTTGACCACCGCAGCGATCGCAAGGAGTTCTTTCTGATGCCGACACTCATCGGGGGCGCCGCAGAAAAAGCCGACCCGG
>JACNJE010000041.1 GCA_014382705.1 Verrucomicrobiota bacterium | reverse complement strand
CTCGCTCATCGGCGTGCGGCCAAACTCACCGCCCCAGATCACCAGCGTGTCGTCGAGCATCCCGTGCGCCTTGAGATCCTTCACCAACGCCGCGCTGGCCTGGTCGACCTCGTGTGTCACCTTGTCAAAGTCCTTGGTGAGGGTTTCACCCGGGCCGCCGTGGCTGTCCCAGTTCGCGTGGTACAACTGCACGAACCGCGTGCCGCGCTGCACGAGGCGCCGCGCCAGGAGGCAGTTGTTGGCGTAGCTCGGTTTGCCCGCCTCGATGCCGTACAGGTCGAGCGTCGCTTGGGATTCGCCGGAGAGATCCATCAACTCCGGCGCGCTGGACTGCATGCGGTACGCCATCTCATACGAGGCAATGCGGGTGTTGATCTCCGGGTCACCGGTGGCCACCAGCCGCTTCAGGTTGAGCCGGTTGATGACGTCGATTGAGGCGCGCTGGCGTCCGGCGGTGACGCCGGCCGGGTTGGCCAGGTTCAGGATCGGGTCGCCCGAGCCGCGCAGCGGCACGCCTTGGTAGGTGGTGGGCAAAAAACCGCTCGACCAGTTGGCCGCCCCGCCGCGCGGGCCGCGCGAACCGGAGTGCAGCACCACGAACCCCGGCAGGTTTTGCGACTCGCTGCCGATGCCGTACGTCACCCAGGAGCCCATGCTCGGCCGCCCGAAGATCCCGGTGCCGGTGTTCATGAACAGCTTGGCCGGCGCGTGGTTGAACAGGTTGGTCTTGCAGGTGCGGAACATCGTCATCTCGTCGGCGATGCCGGCGATGTGTGGGATGTTGGCGCTGAACCACATGCCCGACTGGCCGTGCTGGCTGAATTGTTTCACCGGGCCAAGCAGTTTTTTCTGGTCCTTGAACGTGCTGTTCATGAAGGCAAACCGCTTGCCCTTGACGAACGACTCGGGAATGTCGCCACCGTTGCGCCGGGCCAGTTCCGGCTTCCAGTCGAACAACTCCAACTGTGACGGCCCGCCAGCCATGAACATGTAAATGACATTCTTCGCCCTTGGCCAATGGTGCGGTTTGCCAGGCTGAAACGGGTTCGCGGCCGCCGCCTTGGCCAAGCCGTCGCCCAGCAGCGAACCGAGCGCGACCGAGCCCAGGCCCATCGAGCATTGGCTGAAAAAGTGGCGTCGTGTGGATTGTTGCAGATTCATCATTCGCGGGTGATCGTTTCGTCAAGGTTGAGCAACACGCGCGCCGCCATCGTCCACGCCGCCAACTCTACATCGCCGCCGGCCGGCTGCGTCGCTTGGCCAAGCGGCTTGGCCTTGGCCACGACCGCCTTGGCTTCGGCGGATTGCGCGGCAAACTCGCTGCGCTGGCTCTCGACCATTCCGGTGAGCAGTCGCAGTTCCTCCGTGTCCGGCTCGCGCCCGAGGCACAGCCTGAAACCGAGACGGATGCGGTCCGCTGCACTGTCGGCCTCTGTCATCAGCCGCCGGGCCAAGCCGATCGCCAACTCGACGAACGCCGGGTCGTTCATCAGCGTCAGCGCCTGCAACGGCGTGTTCGAGCGGATGCGGCGCGTGCAGGCAGCCAGCCCGTCCGGGGCGTCGAAAACCTTCAGCGCTGGGTGAGGGGTGTTACGCCAGCGATGCGTATAGGCGGCGCGGCGAAACCGGTCCTCGCCGCTACTGGCCTTCCACGTTTTACGGTGCTGGCCAAGATCCATGCAGCCGTCCGGCTGCGGCGGGAACACTCCCGGCCCGCCCATTTTCGCGCTGAGCAACCCGCTTGAGGCCAAGGCCAAATCGCGCACCACCTCGGCGTCCAGCCGGAACCGCGCCTGTCGGCCGAGCCACTTGTTGTACGGGTCAACACGCTCCAAGTCCGCACGGCGCAGTGACGCCTGCCGGTACGTCGCCGAGGTGACAATCAGCCGGTGGATCCATTTCCGGCTCCAGTCGTTCTCCATGAAATCCACCGCCAACCAGTCGAGCAGTGCCGGGTGCGTCGGCGGGATGCCCTGCGAGCCGAAGTCGTTCTCCGTCTGCACGATGCCGCGCCCAAAAAAATGCTGCCAAGTGCGGTTGACGGTGACGCGCGCCAACAGCGGATTGCCGCGATCGGCCACCCAGCGGGCAAAGTCGAGCCGACCCTCGTCCGTCTTGGCCAGGCCGTGCAGCACGGCCGGCGTCCCCGGTTGCATCTCCTCAGCCGGGCGGGTGAAATCGCCCTGCACAAACCGGCGCGTCATGCGCGGCTTGGCTCGCTTGGCCATCACCAAGGTCGTCGCTGCGCCGGGCCGCGCCTTTTTCAGCCTGGCCAAGCTGGCCTCGAGCGGCTTGCGCTTGGCATCCTCCTTGGCCAAGGCACTCAACTGAGCCTCGAGCCGTTTCACGCGGATGCCGTGCCCGGCGCGCTTGGCCAGAACATCGGCCGTCGGCGCCTCGATGCGCGGCTCGTCGGCGTTGTTGAAAAAAGCAAACAACCGGTAATACTCAATCTGCGAAATGGGGTCGAATTTGTGGTCGTGACACTGCGCGCAGCCAAGAGTCAGGCCAAACATCACCTCGCCCGTCGTGGCAATGCGGTCAAAAATCGAGTCGATGCGGAATTGTTCCTTGTCCACGCCGCCCTCGGTGTTGATCTGTGTGTTGCGATGAAACCCGGTGGCGATGCGCTGGGCCAGCGTGGCGCCGGGCAGCATGTCGCCGGCGAGCTGCTCGACGACAAACCGGTCGAACGACAAGTCGCGGTTCGTCGCGTCAATCACCCAATCGCGGTATGGCCACATCGAGCGCCCGGCATCATGGCTGTAGCCGTCGGAGTCGGCGTAGCGCGCCATGTCCAGCCAGTGGCGCCCCCAACGCTCGCCATAGTGCGGCGACTGCAGCAGTTCATCCACCGCCCTTTCGTATGCGCCCGGGCTGGTGTCTGCGACGAACATCGCGAGTTGGGCCGGAGACGGCGGGAGGCCGGTGAGGTCGAGGCTCACACGGCGCAGCAGTGTCGCCTTGGCCGCCTGCGGCGACGGCGTGACCCCCGCCTCCGCCTGTCTGGCGGCGACAAAAAAATCGACCCCGTTATTAGCCCACACGCGCCGGTCGGCCGCCAAGCTGGGCAGCGGTTGACGAACCGGTTTTTTAAACGCCCAATGCCGGTCATACTCGCCACCCGCCACGACCCAGTCGGTCAACAACTTCACCTGCCCCGCAGTCAATTGACGGTTCGCCTCCGGCGGCGGCATTCGTTTGTCGGGATCGGTGGCCGTGATGCGCGCCAACAGCTCGCTGTTGGCCAAGCGCGCCGGGTCGATCGCGCGCACGCCGTCGCGCGCCTCGGTGGCACCGCTGCGCGTATCGAGCCGCAGGCCGGCCTTGCGCTTGGCCGCGTCCGGCCCGTGGCATTGGAAACAGGTATCGGAAAGCACCGGCCGGATGTCCCGGTTAAAATCGATCCCCGCCGCCCCCGGCTTGGCCAAGCCCACAGCCAACGCGCCAACCAAGACGGTCAGCCCGGCCAAGCTGCGGCAATTCACTGGAAACAAAAGACTCACGAAAATTTCAGGCGGTGGGGATGCTCCAATCCAGCGACACGCCGGGCAAGCCTCAAGTGTGGCAGGCTGCAAAAAATCAACCCTCAACCTTGAGCGAGAACCTCTGGATGGTGTTGCGGCCAGACTTGCGGAACGGACGCGGCATCGGCTGGGCAATCCCTTTTAGGTCAATGGTTCGGCAGCGCACATCGTAATTGCCGGGAGCGATCCCCTTTAGCAACGTGGCCCAGTGTGCCAGGGTGTAGCGCATCGGCCAATGTTTCGGTTGGCCGTTCCCGTCAAAAAACTGCACGTTGTCCGGCAGCCTGCCGCCGGGCAGGTCACCACCCCATCGGGTGGGCGGCGGCAGAATCGTCGCGTCCCGCCAAGGTGCCGTGGTGAAGTACGGATCGTCCTCGGGCCACTCGTTCTCCTTTGGGTTGATCCAGATCTGCACCTTGCTCAAGCCGCCCACGCCGACCTGTGCCCATCCGGTCACTGGGATCGGCTCCCCGGCCCTGGCCGTTTCCGGCTTGAAGTGAAACCGGCTCATGGTTTTCATCCAGCTGTCGATGTCGTTGTTGCCACCGGCATAGGTGTCGTTGGCTTGGTAATTGTTGGTAAGCACAACGCTCTTGAGCCACTTGACCGATTTAAAGCCGTAGGCATCCGGCACCAGCATCCGCACCGGGCCACCCCGTTTGCCGGTAAGCCATTGACCGTTGAGCTTGTAGCAGAGGATGACCGGGTTGTCGCCCGGCGGATCCTCGAGCACCCGGCCGATTGGCAGTGAACTTTGGAACATCTGCTTGGGGTCGTTGTTGTGATGGCCATGGTAAAACACGCGCCGGATGTTCGCCGTCGGTTTCGTGGCCCAGATGACGTTGCGCAACGGCACCCCCTCCCACAAGCCCATGCCCAGCGGCGCGCCAATGTTGTTGCATGTCATGATCTTGAGAAACCGCACCGCATGTTCCCCGGCGAGCTTCATCAGCCCGTTGAAATCCAGCGCATTCCCCTTCGCCCTCGAAAGCGGGTTGCCCAACTGCGGATTGCTCCCGGGATCCGGTACGACATCGAGCTTCCAGGTTTCCCGTTCCAAACCGACCTCAAGCCGCTTCGCCAAGGGCATCGTGTATGGTAGTGGATCGCCCCGCTCGACAGTGCCGAAATCCTCCTGAAGCGTGAAATACTCGAGGTCAGCCGTCGCCTTGTCGAGGAGGGATTGGTCGGAATCGGCCCAAGCCTGCAGAGGCTTTAGCGCGGCAAATCCAACCGCACCCATTTGCAGGAAGTAACGCCGCGTCACCTCGAGGTGTTGCCGGGAGAGTTCGCTCGAGAGAGTCATGGGCCGTGAGGTGATCATGCACTCAAGCCGGCCAAACAATCAAGAAAACGCTTCTTCATAGAACGAGCGAGCGAGGTCGTGCACCCAGCACTAGCCCTGATGCCAAACTTGGCTCGAAAGAATTGGGGTTGTTAATTTCCGCCCGCTTTTCTAGGTTTCCCCCCTCATCAGTGTCATGAGGGTACTCCTGCAAAGCACCATCGCGGCCGTGCTGTGGGCGGGGTGCGCAGTTCCGGAGCCGACCGCCATCCCAACGCCTGAGATACCCATCTGGGCGGCAGCAGAGGCGGGGAACAGGGAAGTTGTCCTGCGGCATTTGGCAGCTGGAACCGATGCGGACACTCGGGACGAACGTTACGGCGCAACCTCCCTTCACTGGGCGGCATGGTGCGGACACTCCGATATCATGGAGTTGATTCTCGCAGCCAAGGCCAACGTGAACGCAGTCAACTTCGACGGTGAAACGCCGCTCGATTGTGCGAACAACTTCTCCCAAGAAGAAATAGCTGCCCTGCTCCGCAGGCACGGCGGCTGAACTGAAAGCCGGGGCGGCAAAATGAAAACAAAGACCAGGCGGGCGTTCACGCTTATTGAGTTGCTGGTGGTGATCGCCATCCTCGCCATCCTCGCGGGGCTGTTGCTCCCGGCCCTGGCCAAGGCGAAGGGGAAGGCCAAGCAGACACAATGCCTCGGCAACATGAAACAGATCGGCATCGCGCTCGTGCTTTACGAGGGTGATTTCGAGAAGTACCCGCCCAAGGCGTCGCAGGTGCCCGACTTTATGAACAGGCAAAATTCCTACTGGCGCAACAACTGCCTCTACGCCATCGCGCCCTACCTCCAAAGACAGGACCGCCCCAGCACCGAGGTGTACACCTGTCCCGACGCGAAAAAACCGGGAGACGCCTCGGACGCCACCGAGACGAGTGCCACCAGCTACCTGCCCAACGGCGTTGTGATGGATTTGTCGATGGATCGCGTCCGCAACCCCTCCGAGGTGGCCATCATCCAGGAAACCATCCGGCTCGTGAGCTACACGGCGTTGCGGCCCTCCTACGGCCCTTCGTTCGGCGGCTGCGGGAAGGGCATGTACACCTACTGGCACCACTCGCGAAGCCCAGGCGTCGACTGGTACGCCTCCGTGCATTTCAAGGGCGGCAATCTCGTCATGTCCGACGGCCACGCCGAGTATCGCAAAGCATCCATGCTGCGCGCATGGCATTTCGGACTGGCTGACGGCCCCTCGGGAAAAGCCGAAGACACCCACGCCGCCCGCGACAACGCCTGCTATCGACCGGCCTTCGGATACTGATGCGATCGGGGAGCGTTCGCGCACTCAGTGCGATTACTCCAAAAACGTTGCGATGCGCTTGGCCAAGCGGCGGCCATTAAAGTAACACCACTGCGCGCCGTGAAAACCGCCGAGCACGTTTCCGGCGGCGAACCAACCCGGCTCTGACATCGCTTGGCCGCGAGCCAATTGCAATTGCCGCGACGGCAGCTCAACGGCCAAGCCGCCCAGCAGCGCCAATTCGCTGTTCGGCACCAGTTCCCCGCAAACCATCACGCCGTCGCCGGGCCACTCTTTGCCGTCGCTCGACTGAACGCCGGTGGCCGCGCGATCGCCTTTCATCCCGGCAGCCGTCACGCCGCCCGACCAGTCGGGCCGCGTCCAGCGCCAGAAAAACAGTCGCTCGAAAAAACCGGCGCTTGGGCTTTGCCGCCGATCGATCATCACCGGCTCGTCGCTGCCGGCCGCCCGCAGCTTGGCCGCCGCCGAGTAGGCGATCAGATCCGAACCCACCACCACCGGCTTGCGCGCGGGGAGCAGCCCGTGGCGGTCGAGCCAGCCGGTCACGTGCCGCGTGAAACCGACCCGCGCCGTTCGCGCTCCGGCAAGCCACCCTTTCTCGGCCGGCGTCTGCTCGCGCGCGCCGGCCGCCAGCACGGCGGCATCGGCGGTGAGTTCGCGCACGCCGTCCGGCCCAAGCAGCGTCAGCCGTTTTTCGGCGGGATCAATCTTTGTCACCTGCGTGCCCAGCCGAATCGCGGTGTCGGTCTTGGCCAAGCGCTTGGCCATTCGCCCGGCCAGTTCCTCGCCAAAGACCACCCGGCCGCGCGTCCACTCGACGAACGTCGGCACGCCGCCCGGTTTTTTGCGGTACCCCATCGGTGTGCCGCCAAGCTCGGCGCGTCGCTCGATCAACACGACCGGCCCGACGCCGCGCTTGGCCAAGCCGACAGCCGCGCCGATGCCGGCCGGCCCGCCGCCGATGATCACCACCTTGAAATGCTGCGCGTCGCTCATGCCGGAACCTCCGCTTGGCCAGGCGCGACCAGTTCGCTGCCGGGGCCGTTTTTGGTGAGTTGCGCGATGCCGATGCCGGTGTGACCGGACACGATTTCCGCGAGCGACACTTGGCAGTCGAAACCTTGACAGCGGCCGGTCAACGCCCGCGTGCGCCGCTTCAGCGCGTCCATCGTGCGGGGCCGGAGCGGCGAGTCGAGTGCGTCGCGGATTTCGCCCTCGCTGATGACTTCGCAAAAACAAACCGCGCAACCGTGGTCGGCGCGGGCATCGGTCGCCCCGTTTTCGAACGGCCGCCGCCACCAGCCGGGCCAGGCGCTCTCCGGCCGGGCATCGAGCGCGGCGCTGTCCGGCGACAACTCGAGGCCAAGCTCTTTTTGCATGCCGTCAACCAAGTGGCGCGCCAGTGAGATGGACGTGGTCAGCCCGGTCGAGCGAACGCCGGTGAGCGTGACGACGCCGGGCGCGCCGTCGTTGTATCGGATCACGTAACTCCCCTGACTGCAGGCACATCGAGCCCCGGCATAAGTGGCAATGACCGGCTGCCGGGCCAAGCCGTCCACGAGCCGCGAGCCGCCCTCCAACACTCGCCGAATGCCATCGACGGTGGTGTGCGTGGCGGCGGGATCGTCGAGTGGCAGATCCTCGGCGGTCGGCCCGGCGAGCAAATTTCCGAAAATGGTCGGCGACACGAGCACGCCTTTTGTGTGCGCAGTGGGCACCGGCAGCAGGATGTGTTGCACGAGCGGCCGCGCGGATTTGTCGAACAACAAAAACTGGCCGCGGCGCGGGTTGATGTCGAACGCGCCACCGCCGTAGCCGTCCGCCAGACGGCGGCTGCCCAGCCCGGCGGCATTGACGATGCGGCGGGCCGGGAGACGGTGGCCGTCAGCGGTGACGAGGTGATGCCGCGCTTGGCCAAGCTCCACGCCGGCGATCTCCACGCCGAGCAGGATGTCCACGCCGTTGGCCAGGGCGATCTCGGCGAAGGCGATCGATGCCATGAACGGATCGGCCAGCGACTCGCCCGGCACGAGCAACCCGCCGCGCACGCTGGACGAGGCGTTGGGTTCGCGTTCGCGAATCTCGTCGGCGCTGAGGATGCGCACGTCGGCGACGCGATTGGCGTGGGCGTTTTTCTCGGCGGCCTCGAGCTGGCATTCCTGCTCATCGGTCACCGCCATCATGATGCCGCCGACGGGGTCGAGCGGGATTTTCAGCCGAGCCGCCAGGCCGGGCCAGTCGGCCTCGGCCTCGTGCAGCAGCTCCGACTCGAGCGTGCCCGGCTTGGCATCGTAGCCGGAGTGGATGAGCGCGCTGTTGGCCTTGCTCGTGCCTTCGCCGACATCGTGCAGGCGATCGACCAACAGCACGCGCAAGTCATACATCGACAGTCGGTGCGCCAGCCCGCAGCCAACCACGCCCGCGCCGACGATGACCACGTCGTACGGCTCGCCGCCAAGCTGCCCGGCGCTCGTGAAACGCAGTGCCTCCTCACACGCGCCTGGCGGCCAGTTGTAAAACAGCCTGCCGCGACTCTTCGGTTGCCATGTGCCGAACTGCGCCATTCCGGGGGCGACCATCAATCCACAAAACCAATCGACCAGCAAGCTTGGCCAAGCGGCGCACTGGCGGGTTGCGCGATGGAGGCCGGTGCCGCTACAATCCATCCATGCGATTTCTCCCTGCCCTTTTCCTGTGGGCGTCGGCGGCGGCGGCCCTTCCGCTTGGCCAGGCGGCCCGGCCGAATGTGATCGTCGTGATGACGGATGACCAGGGGTATCCCGAATTCTCCGCGCACGGCAATCCGGTGCTCAACACGCCGTTCCTCGACAAGCTGCACGGGCAGAGCGTGCGTTTCACCGATTACCACGCCTCGCCGATGTGCACGCCGACGCGCGGCTCGCTCATGACCGGACTCGATCCCGCACGCCACGGCGCGATCAACGTCAGCAGCGGCCGCACGCTCCTGCGAGCGAACCTCCCGACGATGGCCAACCTGCTCCGCGAACACGGCTACCGCACCGGCATCTTCGGCAAGTGGCACCTCGGCGACAATTACCCGTACCGCCCACAGGATCGCGGCTTTGAGGAGACGCTCTGGTTCCCCTCCTCGCACATCGGCTCCGTGCCGGATCACTGGGGCAACAACTACTTCGACGACACCTACCGCTGGAACGGCAAACGCAAAAAATTTACCGGCTACTGCACCGACATTTTCTTCGACCACGCCATCGACTGGATCAAGCGCCGTGCCGCGGCCGGGGAACCGTTCTTCGCCTACCTGCCGACCAACACGCCGCACGGGCCGTTTTACGCACCGGACGAGGACATCGAGGTGATGGAGGAAATGGTGGCCAACGCGAAGCTGCCGCGCATGGCACCCCGGAGCAAAAGCAATCTCGTGCGCTACCTCGCGATGATCCGCAACGTCGACACCAACATGGGCCGGCTCATGGCGTTCCTCGACGAGGCCGGCCTGGCGAAAAACACCATCCTGCTTTTCATGACCGACAACGGCAGCACATTCGGCCACGCCTACTTTCCCGCCGGCATGCGCGGCCGCAAAACCCAGCTGTGGGAGGGTGGCCACCGTGTGCCGTGCTTCGTCCGCTGGCCCGGCGGCGGCCTTGGCCAACCGCGCGACATCAGCGGCCTGACCCAGACGCAGGATCTGCTCCCGACGCTGCTCGACCTGTGCGGAGCTGAGTCGACTCGCAAGTTCGACGGCATCAGCCTCGCCCCCGCCCTTCGCGACGAAGCCGAGGTGCCGGCCGAGCGCATGCTCGTGATCAACTACAGCCGCATGCCCGGCAGCCTCGATTTTCCCACGCCCGACTCGCCCTCGATCCTCCGGCGCGAAGGCGGCGCGGTGCTTTGGAAACGGTGGCGCATGCTGCGCGACAGTGAACTTTACAATCTCGAGACTGATCCGTTGCAGAAAAAAAACGTGATCGGCGACCACCCGGAAGTGGCGGCGAAAATGCGGGCCCACCTTGACAACTGGTGGGCCTCCGTCGGCGACATCGCCAACGAGCCGCAGCGGGTGACCATCGGCAGCGACGCGGAAAACCCGATGATGCTCACCGCCTGCGAGTGGCTCGACGTGTTCATCGACCAGCAGGGGCAGATTCGGCGCGGCGACCAGAAAAACGGCTACTGGGAACTCAACGTCGCCCAAGCCGGCCGGTACGCATTCGAGCTGCGGCGTTGGCCGCGCGAGGCCGACCTCCCGCTGGACGCGGCACACAACGGCCAGGGCGCGCTGCCGATCACGCAGGCGCGGGTGTTCATCAACCGCGAATTGACAACCCAGCCGGTGAAGCCAGGCGACAAGGCCGCCACGTTCACCGTGACCCTCCCGCTTGGCCCGGCGCGCCTGCACACCTGGTTCGCCGAGGGCCGCGCCAACCCCATCTGCGGTGCCTACTACGTCTACGTGAAACGACTCTGACATGACGGAAAAAACACCCATCCACTTGGCCAAGCGCTTGGCTTGTTTGTTAATTTGGCGATTTAATAGTTTACTGCATTCCCTCCTTCTGTACCGCATTGGATCGCACCCGAAATCCCGGGAGGGGCGAGTTCCACCTCGCCCCAAACGAAATATAAAATGGGGCAAGGTGGAACTTGCCCCTCCCGCGACGCATCTGTGTCGCTTGGCCAAGCGCTTGGCCGTCCTGGCCGCTGCGCTGCTGCTGATCGGCGGCGGCCAAGCCGCCGAGCGCAGGACGGAGAACCTGATTTTGATCACGCTCGACGGTGTGCGGTACCAGGAACTGTTCGGCGGACTCGACCTCGAGATTCTCAAGGCGACGCTCAAGGATGGCAAACTGGAGGACACCAAAACGTACCGGCGTTTTTGGGCCGACACGCCGAAGGCACGCCGCGAAAAGCTTATGCCGTTTTTCTGGGGCGAATGGATGCGGCACCACGGCTCCGTCGCCGGCAATCCGCAAAAAGGAAGCTCGGTGCGCCTGGCCAATCGGCTGCATTTTTCCTACCCCGGCTACTCGGAAATCCTCACCGGCCAGGCGCGGGACGACCTCATCACCAGCAATGACAAAGTCCTGAACCCCAACCCCACCGTGCTCGAGTTTCTCCGGCGCAAATTGGGCCTGCCGCAAAAACAAGTCGCCGCGTTCGCCTCGTGGGACGTGATTGGCGTGGCGGTGCAGCAGGAGGCCGGCGCGGTGTTCACCAACGCCGGGTACGAGGCGTACGCGCACCCGGCCCCGGCCATCCAGTCCATGAGCCGGCTGCAGTTCGAAATGCTGACGCCGTGGGACACCGTGCGGCATGACGAGATCACCTTCCGGTTTGCCATGGCGCACCTCAAGACCCACCGGCCCCGCGTGTTGTACCTGAGCCTCGGCGAGACCGACGACTGGGCGCACGAAAAACGATACGACCGCGTGCTCGCCGCCATCGCCCGGTTTGATTCCTTTTTCAACGAGCTTTGGGACTGGCTGCAGGCCGACGCGCAATACCGGGGCAAGACCACCCTGCTGATCACCACCGACCACGGCCGAGGCGACATCGCGCTGAACTGGCACACCCACAACGCAAAAATCAAGGACGCCAAAAACACCTGGCTGGCTATCATCAGCCCGGACAGTCCTCTGCGCGGCGAGTGGATCGGTGGAGAACCGGTCGTGATGGATCAAATCGCCGCAACGCTCTGCCGTTTTGTGGGACTAAACTACAGCGAACAAAACCCAAACGCCGGCAAACCGATCACCCGAATCTTCGGGAAATGAAAACAAAACCAAACCCAGGGTTTACTCTTATTGAACTATTGGTCGTGATCGCCATCATTGCGATTCTGGCTTCCCTGTTATTGCCAGCCCTGAGTCGCGCCAAGCTAAAGGTCAAGGGAATCAAATGTGTCTCGAATCTCAAGCAGCTTGGCCTGGCTCACAAATTATACACCAATGATACGGGAAGTATGCTGCCGTTTGAATCACCCACCCGCCAATACGTCTGGCTGGATCAGTTGAGCAAAAACTACTCCAAGGTGGACGAGATACGAATTTGCCCCGTGGCTCCCCTCGATCCGTCAAAACTCGGAACCGAGGGAACAGCGACAAGAGCATGGTCGAACAAGGGTATAAACGGACGCACGGGCAACCCATGGGCCGGGAGCTACGGGTTGAATGGATGGACTTATGCGGGGGATTGGCCTCAAAGCTGGGTGACACAGCACGGGATGGCCAGAGATTTGGCCTACCTCAAGGAGAGCGACGTCCGGGCTTCCTCACACACGCCACTATTCTGTGATGCCATGTGGCGCAACCAATGGCCCATGATCAAACAGAGACCGGCTTCAAGCCTGTCCAGAGGCAGCACAGAAAATGTTGGGTTTTCCAGAATCACCCTCACCAGGCATGGAAGCGTCTCGTCAGGGGAGGAGTTTCGAGCAACAAGTAAAACCAAAAAATTGCCGGGTGCCATCAATGTCGTGTTTTCAGACGGCCATGCTCAACTCACCCAATTGAATGATCTTTGGTCATTAAAGTGGCATCAAAAGTATGGGGATCGATGATACTGATCGACCCATGAAAAGCCTCCTCATCACAACAATCGCGGCCATCGCGTCGTTGGGATGTTCGATTACGCAGCCACCCGTATCACCGTCGGGCAGCCAGGCGAAAGAACCGCTTCGGTTCCAGATCACCAGTCGATTTGGGACACCGAGCGACGATGGCCAGCAGGGAGTCGCGACGGATGGAAAACATGCCTACGTTCAAAATACGCAGCAATTGTTCAAGTACCAACTGGACGGCACATTCGTTAAAGCGGGGCCCAAACTGAAGCTGCATCACGGAGGCATCGTTTATGTCAATGGCCGTGTTTACGCAGCCGTCAGCAGTTGTGAACCGACGGGGTCAACCCAACATCACGTGCATATCTATGACGCTCACTCACTGGAATACATCGAGAGGCACAATATAGGAGCGCACTTCACCGTTTGTGCCGGTGGAATTGCATACCGGAAAGGTCACTTTTTTGTGGCAGAGGCCTTTTTCGACGATGAACATCTGGATCGAGTCGTGAAGTTTGACTCATCCTTTCGACACATCAAGACCCATACCATTGACTTCAAATCTCCGTTTGGAATCCAAGGCTTGGAATACCTACCAAACACCGAACAGTTCCAAGTCCATTCTCACGGCAAGACGTTTTATCGGATCAACAGCCGCTTCGAGCGCGACTCGTTAATTACAGGCCAAGCGGAATTTGAATTGCAGGATTTGGCCCGGCTCAACTCCGAAACCCTTTTGGTGAATCATCGAGACGCCCAAACACTGGAATTCATCAAACTCAAGATGGAACAAGAGTGAAGGATTTTCCCCGGCTGGCCGCGAACCGGTGGTGTCGCTGACGCTCAACCACCGGCTAATGGCTGTCACAGCCCATGCTGCCTCAATCGCGAACCGCCCGCGTGGCCAAGCGGGAATGATTGGCAAGACGGACTCTAGCCGCTGCCGCTGGTGTGGGGAAATGTGACATTGCCTGACCTTCACCGGGCCGCTACCGTCGGGTCGCATTCAGGCCTATGAGGAGATCGCTGATCACAACAATCGCAGCCGTGGTGCTGGTGGGGTGTGCCAGTAACGACGGGGGCATATAAGCGGTGACATGATCATGAAAGCATCATCCCCTTTGGCTGAAGCAGCCAGGGTCGGAAATGCTGAGGAAGTCATTATTCTTCTTCACTGACGTCCCATAGGGTTGGATGGGCAAAGGGCCGGGTTGCGGGTAGGATGC